>DAINQQ010000296.1:0-5300 GCA_036742645.1 Flavitalea sp.
GTTTACGATGTCGGGGTTGATTCCAAGTTCATGAATTACGGCGATTGCCTGGGAAGCAAATGCCTCATTCAACTCAACCAGGTCGATTTGCCCGAGGCTCATATTCGCCTGCTTTAAAGCCTTCGGCACCGCCTCAACGGGACCCATTCCCATCACCCGTGGATTAACTCCCGCGGAAGCACAAGCAACCAGGCGGGCGATTGGTTTTAGACCGAGTTCGTTCATCATCCGTTCACCCATTACTATAACAAACGCCGCTCCGTCCGATGTTTGCGAAGAGTTACCGGCAGTGACTGTTCCATTCGCCGCAAAAGCCGGTTTTAATCTGGCTAATGCTTCCAGATTTGTATCTTTTCTCGGCCCTTCATCTGTATTCACTTCGTAAGTTCGCGTCTTTTTTTTCCCTTGCTCATCAAGATATACTTCTTCCACAGTGATGGGAAGAATACCACTTTTAAAGTGTCCGTGCTCGATGGCCGTTAGAGCTTTTTGGTGGGAATTATAAGAAAACTGGTCCTGTTCGTCACGACTCACTTTATAATCTTTTGCAACAGCTTCGGCAGTCAGTCCCATGCTTAGGTAGTAATCTGGCTCGTCTTTCGCGATTGAGTATGCAGGTACTGTTTTCCAACCCGCTGTTGGTACCATACTCATGCTTTCGGTACCCCCGGCCACAATACAATCCGCCTGACCCATCCTGATCTTTGCGGTTGCTATTGCGATTGTTTCAAGACCCGAAGCGCAGTATCTGTTGACAGTCATGCCGGGAACGCCGTAGCCAAGTGCACGGGCGGCGATAATTCTTCCCACCTGTAAACCCTGCTCGGCTTCCGGAACGGCATTACCGACAATTACATCATCCACGCGTCCCTTATCCAATTGAGGTATCGAGGAAAGTAGCGCTTTTATCACATCAATCGCGAGATCATCCGGACGATAAAACCGAAATCCCCCACGTTTTGCTTTACCTACCGCCGTTCTGTATCCTGCCACGATATATGCTTCCTGCATAAAATTGAGTTTAATGAATTCATAATTTCGGTTTGTGGTTGTTGCAATGGTTGACTATCATCAACCACAAACTTTAAACCACAAACCAAAAGGTTGTTTATGCAACTTTCTATATCAAATTTAGCTGTTTTCAGAATTCCAAAGTCTTAAAATATAACCTTCATTTCCTGAGCCCTTATCTTCGCGTCACAAATTATGTATTCACTGCTTCGTCGATTACTTTTTTTGTTTCCAGCTGAAGGCGTTCACTATTTTGCGATGAGCTGTTTCAGTCTTATCAACAAAATAGGATTAAATAAGAGTTTTTCTAAGCGAATCAATAATATTCCCTCGTTACGTCGCGAAATATTTGGATTATCCTTTAAAAATCCCGTTGGGCTTGCTGCGGGTTTTGATAAAAACGCCTGTTATCTTGACGAACTCGCGGCATTAGGTTTTGGTTTTATTGAAATCGGCACTGTTACCCCAAAACCGCAAGGGGGTAACGACAAGCCGAGATTATTTCGTTTGCCAAAAGATCGTGCGATTGTTAACCGCATGGGATTTAACAACGATGGCGTGCAGGTGATTGCAAAACGATTAAAAGAATGGAAACAGAAAAATGCCATCGGGAAAAATCATAGCGCTGCTGTGATCGGCGGTAACATTGGTAAGAATAAAGCTACTTCTAACGAAGAAGCCTGGAAAGATTACGAAATCTGTTTTCGTACCCTGTTTGATGGGGTAGATTATTTCGTAGTAAACGTCAGTTCCCCCAATACTCCTGGCCTGCGTGAGCTGCAGGAAAAAGATGCACTGCAAAAAATCCTTTCACATCTTCAAACAATCAATCTTCAGCAACCAACGCAAAAGCCATTACTACTAAAGATAGCACCCGACCTTAGTTGGGATCAAATAAACGATGTTATTGATTTGGCGATGGAAATCAAACTCGATGGATTAGTTGCCACGAACACCACCATCAGCCGTGCGGGACTTCAAACAAATGATGAAAAAATAAAAGGAGTAGGAGCCGGTGGATTAAGCGGATATCCCCTAAAAAACAGATCTACGGAGATTGTTCAATACATTCATGAAAAGACGCGTGGACAAATCCCCGTCATAGCTTCAGGCGGAATCTTTACAGCGGACGATGCAAAGGAAAAGTTCCGCGCAGGCGCTTCATTGATTCAGGTATGGACCGGATTTATTTATGAAGGGCCAGCTATTGTGAAAAACATCATTAAAAATTTATAATTGTATCCCGAGAAAGGGTCCGATATAAAACACCTGGTCATACGCCTTGCATAAAGAGGCCTTTATTCCTAAAGAGAGACTTGACGGAAATATGTATTGGTATTCTCCATTTACAATTATTCCCGAAATTCGACCCTTTGCATCCTGGATAGGCCAGCTAGTAGCTTTTTCTACACCTCCTGTTTCAACTACCGGGTACGATCTTCTTGTTTTATAAAAAGAAAATGAGTACCCAACGCCAATTTTAATAACATTGAAGTCGTTTGCAAGAGGTAGGAAGTAGATGTTGAAGTCAAGCGTAGTCGCCTTCGTAAATTCGTTTACAGCTGCGGTACGCGGATAACCACTCATGTTTAGACGCTTAATTCCGAAGCCTCCCTCGAGTTTATCACTAAGCGAATAAGCATACTCCCCTGTTAACGCATAGCCTGTTAAACCAGGAAAATCTTTTGAGTAACCACCACCAAGTTTTAGAATGCTACGAGAGGAATTGTCTTGGGCATGAGTGATAGTGCATACAGCGAAAAGAAGAATCACCAACGACTTTTTCATAGGGAATAATTAAATACAAGGAATCAAACGATCAATAAAAAAGTACAGGTTGGCTATAAGAGGCTATTCAATTGAGTAATGTTTTCATAACTCGGAAACTGCAAAAAAATTGCACACTATCCTTATTTATTAGTTAGTACGAGGCCGAATTGGACGATTAAAAACCTTACAATCCATTCAAACCTTATTTTTGCTGCCTGAATAACAATCGATGGAACATCTTTTTACCATGGACTCCCTCATTAGTCTCCTGACGCTCGCAACGCTGGAAATTGTGCTTGGAATTGACAACGTGATTTTCGTGTCAATCATCATGGGCCGGCTTGACAAAAGCAAACATCTGAGGGCCCGTCGCATATGGATGATAGGAGGAATAGCTGTGCGACTAGCTCTGTTAATGGCTTTGGGGTGGTTGGTAAAAAATGGTAATCAGGAACTCTTTGGTCTGTTTGGATACAGCTTCAACCTGCGAAACATAATCATGTTTATTGGAGGATTGTTTCTCTTGTATAAAACGGTGAAGGAAATACACAGCAAATTTGAGGGAGAAGAAATTACGGAAGAAACTATAAAAAAACCGGCGACCGCGTCCTTTGGAAGTGTGATGACCCAAATCATACTAGTTGATATGATCTTCTCCTTTGATAGCATCATAACAGCTGTAGGCCTGGCGCAGCACGTTGAGATTATGATGATGGCTGTGGTGATGGCAATGATTGTGATGTTTTTATTCTCCCAACGCATTTCGAACTTCATTCACAAGCATCCTACCTTGAAAATGCTCGCCCTTTCATTTTTATTAATGGTGGGTTTCAGCCTATTCTTCGAAGGACTGGAGCCTTTACATCACGCAGAGATACCAAAAGGATATATCTATTTCGCGATGGCCTTTTCATTTGGCGTCGAACTACTCAATATGTATGTGCGAAAGAAAGATAAGGCGGTCAAAACTGTGGAACTGCGAGAGCCCCAAATAAAAGCCAGATCCCAGGCCACTGATATAACCACATAACCTATTAACGTAACGCCATTACCGCGGCTGCGACCACGGCTGCGGTTTCTGCCCGTAACCTTGTCTCGCCAAGACTAACAGAACGAAACTGACTTTTGTCAGCCATTACGATTTCTTCGTTGGTAAAATCACCTTCCGGACCAATCAGAATAAGCGTTGACTCAACACCGCGATCAATTATAGAAGATAAGCTTCTTTTCTCTTCGTCTGTACAATGCGCAATGAACCTTTGCTTGTATGGAAGATCCTTGAAGAGAGTTGTAAATTTTATTGGATCTCGCAATTTCGGAAGCCAAACCTGCTTGCTTTGAAGCATTGCACTGATGCATATATTTTTCATGCGATCGTAGCGGAAGTTTTGTTTTTCCGTCCTTTCGCAAATCATTGGAATGATTTCACGAATCCCGATTTCAGTGGCTTTCTCGAGAAACCATTCGAAACGGCTGGCGTTTTTTAGCAGGGATATTGCGATAGATATGCTCCGGGTAGAGTTTTCAATAAATCTTGATTCGATAATTTTCACTTCACAATTTTTCTTATGATTTCTTACAATCTCAGCAGTCAACAGTTGGCCGTTCCCATTTGTAATGCGCAATAGCTCTCCTGATTTCATCCTTAAGACTTGCACAACATGTTTTGATGTCTCCTCATCTAACATGAGCAGTTTGTGAACATCGTCGATATTTTCCTTATAAAAGAATGGCCAATCCATAGTTGAAATTAAATTAAAGAACAACTACAAAAAGCCCCGGCCAAATGGCAGGGGCATGTTACGTAGAAAACCTCGAAAACCTTTAATGGTATTAGTGTCTTAAAATGGGGCTTCTTCATCGTCCATTGGCAGATCATTCATTCTGCTGCCCGTTTGAATATATAGCTTGGCGTTGGCATCCGTTCCCTGGTTTGAAGGAACTGGCTTCCAGTTTCCGCCCGGTAATCCAATACTGCTATAGTCATCCCCATCCATTTCTGTAAACTTCTGAATATGTAATAGCGCCCTCAGCTTTATGGTTTCTAATGAACCGTTCCTGTGCTTGGCAATTCTTACATGGGTTTCGCCTTTATTGCTTTCGCCCATTTCATTCGCGGTAATATCATAGTATTCTGGTCTGTACAGGAACATCACCATGTCCGCATCCTGCTCGATGGCACCTGACTCGCGGAGGTCGCTCAGTTGTGGCATTTTATTTCCCTCCTTCCTCGATTCAACCGCACGACTTAATTGTGATAATGCAATAATGGGAACCTGGAGTTCTTTAGCCAGTCCTTTCAGATCACGCGAGATTCGGCTAATCTCCTGCTCTCGATTACCGTTACGATTCTCTCCGGTGCCGCTCATGAGCTGGAGATAATCGATAATGATGAGCCCAACGTTATGTTTATTCTTTAGCCGGCGACATTTCGCCCTCAGTTCAAATATGTTTAATGCTGCAGTATCGTCTATAAAAATCGGAGCATTTGAAAGCTGGTCGAGTGATTTTTGTATCGC
>DAINQQ010000297.1:0-5263 GCA_036742645.1 Flavitalea sp.
ATCTTCATTGTATTTGCAATTTCATTTTTCGGCTATTTCGAAATCACACTCCCGGGAAGCATTGCCAGCAAGGCCGATTCAAAATCAGGTATCGGAAATCTTGCAGGAATTTTTTTCATGGCTCTGACTCTGGCAATTGTGTCGTTTTCGTGTACAGGACCGATTCTAGGTTCTTTACTGGTAGGAGCATTATCGAATAATGGCGGTGCACTGCAATTAACTTTTGGTATGGCTGGTTTCGGACTTGGGCTTGCCTTACCCTTTGCCATCTTTGCTATGTTTCCTGGCTGGTTACAATCACTTCCCAAGTCGGGGGGCTGGTTGACATCTGTGAAAGTTGTGTTGGGTTTTCTCGAAGTGGCGATGGCAATAAAGTTTTTATCGAATGCTGACCTTGTACAACAGTGGAAAATATTGCCAAGGGAAATTTTTATAGGAAGCTGGGTTGTTATTGGCGTTCTTATTGTTTTATACCTGTTGGGTAAGATCCGGTTTCCTCACGATAGCCCCGTGAAAAAAGTTAGTAAGGCAAGATGGGTATTTATCGCGATCTTTTCCTTATTCACTTTGTACCTGATTCCAGGTCTTACGAATACACAATGGGCAAACCTCGGCCTCATCAGCGGCTTCCCTCCACCTTTGTGCTACAGTGTTTACTCTCACCCTGTCAATTGCGAATCCGGGATTGAGCCGCTGAGAGATTACGAAGAGGCAATACAGTTCGCAAAAAAAGAAAACAAACCGCTGCTGATAGATTTTACCGGGTGGGCCTGCGTAAACTGTCGCAGAATGGAAGAAAATGTCTGGACTGACCCAACAGTGAATGAATTAATGAAGAATAAGTTTGTTATTGTTTCACTCTACGTGGATGAGCGAAGGAAATTACCCGCGTCGCAGCAGCTCACTTATACAACAAAAACCGGCGCTGCGAAAAGGATAATTACAGTCGGTGATAAATGGGCTACGTTTCAATCAGAAAATTTTGATGCAGTTGCGCAACCGCAGTATGCCTTAATTGGTGTTGATGAAAAGATTCTCACAAAAACAAAAGCTTACACACCTGATCCGAAACAATTTGCAGAATGGTTAGAATGCGGTTTAACGGCATTCAGGCAAGGCGCCTCGAAATGATAATTAGTATCTGCCTTCCTGACTAACCAGTAAATAAAAAAACCCCGCTTCGTACACGGGGTTTTAATTAGGCGTCATTCTGTTCAAGCCTTTCGGCAGCAAGCAATTCTATCACAAAGTCCGAATGGATGATCAGAATGACAATATGTTTCCAATCTTTTCTCTTTTACTTTAGGCATTTAGTCTTGTTCCCATCTGTTCGGATTAATAAAATTCTGCGTTAGCCGGTTATAACGCAATTTTTTTCTGCATCATCATTTTACGAAGATTGATGAGGCCGTAGCGCATTCTTCCTAATGCAGTATTGATGCTGCAGTTGGTAAGAGATGCAATTTCTTTGAAGCTTAGATCAGCATAATGACGAAGAATGATCACTTCTCTCTGATCTTCCGGAAGCAGGTCAAGCATTTGACGAACTCTGTCATGACTTTGGCGTTTCATCATCTTAACGTCAGCGCCATCTTCTGTGAAGTTTATCACCTCAAAAATATCGCGATCGTCGCTGGTTTTAATAGCTGGGGTACGCTTTACTTTACGGAAATGATCCACACAGAGGTTGTGGGCAATACGCATAGCCCAGGGAAGGAACTTTCCTTCTTCTGTGTAACGGCCGCCGCGGATTGTGTCGATGATTTTGATGAGAACGTCTTGAAAAATGTCTTCAGCCAGGTACTTGTCTTTCACAAGAAACAAAATCGAGGTGTACATTTTGTCTTTGTGGCGAATAACGAGGGTTTCAAGGGCATGCAAGTCCCCATCCTGGAAATTTTGGATGAGTTCGTGATCGGTTTTCGTACGTAATGAAGATTTCATAAAACTTCTACGGTTTTGAAGGTGATAGGATATATTTTGGATTTAGAGCGAACTTGGTTTTTCTGAGTAGAAGTGTCCAACTATAGGCAAGAAATTTTAGTTTTCCGTTATATTGTACAAATTACTGTTTAAAGATATACACTTTTGTGAAAAAACCAAACTTTCACAAAATTTTTGTAACAGTTATTAAGAGGCAGTAAATAGTTCTGCTTATTTATTGCCCTGCATCCAATATTTTTGTGCCCCTTTATGTCTTCCTTCGAAAAACAACAAAAAGCAAATAGTGTTTCTACGCAATCAGATTCAATTCTGATAAAAGGTGCACGAGTGCATAATTTGAAAAACGTTACTGTAGAAATTCCAAGGAAAAAGTTGATCGTCGTAACGGGTGTTTCAGGTTCAGGAAAATCTTCTCTGACAATTGATACTCTCTTTGCCGAAGGCCAAAGAAGATACGCAGAAAGTCTGAGCGCTTATGTACGACAGTTCATGGCAAGAATGGTTAAACCCGATGTTGATTACATTAAAGGCCTTTGCCCTGCGATTGCGATTGAACAGAAAGTAATCACCCGCACTCCACGTTCTACTGTCGGTAGCATGACTGAAGTATATGATTATTTGCGCCTGTTATATGCACGCATAGGAAAAACAATTTCACCCATTTCTGGAAGAGTGGTTAAGAAGGATGATGTAAATGATGTTGTGAACGCTATTGTACAACTACCAGCTGGGGAGAAGGTTTTAGTGTTGGTTCCATTTAAACAGCATACTAATCGAAATATCCACGAAGAACTGAATATCTTGTTGCAAAAAGGCTTTTCAAGAATATATCTAAACGGAGAAATCATTCGAATTGAAGACCTCCTGGAAAATAATTCGGTTCTTGAAAAGGCGCTGAAAGACGCTTGGGTCCTGATCGACCGCCTTGTTGTCCGCGCGTTCGATGAAGATGATAAACACCGTCTCGCAGATTCAATTGGTACTGCCATGTATGAAGGAGAGGGCGAATTGACTATTGAAATTAACGACAGGCAAAGACTTCAATTCTCTAACAGGTTTGAGTTGGATGGAATGCAATTCGAAGAACCGGTTCCAAATCTGTTTTCCTTCAACAACCCATTTGGTGCTTGTCCCACCTGCGAAGGATTCAGTTTAGTACTCGGTATTGACCCCGACCTGGTGCTTCCAGACAAAAGGCTAAGTATTTATGAAGGTGCAGTTGCTCCGTGGAAGGGTGAGAAGCTTGGGAAATGGAAGGATGAGTTTATCCGGGGTGCCAGGCGTTTTAATTTCCCGGTCCACAAACCGATCATTGATCTTACCAAAGACCAATACGAAACTTTGTGGACAGGAAACTCGCATGTTAATGGAATCAATGACTTTTTCAAAGAGGTCGAGCACAATTTGTATAAGGTACAGTACAGGGTGTTGCTTTCCCGGTATCGCGGTCGCACGTTATGTCCGGACTGCAAAGGGTATCGGTTAAGAAAGGAAGCGCTTTATATCAAGGTGGCAGATCGTCATATCGGAGAATTAGGCGAAATGCCTGTCAAAGACCTTATTCAATGGTTCGACAAGCTTGTGTTAACAGAATCTGAGCAACAGATTGCCAAACGCATCTTAATTGAGATTCATCACCGCCTGAAAACTTTGATGGATGTTGGGTTAGGTTATCTTACGTTGAATCGGCTGGCGAATTCACTGAGCGGAGGAGAAAGTCAGCGTATCCAATTAACAAGATCACTGGGAAGTAATCTTACCAACTCCCTGTACATTCTTGATGAGCCTTCGATAGGATTACATTCAAGAGATACAGAAAGATTGATTCGTGTTCTTAAAGAATTGCGAGATCTGGGCAACACTGTTGTGGTTGTTGAGCATGATGAAATGATGATGCGCGAGGCAGATCATATTATTGACATGGGGCCTCTAGCTTCGCATCTTGGCGGAGAAGTGGTGGCATATGGAAATTATGGTACGTTAACACGGAACGAAAATAGCCTTACTGCCAAATACCTTACCGGCAAGTTGAAAATCGATCCCCCGGCTATTGCGCGCAAATGGAATCGTTCAATTACTGTCGAAGGGGCGAGGCAACACAATCTAAAGGATATCACGGTAGAATTTCCTCTGAATGTTTTATGTGTAGTAAGTGGAGTGAGTGGAAGCGGAAAAACAACTTTGATTAAGCAGATACTGTATCCGGCCCTACAGAAAATAAAAGGTGAGATCGCAGACAAGGTAGGAGTACATAAAGGGATTACGGGAGACGTCGAATATATATCACAGGTGGAAATGGTAGACCAAAATCCGATCGGAAAATCTTCTCGCAGCAATCCGGTAACTTATATTAAGGCATATGACGAGATCCGTGATCTTTATTCCCGGCAGCCCCTTAGCAAAATGCGCGGCTTTCAGCCCAAACATTTCTCATTTAATGTCGACGGAGGCCGTTGTGATGCGTGTAAGGGTGAAGGTGAGCAAGTTGTAGAAATGCAATTTCTCGCCGATGTACACCTCACCTGTGAGGTTTGCAACGGCAAAAAATTTAAAGAAGAAGTACTGGAAGTAACTTATAAAGAAAAGAGTATTTATGACATCCTGGAATTGAGCGTTGATGAAGCGCTGGATTTTTTCAAGGATGAAAAAGATATTCTTAATAAGATCAGGCCACTGAGTAGTGTTGGTTTAGGTTATGTGAAGCTTGGACAATCTTCTGATACCTTATCTGGTGGAGAAGCACAACGTGTTAAACTCGCCTCTTTTTTAGGAAAGGGAAAGGGCCAGGGTCATATCCTGTTCATCTTTGATGAACCCACAACAGGACTTCATTTTCATGACATCAAAAAATTGTTGTCTTCTTTTAACGCGTTAATCGAACAGGGTCATTCAATCCTGGTAGTGGAGCACAATACCGATGTCATTAAAAGTGCCGATTGGGTCATTGATCTCGGACCCGAAGCTGGGGATGAGGGCGGTAGCGTCGTATATACCGGCACACCGGCGGGTATGAAAAAAAAGAATATCGGGTATACTTCTAAATATCTTTAATGTATTGAATAAAGAAGAGGCCCTCAGTGAGAGCCTCTTCTTTATATGCGTTAGTTTCGACCTACTCCTTGAAGAGTTTGAAGGCTTCGCCTTTTAAGCGGAGGATATATACTCCTTTTGGAAGCGAAGGATCTATTACTATTGAGTTTCCACCGACAACGCGATAATTCACCTCACTACCCATCGCGTTGTAGATCTTGATGTTCTTGCGATTAACATCACTTGTTGTAACACCTTTCAATTGTACTTCGCTCCGGAAAGGATTCGG
>DAINQQ010000298.1:0-5253 GCA_036742645.1 Flavitalea sp.
AATTAATTGTATCATGCGTATCTCAATATAAACTGTTTTCTCTCATCTGTGTAAAAGAATGGATCGCCCACTTTTTATTTTAAAATGCTGTTACGGGCAACCTTTGAAAACTTGTTCCGTTTATCTCATTACAGGAAATGTATAAGCAATAGGCATATCGCAAAAGGATAAAATTTTTTGAAGCATTCCACGAGCCTACTCTCAAAGCTACGTCTCAAATTAGCTGGAAACCGTATAGTCCATTGTGTGCCTGTTTATCGGCAGCGCATTCAAATTGTTCCTTTATGACTCATCATAAAATTTCATGGTTATGCAAACACGAATATTTCCAGGAAGAAAACATTTTACAGTGTCATGCCTGGTACTTCTTTTACCAGTTGTGATATTTTTTCAAAGTTGTAAAAAAACAGCAGAGCCTCTGGTTGCCACCGCAAATGATGAAGCATTATCGGGGAAGCCTCCTAAGAATCCGCCACTACCGCCAACTTTTTATTTTACGAATTGCAACAATCCTACTTACTCAGCATCATTTACTGTAGGTGTGCCGGCGAATATTCCTATTACAAAGAATTATGTAAACAGTCCCGGCGGCAGCTATACTGCTTTTACCAGCGCCACAGTGAATGGCATCACCATCTCGGCACCTGCCGGAACATTTAATGTGGGCAGCGGAACAGTTGTTTTCACTGCAACAGGCACAACAATCGCTACGGGCTTTTATTCAGTTTGGATCAGTGTTGGCAACATTCAACCATGCATGATGTTTTTTACGGTAGGCAATCCTCCCGCTGAGGGACCCACGGTTGATCCTGGTCCGACTCCCGGTTCAACAGGAGTCGTCAATTTCATTTACAAAGGAGAGGCAGTAGCTTATAAAACCGTGAGAGCTAAAGATGGCAAAATATGGCTACAGCAAAACCTGGGTTCCCCTCAGGTTGCATTTCATCAAAACGATCAGGCTTCGTATGGGGATTATTTTCAATGGGGACGCTGGGATGATGGTCACCAGGCTGCAAACAGCCCGACCATTACCGGAGGGCCTTCGCTATTAAACCCTTCTAACATCCCTTCAGGGAATCCAAATTTCATTACAGGAACAACTGCAGGCACTAAATGGTGGGGTACTGGTGGGTTGGCCACTGATACCTGGAGTGGGTCTTCGGCTACGTCCACCAACGGAAAAGATCCCTGTGTTGCGTTGGGCGCCGGTTGGCGATTACCGACTGCAGCAGACTGGCAAAATGTGAAAAGTTATGAAGATCTCGAGGGTACAATGGCTGCCTTCCAGACCAACCTGAAACTTCCTGCCGGAGGGTTTAGGGATTCATATGGCGGATTTGTTTTCAAGAATGGCGACAATAGTAATTACTGGTCAAGTACCGCCGGTAGTAATAGTTATGCCACGGTGTTAGCCATTGATGATAACACGTACTCCGCAACACTTCGGGCGTCCGAGCGTGGGCAGGGATATAACTGCCGTTGTGTGAAGGATTGATGGAAGCAAGGTTTGCTTGTTCAAGGGTTTATGAATCTGTGAATCTTTTCAGGATTTCTGTGGATGTTTTGAAGATTATTAACATCCTGAATGACTTTTGTTGTTCTCTTGTCATCAATCAGGATTCATTTCCCTGGGAATAGTAATTTTTCCCATTCCCAATATTCGTATTTCAATTTATTATCCGGCTTAGGACTTCGAATTGTAAATACTGGATGATACTCCAATTCTTCACAAGGCATTTCATACTCCAAAATCTCCCCGTATCGCTCAGCTGTGAGTCCTTCGTTCAGCCATTCCTTTGACAATTCAGACGGAAGAAATAAAGGCATCCTGTATTTATTATCTCCACCGCTGTGAATCATTTTCATTACTTCATTGGCATCTCTAGTAATGAGAGTATATGTAAAACGTTTAACTATCTCCCCAGTCTGAATGTCGGGCAATTCAGCTACTGAACAGAGACCAGGAATAAAGAAGATAGATTGAGCTTTCAACCTTACAAAATACGGCACTTTTATTTCCAGCCCTTTACTTCACGGTGTAAGTTCCGGAAACTGGAATAAGGCATCTCCTATTTTTTATCTTGTTCCAATAGCTTTTCTCATCGTCAAGGATTCTTTCATTTCTGGCATATAAGCATGCTTGCAGGTTGTCTTAGGTACTGCTTTTCATCCTTCACGTCGTAGGGATACAACCCCATTCCATCAAGCGGCAATGAGGTTTGATGTCTTGCCGATTTGTATAAATTATTGGATGGCTGCCGTAGTCATGAGCAATTATGTGAATTGTTGTATCGGATTGATAGTTATCTCAGCAACCGTCCTTCATTTCTAAGTACTTCAAAAAATTGTCTAATCTGAACTTTCGTTTGCTCAATAAGTTCATAATGTCGTTTCTTTAAATATTTGATTCTTCTTGTGATTTCGATAAAATTTAAAAAGAAAAACTTGTATGCATAAACCAACTCAAAATATTTTATGCATACCGTTCGTGAGTGCCTAAAAAGCATTTTTCGTTAGGTTCCAGAGCATCAAGAATGGCACTGAATTTATCGACGAGATTTTCGTATAGCGCGACAATAATATCATTGGTACTTATCTTTGAAACTCTTCAAATACTCCATAACTTATCTCAGAGATAATTTTCTTTGATAAAGTTGATGTGGTGCTGCTCATGGCCAGCTATATGAAAGAGCAAGGCCCGCACCGTCGCATCGTTGAAGGTAGCGGTGCCGTGCCCCATTCTGTCCAATGCTTCTTCGGGCAACCCTTTGAACAAAGCAATTGTGGCTTTTCGGACAGCTTCGTATTCTTCTAAAATATTGTCCAGTGCTCTTTCATCGGCTTTAGAATAGCTAACATAGCTATCTTGGTCAAAGCCTATCAAATTTGCTTGTTCATTACGAGCAAAACGTAAGGCGCGATAGGAGAAAATCCGCTCATCATCCACAATGTGAACCAAGATTTCCTTTATGCTCCATTTGTCTGGCCGGTAACGATCGAGTAATTTTTGCGATGGCAGGCTTTCAATAAAATGCTTTACAGCATAAAAATTGTCTTCCATGTGTTTCAGAATAAGCCCATCATCAGGAAGCCATTTCATATACATTTCAGCATAAGCCGGATAGTCACCTGGCTTTGCCTTATAAATTTTTCTTATAGACATTTTCAATACGTTTGATTACCCGTTATAATACTTAATATGTGGAAGTGAATATGTTTCTCCTTCTAAAAATTTTGTTTGAGTGTTGGTTATGTTTTCCTGGCAGATATTAAAACCCCTACTCCTAAAACTACTATCCAGCCAAGCCCTAAAGTAATAGCGAGTCTTTGAAACATCCCGGCAATGCTAACGAAAGACTTTACCTGTTTAAAGCCTATACTTGCACATATAAATGCGACGCACATACTAAGACCAAATATAAGAGCACACAGTGCCGATACTTTTTTGTCCATCAATAGGAATCGCGCATAAGATTTAAAACAGGCAATCGGCAAACAAATAAAAAAGAATAAAGAAAATAGATCATGAAGGTGGCCGTGAATCGTATATTGCCTTACATGGAACGGAACAGTTGAAGGATAACCATAAACCGGATCGGAAACAAAAATACCAGCACCTATTAAACCAACGCCTGCTAAACCGATTAACCGCGGAATCCAAACGGAACGGTCCAAAACATGGCTGGATTTATTCAATCCTACCGAAAATGCTACGATCAATGAGCCGGTGAAAATGAAATTTATAATTTGAACCCAACCTGAATGGCCAATTGAAAGCGAGCTAACTGGGTGCCGAAAAGGATTGTACTGAGGACGAATTGCCCCTTGGGCTAAAAAAAGAATAACAAAACTTAGACTGCCCCATATTCCACCGATCAGACAAGCCTTTATTCTTGTTTTCATACTTTGTTCTTTGTATCACAGAAAGGTGTTCAGCCCACCCGGTTCGATCAAAATAAGTTGTTCAACATCATTCGCATCTTCGGAGGTGTATTTGGCCATTAGGTTCCCCCAAAGGAATGACCGATGACTACGACTCGTTTATCTGGCGCTAGTTGCCTTTTGCCTTCTTTGATTTCTTCAACAAGACTTTCTATACTCAACTCCTCTTTTGGCACACGCTCGGACAACCCTACTCGCCTCCGATCCCACATGACCACATAAAAGCTATAATATTTTCAATGGCAGGAGCAAACCAGAGTCTGCTCAAGGCCAGCGGCAAAACGAATACCAGTGGATTGGTAGGGTCTCCAAATGTTTGCAAATGCAAAGCTCTCGAATGTCCTGCAATCGTGACGCGCAATTGCGGTTGTTTACCGTCTTCGGCTGCCGCAGGAGGAAACTAAATTGCCAGGGCTTTCAACATGTTTTATCGAACAAGAGAAAACCGACCAAAAACACAACATGGAAACAACATTGACAGAACAACAGCAGGCGTGGTTGCATTTTCATAAATGAAAGAAAGAACCCTGTGACTAAAATTTTAAATCAAAAGTAAAAAGTTTTGTGAAATCACACATTCGTTCTAAATATTTTTTCGCTGGCGTCAAGTTGGTATAATCTCAAGCGAGTGATTGAACTAGGATTTCCGATATGCCGAGACAGCCTCGCAACCGGGATGTAAAACGTATCCGAAAAGGATGGCATTAACACTTGGGTCATGATAGAATTTTTTTATACTACACTAGGATGTTTTCTCCGGTCAAATGCGGGTATGAACCCATAACTAAATGAAATAAGATTCCCGCTTCAGTGAGACTTATTCTCTACTTTCAGTCCGGCGGTTGCTGACGATAAAAGGTTTTTGGGACGAAGATGAACATCTTCTGACGTATAAGGACAGGTGCTGATTTCCGGTCCGGTCGAGCGAAATGGTGTTTGCGCAGTTGAAAGACCTGCAACCATTGGGAACGTCCGTCGTTGGGCCGGTATTTATCGGTCGGGCAATTGGGCACATCGGTTCACCATGGACAGAGATACAAAAACCTTCCTCGATGAAACACAGAAGTTTTTCGACAAGGAGGGCCTTCGCCTGATTGATGTGGAGCGGTATGACCTGAATGGACAACCCAGATGAGCCGGCGTTTATCGCAGCGCAGATTGGAGCCACCGATTGATTATTGACCACGGGGTTGAGAGTCTTCTTGCCGAAACACAGGAGGCTTTCGACGAGAAGGGGATGCGGCTGGTCTGCGTTGATACCTACGAATTGTGACCCCTAGATAAAGGACAAACTGAATGATAGGAAACAAA
>DAINQQ010000299.1:0-5216 GCA_036742645.1 Flavitalea sp.
AACTTTGAAGAATTCAAGACATCGTTATCCTCGCCACAGCCACCAGAAAAAATGTCATCATACCTGAAAGCACTATGGTATGCAGGAAGAGATGATTGGGAAGCGTCGCACAATATTGCACAGGATATTGCCGATAAAAACGGTTCATGGATTCACGCCTACCTTCACCGTGTGGAAGGCGATACATTCAATGCGAATTACTGGTACAACAAAGCCGGCCGCAGAATGCCCGGATACTCGGTTCAACAGGAATGGGAGGAGCTTGTTTTGGCACTAGTTGCCGGGAATTGAAGCGAATTGGCGCGAATAAACCCTTAAGATCAATGAGTCGATGTGATGAGCTAATGTGTTACTGCTGGCTATTCTGAGTATAAGCAAATCAGTAGACTTCTAAAATGGGATTTCCGGATTTTCGGCACATATAAACTAATCTGTCTGTTGGCTTTCAAGTTACTTTCTTCATTATCATATTAGCAGATTAGCTAATCAGCACATTAATCATGAGCTAATCGGCTAATCATCACATCGGCTGATCAAAGTACGTGTTGCTTCAACTGCAAAATCAGATCCGGGTCTGGACAATTGGCGACGTATTTTTTTCTTTCAGAATATCTACATACTCCGGGGTAGTCACCTTCATACAATTCCATGTCAGCAATAATCTGGAAGTGGAGATGCGGAGGCCAGTGACCATTTTCATGCCTTTCGCCAAAATGAGCGAGCTCCTGCCCACGAACTACGTAGTCGCCTTCTTTGATAAAATTGATATCACCCAGGCTGATATGTCCATACAGCGTATAAAAAGAAATACTGTCAAGTTGATGCGATAACACAAGCGTAGCACCATAGTCGCCGTAATGACCATTGTATGCGAAACTGTGAACCATACCTCCCATAAACGCGAAAACTGGTGTACCGGCGGGACCCCAGATATCCGTACCAATGTGAAGACGTCGCGGTTCTGCCTCCTCATTGGCATAGACAGCAGAATCGTCGACAGAAACGGGACCATCAATAGATCGAACCGTTTTTTGCGCGCCAAATAATTCGCTTCGACCATAGATCACTCTTAATTCATCATACCCTCCGATCAGGTAATCGGCCTTTTGTTTTTTTCTTAAGGCATCGATATAGGAAGAAAATATTTCGGTATCACTAAAGATTGCTTCGTCAAGACCCTTGTTCTTATCTGTGAGATCGATTGATGCGATTTTTTGACTCGCCGGATCAAATGAAACGACCTGGGCAAAACTCTGCTGATTTTTTCTTATTATGTTTTCAACCGCAGTCATATTGCTACTGAATTAGGACCCTTGCAAAAACGGGGAAGTGATCTGAAGAAAACCGTCCATCCCACGTTTGCGATAAAGTAGCATGTTGCAAAACAGTGATGGCATGTTTGATAAAGATATGATCAATCGGTAAATCACTGATCTCCTTGGAGTGGAAGCCATTGAAAGTTCCCGGTGGACCATAATGCGGACTGGCTGAAATTTCTTTGGTATCAGTTAAATGCATTGGGTCTTTGGGATTCACAAGTATTTTTATAGGCTCCTGTTCAGGATTTGCATTGAAATCGCCCGTAACAATATAAGGCATTGACCCTGCGATCTGGTTCGCAAATTTTAATAACAATTTTGCGCTCTCGACCCTTGCCACCTGGCCCATATGATCAAAATGGGTATTAAACACATAAAATTCTTTTTTTGTTTTCCTATCCCTGAACTTAGCCCAGGTTACAATCCTGGTGATTGCTGCATCCCAGCCCTTGCTGCCTGCCACATGTGGAGTTTGGGATAGCCAGAACGTTTGCGTCTGTAGCATTTGCAAACGGGTGGTATCAAAAAAGATCGCGGAGTATTCGCCTTTCTCTTTCCCATCGTCGCGACCACCACCGATATATTTATATTTAGTTAGCGCCCGATCAAGATCTTCCATCTGGTTATGAAGGGCTTCCTGTACTCCTAAAATATGTACTTCATGAAACAGGATTTGGCTACTCGCCTTGTCTGCTCGGTGGGGCCATGCATTCAAGCTATCCTCGGGAGTATTCAGGCGAATATTGAATGTCATGACGTTTAAATAATCCTGGGCAGTCGAGGTCATAACAAGGAAGATAAACCAACAAAAAAGAGATATTTTTTTCATCATGTAGTGCTATTTGCATTTGATTACCTCACAAACTTAGGTAAGGTTTTATAAATCAGCCAGGCGCTATTCGTCGCGTCCTTTGAATAGAAAGAAGGCTTTAAATAAATCGTCAACCGTTTATCCATCTTTTTTCATTTCTTCATACTCAGCACCTTCCTTTACTTAACTTTAATTCCCTCAAACAAAATTCAAACTAAAATACAGAGTCAATATGAGAAAGTTTAGCTGTTTAATGTTATCCGCTATCTGTGTTTTGTCTGCATTTGCTCAGCAGCCTGCACTTTGGCTTCGTTACCCCGCCATTTCGCCTGATGGCAAAACCATCGTTTTTAGCTATAAGGGAGACCTGTACAAAGTCGCTGCATCCGGCGGCGACGCAACTCCCCTAACGCTTCATGAAGCCTATGATTATATGCCGGTCTGGAGCCGTGATGGCAAATGGCTTGCTTTTGCCAGCGATCGCTACGGTAATATGGATGTTTACATCATGCCTTCATCTGGTGGGGAAGCAAAACGATTGACATATAATTCCTCTCCAGATATCCCATGCGATTTTACACCGGATGGCAAATCTGTTTTGTTTAATACCACGCGGAATGATATCTATACATCAGCACGCTTCCCATTACGTGGTTTATTCCCTAAACTCTACGAAGTTCCGGTATCAGGTGGCCGCTCAACAATGTATCTTTCTGCCGGTTCCGAATTTGCCCGTTTCAACAACAAAGGCGACAAACTGATTTTTCAGGATCGCAAAGGTTATGAAGATGCCTTCAGAAAGCACCATGCTTCGTCAGTAACCCGCGATATATGGGTGTACGACGTCAACAAAAAAGATTACACACAGGTATCCGGATTTGAAGGTGAAGACCGCGAACCGTTATGGTCTTCAGATGATAGGTCGTTCTATTACCTGAGCGAAAAAGACGGTAATCAAAATATATATAAGACATCCCTCGATAAAACCACTTCGCTTCAGCCTTTAACATCCTTTAAAAAACATCCTGTAAGAAATCTCACTCGTTCTTCAGACAATATCCTTTGCTTCACATATGATGGAGAAATCTATACGCTGAAAGAAGGTTCTTCTCCCAAGAAACTGGTGGTACACGTCAACACGGATGGAAGAAACAATGCCGAAAAGATCCTCCCCATCAACACAG
Source organism: Flavitalea sp. (assembly GCA_036742645.1). Classification (GTDB taxonomy): domain Bacteria; phylum Bacteroidota; class Bacteroidia; order Chitinophagales; family Chitinophagaceae; genus Flavitalea. The sequence goes on from DAINQQ010000299.1 coordinate 3,315, forward strand.
GTGTTACACAAACAGCACTTTCGCCGAATGGAAAAGAGATCGCATTTATTATACGCGGAGAATTGTTTGTTACTTCAGTGGAAGGTGGCCTTACCAAAAGAATCACGAACACACCAGCACAAGAAAGGAACGTCAAGTTTACACCGGATGGCCGCTCACTCATCTACTCCGGCGAGCGCGATGAAAGTTGGAATATTTACCGCACAACAATTGAAAGAAAAGAAGAACCATATTTCTATGCATCAACAGTGTTGAAGGAAGAACCATTGATCGCAACAGAAAAAGAAGAATTTCAACCTGAATTATCGCCTGATGGAAAAGAGATTGCTTATCTCGAAGAGAGGAACGTGATAAAAGTATACAATATCGCTACAAAGAAAAGCCGCACCATCGTTCCACCTGGTGTGAACTTTTCTTATGCCGATGGCGACCAGAGTTATAGCTGGTCTCCAGACGGAAAATGGATTGCCTTCACCTCCGGAGAAGGTCGATGGCCGAGTGCAGAAGTAGCTTTGATGAAAGCCGACGGTAGCGGCGAAAGAAAAAATTTAACGGAAAGCGGGTTCTTCGACGGAGGCGCTAAATGGGCATTCGGTGGAAAGGCGTTATTATGGGCTACCGATCGCGATGGGAAAAAACCACTCGCATTCCAGGGCGCAAGGGAACTGGATATCTATGCGATGTTCTTCGACCAGGACGCCTACGACAGGTTCAAACTAACAAAAGATGAATTCGCGCTGCTGAAAGAAAAAGAAGACAAAGAAAAATCTGAAGCAAGCCAGACCACTCCAGCCAAGGACACAAAAGATACTGCAAGCAAAATAACACCACCGGCAAAGGGATGGGAGCCAAATTTTGAAGGACTGGAAAATCGAAAATTGCGCTTAACCATCAACTCTGGAAACATCTCGGATTATTTACTGAGCAGCGATGGTGATAAATTATACTTCATCGCCCGCATGGAAAAAGGATATGATCTGTGGGTTACGAATCCAAGAACCAAAGAAACCAAATTGCTGGCCAAACTTGATGGTGGTCCTGGAGGTATGGACGTTACAAAAGATGGCAAGAGTATATTTGTAGTCAGCGATGGCCGTATCATGAAAGTTGATGCTGATGCAGGGCGTGTTTCCCCCGTAACTGTAAATGGCGAGATGAACCTCAACGCTTTTGAAGAACGGGCTTACATCTACGATCATGCATGGAGACAGGTAAGTAAAAAATTCTATGATCCCAAGATCCATGGCATCGACTGGAAAGGATACAGGGAAGCTTACGCGAAGTTCCTGCCTCATATCAACAACAATTACGATTTCCAGGAATTGCTGAGTGAACTATTAGGTGAACTCAATGCCTCGCACACGGGAGGCCGTTATGCGCCACCGCAGGTGAATACAGATGTAACAGCCAGCCTGGGTTTATTGTATGATGAAATGTATACAGAAAATGGTATAAAAGTGATGGAAGTAATTGAAGGCGGTCCCTTCACGAATGCTAAAACTAAAATCAGGAAAGGGGTTATCATAGAAAAGATCGATGGAGAAACGGTGACTACCGATATGGATTGGTCAAAACTTTTGAACCGTAAAGTTGGTAAGAACGTTTTGTTAAGCTTGTATGATCCTGAAACAAAAACCCGCTGGGATGAAACGACAAAACCCATTACACAGGCCGAGGAACAAGGTTTATTATACCAGCGCTGGGTGAATAACAACCGCAAAAAAGTAGATGAATTATCGGGCGGTAAAGTGGGTTATGTACATGTGCAGGGCATGAACGATGGAAGCTACCGTAGCGTATATGAAGATGCTCTTGGCAAAGCGGCCGATAAAGAAGCCATTATTGTAGACACCCGGTTTAATGGTGGGGGCTGGCTGCACGATGACCTCGTGACTTTCCTCA
>DAINQQ010000300.1:0-5212 GCA_036742645.1 Flavitalea sp.
CCATTCCGCCGGCGACAACAATTTCTGCATCTCCGAGTGCGATACTTTGGGCTGCCGACGCAAGGGCCTTCATACCGCTTGCGCAGACTTTATTAATCGTCGTACAATTCACGTGATCGGGTAAGCCGGCGAGTTTAGAAGCCTGGCGGGCGGGCGCCTGGCCAAGGTTTGCCTGCAACACACAACCCATTAGTACGTCGTTCACCATTTCACCTTTAATCCCCGCTTTTTCCAGTGCGCCCTTTATTGCTATGGCCCCAAGTTGAGTAGCGGAAAGATCTTTTAATGCCCCGCCAAAACTTCCAATAGGAGTTCGAACGGCGGATATAATATATACTTCTCTTTTATTCATGTCTGATGTATAAGCTGGGTTTAATTTTTAGGCGGACAAAGATAACAATTGTTAGTTTGGTTTGCCGGGCATTTCTCAGAGGATTTTAGCCTGCAGACTAATATTGCCGTTTTATAAGGCTCTAGCCTTATTTTTTCAATGTATTAGGCTCGAGGCTTATATTTGTATGAAATTAGCCTGGAGCCTTAATGAACAATTATGGAATTATAACGGGGGATATTGTCTCATCCAGAGAAATCGAAGCGTCTATCCGCGAAAGGCTTTTCGACGATGTTGGTTTGTTGCTAAAGGACCTAAAGAAGCAATGGATCAACTCTTATGAGACTTACCGTGGCGACAACCTTCAGTGCGAAGTAAAAACTCCTGCGCACGTCCTACGGGTAGCATTGATCATCCGCTCTTTTTTCAGATCATATCTACCGGAGGAATTAAAACCAAAAATCTCTTACAAAAAACGCAAATCACAGGCAACAAAAGGATATTTTGCTACCAGCTTCGATGTTCGGCTGGGTATCGGTATCGGAACGGTTGATTTCATCAAGAAGAATAAAATAACCACGTCCGATGGCGAAGCGTTTCGATTATCCGGAGAAGCTTTGGATAGCCTCCAACACGCCACACAACGAATGGCAATTAGAACGTTTAATGCGAGGTTTAATGAACAAATAGAACCCCCTGTGTTACTATTAGATGCGCTGATCCAAAAGTGGACACAGAACCAGGCCGAATTGGTCTTATATAAACTTCAGGATAAAAAAGAAGATGAAATAGCGGCGAAATTAAAAATCACCCAGTCGGCCGTAAATCAAAGAACTAAAACGGCCCAATGGATGGCAGTTGAAAAACTCATTCTGTACTTTGAAAAAACAGTGAAAACAATTCAATGACGGCTTTTTTTACATACGAAGACGGAAGCATGCTGGTCCGGCTACTCATTGCCCATTGCGTGACTGATTTCTTTCTGCAGCCTGGCTATTGGGTAGCAGACAAAAAAGCACGGATCTGGCGATCGAAATTTCTTTGGTACCACGGATTGGTGACGGGTCTTGTCGCATGGCTCTTTGTATGGGATCCGAAATTATGGTGGGCTGTATTACTGATCACGGCAACACATCTTCTCATCGATGGGATTAAATTATCGCTGGGAAAGAATAGTAAAAAGGTTGGGACCGAATTCCGGTTATTTCTTGCCGACCAGGTCGCGCATGTGGTGGTAACGACGATCATTTGGCTCTGGATCATTGATGGATGGGTTAAGATGAACGCATTAATCAGGGAACTGCTACCGAATTACAGGTTACTTCTCCGGTTGCTTGGCTATTTGATAATGGCAGGACCGGTTGGGTTTGTTATCCAATTTTTAACAAGGCGATGGGCAGCTGAAATCAATACAAATGACAGCCTGAAAAACGCCGGACAATGGATAGGCATCCTGGAACGAATACTGATCCTCACACTGGTCTACATTCATGAATTCGGAGCGATTGGATTTCTCATAACCGCTAAATCGCTTTTACGCGTCGTTGACCAACCTTTTGGGGCGGGTCGAGAGCCAAGCCTGGTAAAACCGTTCAGCCCAAGAAAGCATACAGAATACGTTTTGATCGGTACTTTCTTAAGTTTCGCGATCGCGATTATCACGGGCTTACTTATCAACAGGCTGTTGAAATTTTGACCATTGTTCAGCTCCTCAGTCCCACTATATTGTAGTTACTATTGGACAGCCGAAATATATTGATGCTGGCACAATAATTTAGTGAGAATAATTTTCAACACCAAGCGTTAATTTTGCACCATTAAAAATAAAACATACACCATGAAAAAACTACCTTACCTCCTTATCGTTCTTGCTTCCCTGATCGTTCACGCGACGCAGGCACAAAGCAAATATCAATCTGCCATTGGCGGCCGTGTTGGCAATCCATTTGCATTCAGTATCAAGCATTTCATTACAGAGCCTGGCGCCATAGAAGGCTATGTCGGCTTTAGTAATGGAAGATACGGTAGCAATTTTAGTCCGATTATCGGCGGTATGTATCAGCACCATTTCCCCATCGGGGACATCGAAGGCTTTAAATGGTACGTCGGTGGAGGGGCCTTACTTCAATTCTATTCTTATAAAGACAAAAACGGCAATGTTTATTATGACGACTATTCAAGAACCGGCTTTGGCATTAACGCCGTCGGAGGTGTAGATTATAAATTCAAAAATATTCCATTGAATTTGAGCGCCGATTGGATGCCGACAATTTTCCTTACTGATGTGCCCGACAACTTTTATACAGGGTACGGTAGCATCGCCGCCCGGTATACTTTCAGATAAAAAGTTTAAGGCGTAGCAAACTGGATTCCTTTTCTTTGCGTATAGAAACTAAAAGAAGAGACTTATGACCTGTGAAACCCAGGCGGGGAGGTTTCATTATTTATAAAAGGATATTGTAAAAAGTAATTGGCGATCCGTCCCCTATTCTGTTAGGTTCATTCCATGAAAAATCACAACCCCTCTCATAAACCTGCCCTGGTTTCTATCGAATGAATCTATTTCTTCACCTTAAATGTGTAAAAACATGAAAGCTCTAAAAAGTCTTGCCGCACTGATGGTATTAAGTTCTGTACTGGTTGGCTGCGAAAAGTGGAAGGATCTCATTCATCATCATAAGGACAAAAAGGATGAGAAGAAAGTTTATGTTGCTGAAAATTTGCCGATGAGCGGGTTGCAGGAGAATCCTCAACGTGAAACGTTGGCATTGGGTTGGTTTGATGCGCGCTATGAAAAGGAATCCAAAATGCTGAGTTTCACAGTAAAATGGCAGGATTTGACTGGAATTCCCACTGGTGCTCACGTTCACGGGCCAGCAGCGAGGGGCGTTAATGCCGGGATTAAGTGGGACTTTTTCAGTATATTCCCCAAGACAGTTTCCGGCACTTTTACAAACAGCACAGTAGTAGATGGTATCGCTATTAAAGAAGACAGCCTTATTATGGGATACTACTACTTAAACATTCACACCGCAAAATACCCGGGCGGAGAAATTAGGGGACAGTTAGAATTTAAATAACGAATTACGTTGACCTTTGAGAGTTTCAAGGATCCAGTTTTATAGTGCTTGAGAATAAATAATATCAATACGCTTACACTTTTTGGTCAAAAGAAATGAAAGCCCTCTCATGCGAGAGGGCTTTTTGTTGAACATCTAAAAACAAAACAAGATCTCATTTTATATTAAGATGCTTTTAAAGTGGCCGATTAACTGAGAATCGAATACTAACCGTTGATCCGCGCTACTTATCATTCATTGAATCCGACTCGTCTGTATGTTTGAAAGAAGGCTGCATCCAGCCAGATGAAAACCACGTAGGGATTATGTTTCTACATGAAGTATTTTTAGCATACAAGGGCTGCCACACGAATCAAGTATGTGCTTATAGTGGAAACATAAACTGAATTTTTGAAAAATAATACGATTTCGACTACGTATTTTCCGTTATCGAAACGATTTTTGTGTCGAAATGTAATATATTAATCGAAAATTCGCGTCCATGGCAAGAACCGTGATCATCGGTACAGGCTCTTATATTCCTACTGTAATTAAAAAAAATAGTGACTTCCTCAAGCAGGCATTTTATGCCGAAGACAATACGCTGATTCCCCAGACTCAAAGAATTATTGAAAAATTTGAGAAGATAACAGGAATCGCTGAACGACGGTATATATCCGATGACTTGCGCACTTCTGATATTGGTACACTTGCAGGAAAACTCGCGATTGAAGACAGTGGTATTGATCCTGAAACGCTCGACCTGATAATTGTCGCTCACAATTTTGGAGATGTGCGAGGTACCGCTATGCAGATTGATACTGTTCCTTCGCTTGCCAACCGGGTGAAGCAATTGCTCGGCATCAAAAACCCGCGTTGCATCGCCTTTGACACCTTGTTCGGTTGCCCGGGATGGATACTAGGCGTAATGCAGGCCGATGCGTTTTTTAAAGCAGGAATGGCAAAGAAAGCACTCGTTATCGGAGCGGAAACCCTGTCGAGGATATTCGATGTTCACGATCGTGACAGTATGATATTCAGTGATGGTGCAGGCGCTGTTGTGTTGGAGTATAAGGAATGTTCCGAAAGCGGAATTCTCTCTACCAGTGCATTGAGCCATAGTGACGACGAAACGTACTATTTAAGCATAGGGAATTCTTATGGTCCTGGTTCGGAAGACGGCATCCGATACATGAAGATGAAGGGAAGAAAAGTGTATGAATACGCGTTGAAATACGTGCCCGAAGCAATGAAAGCATGTCTTGAAGAAAGTGGCGTCTCCATCACCGAATTAAAAAAAATAATCATTCACCAGGCGAACGAGAAAATGGATGAGGCGATTGTGGAAGCCATGTACAAGCTGTTTGGTGTCAGTAAGGCCCCTGAACATATTATGCCTATGTGCATCCACTTTTTAGGGAATAGTTCGGTGGCAACCATCCCTACTCTGTATGACCTGGTATTGAAAGGCCAAATGGAGAATCAGGCGCTAAAGCCGGGTGATGTTATACTCTTCGCTTCTGTCGGTGCGGGGATGAATATTAATGCGATATGTTACAGAGTATAACCGCAACATCCAACGCAATTCTCTGAGTCATTGAAAGAATGATACTCTGGCGCACATTAGTAAAAATTATTTCTCTGGATAGCCATTATTCCCCAGCATTGGATTTTGTTAAGTTCCTCCTGTGATAGCTTTGCCGGCCCTTTTGGCATCGTCTGATCTTCCAACACCAGCTTTCTAAACCTTCCGTTGTCAAGGAATGGTTTTAATCCCTGGTACGTAGTAAAATTTCTCGACGATCCACTGCCATGACAAGAA
>DAINQQ010000301.1:0-5133 GCA_036742645.1 Flavitalea sp.
GTTCGATCATTTCTTCCAAAGAAGCCCATTTAAGGTTCTTCACTGCGTTGTCAAGTTTGTTGTGATTCAAATGGATCACATACTTGTTTTTTGGTGAAGACTTCTTGAGAAATAACCTCGCAATTTCCCTGTGAATGTACAATGTACCGTTGTTGCCTGGCCGATGCAGGTTGAGGGTTTTGTAACCGGTAGTGAGTGAACCTTGTAAGAGCTTGCCGTCTTCAACTACATCCTTTGTATAACTGGCGATGCGGCCAAGGGACGACAATGCGTACTGTTTGCGGAGGTGTTTCCAGCCTGGAAACTGTAAGGGTTTCCAGACCTCCCCCGGGAGTTTTTTTACCATCGCATTTTTCCTTTGTTTAAAGTTACAAAAAAACCAAAGTGTTAACCATTAAAATATATGAAGACTTGAATCACTATTGTAAGTGTTAACCATTAAAATTATGATGACTTCGATCACTTTCCTGTTAAGTGGAGGAATTCTGCTTCACTGATGATTTTAATAGACGATATTTTTTTGGCCTTCTCCAGTTTAGAACCTGCATCTTCGCCTACTACCAGGTAGTTTAACTTACTACTAACGCTGCCGAGTAACTTACCACCGTTCTGTTCTACCATTTCCTCCGCTTCGGTTCTTTTTAAGGTGGGCAGCGAACCGGTAAATAGAAACGTTTGTCCATCAAGTCTAGTATCAGATACGGAGGCTCTTTTTTTATTGGCAAGCTGCACGCCAAGGGATTCTAATTTTTGCAGCATCATGATATTGTCATCATTATGAAAAAACTGGTTGATGCTGTTAGCCACTTTAGGACCGATATCTTCAAGATTTTGAAGGTCCTCTACAGAGAATTTTTTAAAATCGAGGACGTGTTTGACGGTCTGGGCCAGGGTCTTTGCCGTCGTTTCACCCACAAATCGTATACCCAATGCAAAGATTAAACGATGAATGGGTTGTGTTTTGGAGTTCTCTATCGCAGTTTTTAGATTGGTAATGCTTTTTTCACCAAAGCCTTCTAATTTCTGTATTTTTTCAAAAGGAAGCGTATAGATTCCGGGTATATCATGAAGAAATTTCAATTCGAAGAACTTCTTTATGTTGGCTTCTCCGAACCCGCGTATATCCATGGCATCCTTACTCGTAAAGTGGATCATTCGCTCCACCACTTGTGCCTTACAGTTAATATTATTACAACGCCAGGCAGCTTCTTCTTCGACCTTAACCAGGTCATCATTGCAAACCGGGCATTTATCCGGGAACCGGATTTTCTTTTCATTACCGGTCCGCACATCTGCTAAAGATCTTACTATATAAGGAATAACATCGCCTGCTCTTTCTACCAGTACCGTGTCACCGATCATAAGATCTTTTTCTCTAATCACGTCCTCATTAAAGAGAGATATAGATCCCACTGTCACTCCACTAATAGGAACGGGATCGATCTTGGCTACCGGAGTTATTGAGCCGGTTCTACCTACCTGGAATTCAACACTCCGGAGTTTACTGGTTGCCTGCCTTGCTTTAAATTTATACGCAATGGCCCACCGCGGATGATGTGTCGTCATTCCCATCTGTTCCTGCAACTCGAGGTCATTCACTTTGATTACCATTCCATCGATTTCGTAAGGAAGTTGATCTCGCTTTTCTTCATATTGCTGGCAGTAGGCAATCACAGCATGAATGCCTTTTACAACTTTCTTTTCTTTTTCCGGACTGCGGAATCCAAGGCTCCATAACAATTCGAGTGTGCCTCCATGCGATTGAAGCTCTTTTGGGATATCGCCGTCTTTAATTAAGGTAAAATAACTTACATGGTATAGAAACGCTTCCAGGTTTCGTCGCCTTACTTCAGAAGGATCCTTTATGCGCAAGGACCCTGCCGCGGCGTTTCGTGGATTCGCAAGCGGAGGTATATTTTGCTCAGCCAGGGCGTCATTGTATTTTTTGAAGTTCGTCTTATTCATCAATACCTCCCCCCTGATTTCTACCTGATGAACATTATACTTCGAAAAGTTAGCGGATAACGGAACAGATCTAATCTGTTTAATGTTAGTTGTAATCTCATCCCCTTCTATTCCGTTACCACGGGTAGCAGCGCGAACAAGAGCGTCATCTTCATAAATCAACGAAATACTTGCTCCATCGAATTTCGGTTCAACGCAATATTCTATCTCAGCAAGTTTCGTCAATTCTTTCGCTTTTCGGTCCCAATAAATGAGATCTTCGGCGTTGTAAGAGTTTTCTAACGACAGCATGGGAACAAGATGTTCTACTGTGTTGAAGCTTTTGGTCAAAACAGTTGCAATCCTCTGTGTGGGCGAATTTGGTGTGATTAGATGGGGATGTTCTTTCTCAATTTTCTCCAGGGCTTTATACAACTGGTCATATTCAAAATCGGAGATGAGTGGATCGTTTTGCACGTAATAGCGATATTCATGAAAACGCAAAACCTGCTTCAACTGATCCAGATGTTGAATATGAAAATCAAAATTCGAGACATGCTTCAGTAAATTTTCTGTTGTTTTTTGTAAATCTGTTGTTTGTTTAAGAGAATACATGCAAATGGAATTATTGATAAAATTAACCTGAACTTGAATTTTAGGCCAAAAAACATTTACGTTACAAAAATCACCGGTACAGGCATACGATGGACGTACCATTACAATACTAACATCTGATAATTTATAAACTTGATTATTTTAGCAGTACCATGGAAATGTCACGACAAAAAACTATTAAGGAGCTTGTTGCCGAAAATCACAGTTATTTTCAGATGGCAATTTCTGTCGATTGCGTAATTTTTGGCTTTGAAGACAACACACTAAAGGTTCTCGTAATTAAGTCTGATTTGGAGGAGTTTAATAACGAGTGGTCACTACTCGGAGATCTGGTTCATCTTAATGAAGATCCCGATGCAGCCTCATACAGGATTCTAAAAGAAAAGACTGGCCTTGCAAATGTTTTTCTGGAACAGGTTCACACTTTCGGCGAAGTAAGCCGACATCCGGCAGGTCGGGTTGTTACTATTGCTTATTATTCTTTAGTAAATATTAGGCATCATCAGTTGAAACTTTCACAAAATGAACTTCACTGGCACCCCGTCAACGAAGTCACAACGATGGCATTTGATCATAAAAAAATTCTCCTGACATGCCTCGAACGGTTACAGTCAAAGGTTTTTGAACAGCCGATTGTATTTAACCTGCTCCCTGAAAAATTTTCGCTTCGCGAACTTCAGATGCTTTATGAAGCCATCCTGGGAACAAAATTCGATCGGCGCAACTTTCGCAAAAAATTCATGATGCTCGACTGGTTGGTGGACGCTAACGAATGGGAGCAAAACGTTACTCACCGTCCTGGCCGGTTGTACCGCTTCAATCTTGCCGACCAACGATGCGAGACGGTAACACCCGGAGCCCCTGGTAAGGACTTTCACTTATCATGATTGTTTTTCCCGTAAAAACCTTTGGATCTTGCAGCATTTGATGGAACAAAACTGTCATGTACTGTCATGGTATTTGTTAAGCAAAAATTAATTTTTTCACTTTTTTAGAAAAATGTCTATCATTGTGTAACATTTACACATTGTTGAGACCGCATCTTCGTATTTGATTAAACCATAAACGATTGCAAAATGATCTTCAAGAAAATTCTAAGAGGACTGCTATTGCTTCCTGTTGTACTACTCATAACGCAGCTTGCCTTTTCCCAGAATAAAACCGTTTCCGGCAAAGTGACGGACAGCAAGGATGGAAGTCCAATTGCAGGCGCGTCTGTGCTTGTTAAAGGCTCCACTGGCGGGACAAACACCAATGCCGAAGGTTCTTTCAGTTTAAATGTGCCTAGTTCTGCTACGGCACTGATAATTTCTGCTGTGGGTTATACTGAGCAGGAAGTGAATATTACCGAGGGTGCAATGAATATCGGCCTGGCTGCCGGTGGAACGGGGTCCAATCTTAACGAGGTCGTTGTAGTCGGTTACGGTACCGCCCGAAGAAAAGATCTTACGGGCGCCGTTGCAACTGTAGCCGCAAAGGATTTCAATAAAGGAACATATACTTCACCTGATCAGTTAATTCAAGGTAAGGCCGCAGGTGTTTTAGTCATTAATAATACCGGACAGCCTGGAGGTTCGACAACAGTGCGGATACGCGGAACATCATCCATCAGGTCTGGTAACCAGCCACTATTCGTAGTAGATGGAATACCGTTGTCAGGAGGGTCAGCGCGTCCGGGTGGTCAACGAGGCAGCTTTGGAAACGATGTTGGTAACCCGCTTACCTGGATGAACCCCAATGATATCGCAAACATTGAAATTTTGAAAGATGCTTCGGCAACAGCCATTTACGGTTCCAGGGGCGCAAACGGAGTAGTACTGATAAGCACGAAACGTGGTAAGTCGGGCGTTCCCCAGATTGACGTAAGTGCTTCTGTCGGCGTGTCAAACGTTCTCAAGCAATTAGAAGTGCTTGATGCTGGCGAATACAGACAGGCACTAAAAGACTACGGACTAACATCCGGTGATTTTGGGGGTAGTGTAGATGCTTTCGACGAAATTACACGGAAGGGACTTGTTCAAAGTTATAACGCGGCGATTGGTGGCGGAACGGACAATGGTCGTTATCGTTTATCGCTGGGATATTTAGATCAGGAAGGCGTTGTCAAAAATTCTGATCTGAAAAAAGTCACCGCCAATTTAACAACCAGTTTTAAATTCCTGGAATCTAAAAAATTGGGACTGGATATCAACATTTTTGTCTCACAAACAGATGAGAACGTTGCTCCCATTTCGGCATTTGTCGGATTCACTGGAAACTTAATATCCCAGGCGTTGCAATGGAATCCTACGCATCCTCTTATCAAGCCAGGGACAGATTCAGCATGGATTGACCCAGCTGTAGGAGCGACCACCATCAATCCGATTGCACAGTTGAATTATTATCAGGATAAGCCAAAGGTTAACACGATCATAGCAAGTGTATCTCCATCTTACAAAATAACCAATAACCTGGAATACAAATTTATTTATAGCGTTAATCGCCAGGTTGGGGTAAGACGAGGTCAGGTGAACCGTTTGCTGAATGAACAAGGTATCGAGAACCGCGGGGTGGCATTCATTGGAAACCAGGAGC
>DAINQQ010000302.1:0-5110 GCA_036742645.1 Flavitalea sp.
CGCCAACAAAGTAAAGAATGAATAAAAAAATTTATCGCCTTTGGCTGCTACCCATGCTGGTTTGCTGTTGTAGCTGTAGTACGTTTACTTATAATCCGCATTCGGCCAAGCAAAAGTATTTTGCGAGGCCGCATGTTCAATTCCTGATGGCGGTTGTAGATTTTCGGGAAAAATATGGCGTATGGCCTCCATCGTTAAATGAAATGGAAATCAAGTCAGTTGAAAACAAAAAGATCATAAACGATTTTCAATACCGATACGTAGATTTCAGGATCAAGGACAATGATAATTTGACAGCTTACTTTTATGATTACAAAAAAATCTCCTACTACGGTGATCCCGAGAAAATTGATCTAAACGCTTTCCAGGGCCGAATCAAATTTTATAAGTCTGGGGGCAAATTTGTATGGAAAGTAAAAATGAAATAATACTTGCGAGGTATGATGTGCGCAGGTGTAAGATGTACGAGGTGTGATATGCAAGCTGCCGTGGGTGAAACAGCAAAATCACAACCTGACTTTATAAATAAATTAAAAATAGTTGAAGAAGAGCTAGACGAAGGCCTTTTATTTCTTGAGTTATATCATGAATTTAAACAATACAAAAAGACAGAAGATGAAAGCAATTCATTCTGGGGGATGAAGAGTTACTGAAAATTATGCTGTTATAAAATCGTATAAAGATTGCAATAGCCATGGTAAATCACCAGAAAAATTATTTGTATCTAACATCGCACATTGTAAATCGTACATATTATGGATCGCACAGAAATTTCGGATCTCGGTGAATTTGGTTTGATCCAGCATCTTACTCAAAATATTGAGTTACAAAATGCTTCGTCAGTTCTCGGCGTGGGAGACGATGCGGCTGTAATCGATCATTTCGGTAAACAAACCGTTGTTACGACTGATCTCCTGCTCGAGGGAGTGCATTTTGACCTTGCTTACACCCCGCTTAAACATCTGGGTTATAAATCGGTAATAGTAAATTTGAGCGATGTTTATGCGATGAACGCAACGCCCACGCAGATCACAATGAGTCTCGGCGTCAGCAACCGGTTTGGTTTGGAAGCTCTGGATGAGTTTTATGAAGGCGTGTATGCGGCTTGCGACAAATATGGGGTCGACCTGGTTGGTGGGGATACCTGTTCATCACAAAAAGGATTTATTATTTCGGTTACTGCTATCGGGGAAGTAGACACTGACCAGTTTGTAAAGAGAAGTACTGCCCGAACCGGCGATCTCCTGTGTTGTACAGGCGACCTGGGAGGCGCCTATGTAGGATTGCTCTTCCTTGAACGCGAAAAGCGGATTTATCTCGAAAACCCACAGATCCAGCCTGACCTTGAAGGGGAACAACATGTGATTGGGCGCCTGCTGAAGCCTGAGGCCAGGAAGGATATTATCACTTTTTTTGAAGAATCGAAGTTGGTGCCCACCTCGATGATGGATATTAGTGACGGATTAAGCTCGGAAATACTGCATATCTGCCGGGAAAGTGACGTTGGATGTACGCTTTATGAAGAAAAGCTGCCTATTCATGAAGAAATGAAAAGAGCAGCCTTTAAATTTGAAATAGATCCGACTGCCTGTGCGTTAAGTGGGGGTGAAGATTATGAGTTGCTGTTTACGATTTCCCAGCTCGACTATGATAAGTTGGTACTAAACGAGCAGATCAGCGTGATCGGGCACATCACCGATCCTGTGGAGGGGGCATATATAATTACCAAAGGCGGTAATAAACATGCAATTACAGCGCAGGGATGGAACGCGTTTAAATAAAAGACTAACGGGGTGGTTAAGCGTATGAGGAAATATCAATGGCCAGGCAGATCGAATTTCTTTGGGCAGTATTGCTTATTGATGCTGATTTCATTCATGTGTGCGTTTTGCGCATCCTCTAAAAAAGCCCTTTCTCCTATTCGTAAATATCCGCCGCAACAGCTACAAAAAGACTACACTTTATTCCGCCAGATCCTCGAAGAATCTCATCCAAGCATTTACTGGTTTACACCTAAAGACAGCATGGATTATTATTTCGACTGGGGCTTCAACCAGCTTAGGGATTCAATGAACGAAAGGGATTTCCGGATGGTACTGACATATGTGATCGAAAAGATCCGGTGCGGACACACATCTGTACGGCCATCCAAAAAATATAATCATTACCTGGATACGGCAAGACTTAAGCTGTTCCCGCTCAGCCTGAAGATCTGGGATGACACGATGGTGGTTACTACCAATATTAACCGCAAAGACACAGTCTTGCACAGGGGAACGATCGTGACGGCGATCGAAGGTAGAAGCGCTGCCGAACTGATCGACACATTACTAAACTATGTCACGGGCGATGGACATGCAGTGGTTGGAAAATATCAGTCATTAAGTAATCGAGGGAATTTTGCGACGCTGTACAAAAATGTTTTTGGATTGCCCGATACCCTGCAGGTACAATACCTTGATTCAACTGGTGAATTGAAGAATACCTTTCTCAAGGCTTACGATCCAAAAGACACAATTGGAAAATTACGTCTGAATATCAAGGAGCCAAACAAAAGAGAAATTCGTCAAAGAGAGTTAGTTGCGAATCGCAATATCCAGATTGATCCTTCGCTCAGCTCTGCATTTATGACTGTCAGTACTTTTTCCAGAGGAAACCGGCTGAAAGGTTTTTTCAAAAATTCTTTCAAAGCAATCGACAAGCTCAATCTCGAGCATCTGGTAATAGATGTACGATCTAATGGAGGAGGCGATGCGGGAATTTCTACTTTGTTGACACAGTATCTTGTCGACAAAAAGTTTAAAATTGCGGATTCACTATATGCAGTCAAAAGATCCTCACGTTACAGAAATTATATTCAATGGCAACGGGTTTACTGGCTGATGACGAGATTCGTAACCCGTAAGCGTGCTGATGGACATTATCACTTTGGATATTACGAACGCCATTATTTTAAGCCAAGAAGGAAGCATCATTTTGATGGCAATATATACCTGCTGACAGGAGGAAATTCATTTTCCGCAACAACGCTTGTTTTGAAAGCCCTGCAAGGTCAATCTAATGTAAAAATTGTCGGCGAAGAAACTGGCGGAGGTGCTTATGGTAATACTGCCTGGATGATTCCCGATGTCAGGCTTCCTGAAACCGGGGTACGTTTCCGATTGCCAAAGTTCAGGCTGGTGATGGATAAGGATTTGGTCAAATCTGGCCGCGGTGTAATGCCCGATATTTATGTGAGGGCAACACCGGAATACATTCTGAAAGGCGTAGATCCAAAAATCGAGGCAGTTAAAGAAATTATTAAGAAATTGCAACCTAATACCACGCAACGGAATTAAGAGGACAATTGTCATTCTAAAAAAGACCTTATGCGGTTATTAGTCATAGCCCTGCTCGTGCTCGTCGCGTCCTGTAAAAAGTCGGACTGTAAAGAACCAGAATCGACACCAAAAGTCCCTGGACCATATAATGCAATCGTAGCATGGTACGGTGAGCCAGCGGTCGACGGCTTAGGCTGGGTATTGAAACTTGACTCCCAAAAAATGGAAAAGCCTTCCAATCTCTCCAAAGAGTTCCAGGTAAATGGATTGAAAGTGATGGTTCAGTATGAGCCATCTACTGAAAAATTTCCCTGCTTCTGTGCACAGGGTTTTATCAATATGGTTAGGATTATATCAATCACGAAAAGTTAGCTGCTGACTTCCAACAAGCAATTCCTTCGTGTTCGTTGCGTTCAAGGATGACAGCCTTTGACATGTATCAGGATTTAGCATCAAACGAAACCCTGGGAATCAATTGACGCGCTTATAGAATCACATCTTCCACATTCAAATCATTGTCGAACACAACGAAAGAAGACTGACATCCTTTCTCAATCTTTCCGAGCCTGCACTTTTCACCTAATAATTTCGCCGGATAAGTGGATGCCATTCGCAAGGCCTCTTCTAAAGAAATGCCAGCATGATGAATCACATTTTTTACGCATTGCATCATTGTTAGTGAAGAGCCAGATAATGTGCCATCGGGAAGTGTATACCGATCGCCCTTGAAAATATGTTTGTACTCACCTTCTGTGATCTGCGTCACTGCATCTGTAATAAAGAACAATCTTTCCTTCAGAACCTGTTTCGCGATACGGACTGCCGCGTAGTCAACGTGTACTCCATCACACACAATGCTGCTCATTGCTGCTGCATGATCTAAGATCGCTCCCACCATACCTGGCTCGCGATGCTGGAATGGCGACATGGCGTTGAATAAATGCGTGGCTGTAGGAATGCCGCTGCTAAAGCCTTGAATAGCCTCCTTGTAAGTTGCATTTGTATGACCGGCAGAGACAATGATTCCCTGTTGCAATAGATAGTCTATCACATTTTCATCACAGAGTTCAGGAGCAATGGTGATCATTTTTACAACTCCTTTTTTTCTGTTCACTAATAGCTGAACTTCCTCAAGTGCAGGTTTTTTAATGTAACGTTCTACATGCGCGCCTTTTTTTGCGGCATTGATATATGGGCCTTCCAGGTGTAATCCGAGAACACCTTTTCCTCCTTTATCCCAATATTCCTGGACTGTGTCAATTCCTTTCAAAAATTTTTCTATGGAATTGGTCGCCATTGTAACCATGAAATGAGCACAGCCTCCGGATAAACAATATTCATAGGTAGATTGAAGGGATTCAATACTTAGTTCATGCGAAAACATTTTGCCATTCCCACCATATATCTGCAAGTCAATAAACGCAGGAGCGATGTGGGATCCTTTTAAATCTATAACTGTATAGTTGCCGGGTACATCTGTCCCTGGAATGATACCTTGGACGATTGCATCATTGACCAAAATTGCTTTGTCGGATTCGATTCCACTGCCCGTGAAGATCCTTCCATTGATAATTGCTGTAGACATTTGTTAATTTGTTTTGTACGAGTCTGGCGCTTGCAATTTGGACACGAATGTACATGATCTCTTCTTCGTGTTCTTTCTTTGGGTCTTCCGTTATGTTCTTAATGAACCCAATCAGAGGGGTTTGCAAGGCAAGATTTGAACCGCAATTTGAGCGAATCGCGACAATCAAGGTTCGATATGAAAGCGGTCTGCATCTTTCAAAAAA
>DAINQQ010000303.1:0-5102 GCA_036742645.1 Flavitalea sp.
TGAAATGAACCCCGATATCGTAAACGTAAATGGTGGCGCTATTGCACTTGGTCATCCATTGGGTTGTACTGGTTGTAAGTTGACTATTCAACTTACCCATGATATGAAAAGGCTAAATAAAAAATACGGGATCGTTACGGCCTGTGTTGGGGGCGGTCAGGGCATTGCCGGAATTATCGAAAATATAAATTAGGAGAGGAAAGAATTCCTAAGAAGACTTCGAAGACTTCTAACAACTCCGCCTTTACATACAGTCCACAAATCTATTATTCAGAACGACGCAGGGTCTATGTCAGGCTAGTACCTTCGTGCCTGCATCCGTTTATTCTGAGGCTGTTCTGCGAACTGTATGGAGTTAGCCACTTCGTCCGTTAAGGTGAATGCGACCATACCGAATAAAAATGCTGCTTTTTTGCTTATCCAATCCCAGCGGCTCCCCTTAAATAGGATGGAGTATATGTTTCCTAATACAGGTTAAACCTATTATCTTTAAGAGAGTCTCCCTATTCACCACTACAACGCCCTAAAACATGGATAGAAGAAACTTTCTCACTGCACACAAGCAATCGGGCTATGTTGTAGATACTTCTTTTCCAGGTGTTCGGGAGATTTATTCAGGACTAACTCCTTATAGCGGGCCGTGGACCACCCCAGAAATAACACACTTGCTTAAACGAACCATGTTTGGAGCAGCAAAAGCAGATGTCGATTATTTCAAAGGCCGTTCATTAAATGATGCGGTTAACGATTTATTGAGTATTCCTACAGTACCACCCTCTCCTCCCCTAAAAAATTATGATAACTCCAACATTCCGGCGAATGATCTTGAATATGCGGTTGCAGCAGGGACTACCTGGGTGACTAACAATTCTACTGATGGTACTGCGAATTCGCGAAGGGTGAATTCTCTTAAAAGTTGGTGGATTGGACTAATGATCAATCAGCAAAGGAACATCCTCGAGAAAATGGTGTTATTCTGGCACAACCATTTTTCGACGGAAACTGCAGACATAGGCCGGGCCATATGGTGTTATCAGAACAACGTAATACTGCGGCAATATGCCCTGGGAAATTTTAAGCAATTTGTAAAAGCAATCACGCTAGATACCGGCATGCTTCGCTATTTGAACGGATATCTCAACACAAATACTGCTCCTGATGAAAATTATAGTCGCGAGCTCCAGGAGTTATTTACCATTGGTAAAGAAAACAAACCGAATTATACCGAGGACGATGTGAAGCAAGCAGCTCGTGTATTAACGGGATGGCGTATCGATAATAACACTAATACAGTTTTGTTCCAGGCGAACCGTCATGATCCAGGTAACAAGCAGTTCTCAACATTCTATAACAATACGATAGTAACCGGTAAAACCAGCGCATTGGGTGGAGACCAGGAACTTGATGCAATGCTGGATATGATTTTCGCCAAGGCTGTTGAAGTCTCCGAATTTATAGTTCGCAAACTTTATCGCTGGTTTTGTTATTACTCAATTGATCCAGCTACTGAAGCCAATGTGATTCAACCTTTGGCAAAGATCTTTCGCGATAGCAATTGGGAAATTAAGCCAGTTTTATCTGGTCTTTTTAAAAGCGAGCATTTTTTTGATGCCCTTAACCAGGGATGTTTGATAAAGAGCCCTCTCGATATGACGGTTGGGGTTTGCCGTGAGTTTGGTATTGTGTTTCCTCCTGCGTCGGATGTTATTAATTCTTATTTTATGTGGGAGTATGTACGCAACCAGGCTTCTTTAATGCAACAGAACGTTGGCGATCCACCCAGCGTATCAGGATGGGCTCCCTATTATCAAGTCCCGCAGTTTCATGAATTATGGGTCAATTCTGATACACTGCCTAAACGTAATCGATTTACTGATCAGCTGATTACCACCGGGTATTCGAGAAATGGAAAGCGAATTCAGATAGATCCTGTCGCATATGCGAAGAAATTTTCGAACCCGGCAGACCCAAACATTTTGCTGAGTGATATGGTTGATAATCTTTACCGTGTACCGCTCGCTGGTTCCTCCATGCAATCCGTAAAAAAACAGATCCTTTTGAGCAACCAGGACCAGGATTACTATTGGAGCAATGCATGGAATGCGCACATCGCCACACCTTCGGACACAGCACTTTACCAAATCGTAAATACCAGGTTACAAACACTTATCAAGTATCTCATGAATCTGGCCGAATACCAATTATCCTGATATCAAACAGGTATGATGAAACGTAGAGACTTTTTTAAACAGGTTGCCCCTGCAACGATCATGCTTCCGGCATTGATCAACGGCTTTTCGGTACAGGCGCACACTGCGCACTCGGCCCTGGTACAGGCTCTTCTTAGTGGAACTACTGATACCGATAAGGTGTTAGTCATCATTCAGCTCAATGGCGGTAATGATGGACTGAATATGGTCATACCGATAGAACTTTACTCAAATTATTTCAACGCACGTCAGAACATCGCCATCCCTCAAAATAAAATTCTTTCGTTAAACGGTAAGCCCGGGACCGGCTTGCATCCATCAATGAAAGGATTGCAGACACTTTACAATGAAGGAAAACTAAATATAGTTCAGGCAGTAGGATATCCGACGCCAAGTTTCTCACATTTCCGGGCAACCGATATCTGGATGACCGCTTCAGATTCAGCGGATGTATTAACCAGTGGCTGGACAGGAAGGTATTTGAATGTGGAATATCCAAATTTTCCAAATGGTTATCCAAACAGTCAAATGCCGCATCCACTGGGGATACAGATTGGTTCAGTTACTTCCGTAACGTTGCAAGGGCCGGCAGTGAATATGGGAATGAGTATTAGTGATCCCACCAGCTTTTATAACTTCATTTCAGGCACTGATGATCCTGTTCCCGCGACGCCCTGGGGAAAGGAATTAAAATATATACGATCCGTCGCTCAGCAAACCCAACAATATGCTTCGGTAATAAAAGACGCTGCCGCTTCGGTTCCTTCTCAGGGAGTATACCCCGCCAACAACGATCTTGCAGCTCAACTAAAAATTATAGCGCGGCTGGTAAAAGGCGGATTAAAAACACGTATATATATGGCCAGCACGGGAGGGTTTGATACGCATTCAAACCAGGTCAATACGCTGGATACAACGACCGGAACTCACGCGAATCTTATGCTAAGAATATCGGATGCGATCAAAGCATTTTCCGATGACCTAAAGGGCCTGGAAATTGAAGACAGAGTGATGGGACTGACTTTTTCGGAGTTTGGACGAAGAATAAAATCAAACTCAAGTTCGGGTACAGATCATGGTGCGGCCGCTCCTCTATTTGTTTTTGGTAAACATGTAAAGTCTGACATCACCGGTAATAATCCAGCTCTCCCGGTCAACGCATCCGTAAACGACAATATTCCCTATCAATATGATTTTAGGAGTGTATATGCTTCTTTATTGAAACAATGGTTTTGTGTGAATGACGCTGACCTTCAAACCGTGATGCTCAAAAATTTTCAGGAAATCCAGCTGTGCGCGAACCCGGCCTGCAATCCAACGAAGCCGGATGATGTTTTAAGGCGATCAGGCGATGAATTAATAGTGAATCATCCTAACCCATTCGTGCAATCAACATCGATCACGTTCCGAACTTCTGGAGGCCATACGTTAATACAGATCATTGATCAACTCGGCCGGGTTCTACGGGTGTTGGCCGACAACGACTATCTGCCGGGAACGTATACTATAAATTTCGACGGCTTTGGGTTGGCCGCGGGAGTTTATTACGCACGTCTTCAAAATGGAAGCCTACAGCATGTACGTCCTATGCTTAAAACCAGGTAGCAAAAGCCTAATATACCAGAAGATTTCATCCCGTTTACGGAAAAGGTTTAATTTGCAACCTTGTAGCACATTTTGAAATTGACCCGGACGATAAAGAATATTATTAGTTTTTTTCTGCTATGTGTTTTCGCGATTGGCATAACACCCAAGCAGATTTTACATGATGTTCTTACCCATCACCAGCACATCCCAATCAAAGAAAAAGGCGGCGCATCGGTCAGCAAGGACAGGTATAATTGCGATGAGGAAAATTTTGTAGCCGAATCTCCTTTTCTTGGACAAGAATCTAACCAGATAGCACACTTACTTTCTGTCTTCGATGTCAAAACAAGCATATTTTTTTCTTCATACTCATTCCCACATCCCTTCTTTTTTGAACTACGAGGACCGCCTGTGCTGTCCTAGCCCCATGAGCCTTGTAAAAACAACTGTTTTCAATTCATCCTTTTATAATTTTCTCGTTCCCGGACTTGTCCGTTTGTGGTACCTGGAACAAGTACAATTCAAAAAGATAATATGCGAAAATTTTGTCTCTATATCATTTCATTTTTATTTCTGAATTCAATCGCTATAGCACAGAAAAGTTCTTCTGTTTTGGACTCTAGTCAAAGAAGGGCTAGAACGAGTTTTTCAGGAAGGGTACTGCAAGCTTCATCTGATGTTCCCTTGCACGGCGCAACAATCTATATGAGCGACATTAAAGCTGGGGTAGTAACGAACCAGGACGGCCGGTTTTCAATGAAGAATATTCCTCCCGGTCGGCACCTTGTGGAAGTGTCGTTTGTAGGCTATTCGACAGTGTCGGAATATGTAGACATGAGAGGTGATATTCAAAAAGATTTTGTTCTTGTGCCCGAAGTAGCAGAACGAAATGCAGTGGTGATAACTGGTGTAAGTTCCGCCACACAGGTAAAGCGCATCCCCACCCCAATCACTATTGTAAGAAAACAGGAGCTTCTCAAAAATATATCGGTAAATATTATTGATGCAATTAGCAAACAGCCCGGCATATCGCAGTTATCAACGGGTCCGGCAATTTCAAAACCAGTGATTAGAGGGTTGGGGTATAACCGCGTTGTGATCCTTAATGATGGAGTAAGACAAGAAGGCCAGCAATGGGGCGATGAACATGGCATTGAGATCGATGAATACAGTGTAAATAAGATTGAAATTCTTAAAGGCCCGGCTTCCCTTATTTATGGAAGCGATGCTATGGCGGGTGTGATCAATATCATTTCAAACGTTCCGGTTCCGGAAGGAACTGTAAAGGGTAATGTTATTTTAAAC
>DAINQQ010000304.1:0-4993 GCA_036742645.1 Flavitalea sp.
ACCCGGTCGCGGAAGTTTGGTGATGAAGAAATTGAAGGACGTTGCGACCTTCTGCTGACAAGAAAAAAAGGAAAAGAAATACAAAAAGCGATCATCGACCTGAAATACCAGGGAGAAAGAAAGTATCGCTTGCTGATGACTGGTACGGAAGATTTGCAGCTGGCTATTTATTCCAGGATATTCCATCCTCTCGCGCATCATTGTCCGACAGCTTACTTTATCATTCGCCAGGGAATTTTATTTACATCATGCAAGGATGCATTCAAAGGCGGGCATATTGTAAACTCCAAAAACTACCTGGGCGAAAGTTACGGGGAGTTACTCAAACGAATGGAGAATACCATCAGGTATCGACGAAATGAGCTAGCCGAGGGTAAGATTGAAGTCGGTGAAGCAGTTCCTGCCGAGGCACTTGAAGTTTTTGAACTGGATGCAGAAACATACATACACCCGGAAACAAAAACGGAAAATAAGGTCGCCTACAAGGCAATATCTCAGTATAATGACTACACAACATTTATAGAAACGGAATGAAAGAGAAGAACATTAGGCTTATTACAGCGAGTGCGGGAAGTGGAAAAACGTACAGGCTTACTAGTGAGTTGTCGGCATTACTGGATCATAATAACGGCGACAGCTATCACCCTTCAGAGGTGATCGCCACCACCTTTACGCGTGCTGCTGCGAGTGAATTAAGAAACAGGGTACGTGAACGCGTGCTTGCGGAGGGCGCCTATGAAACCGCATCGTTACTCGATCAATCATTGGTTGGTACGGTGAATAGCATCAGTGATCAATTACTTACATTATTTGCTTTCGATATTGGCCTGCCGCCTGTACAACGTGTGGTAGAAGACGAAGAAAAAAACCTGCTCTTTCAAAGTAGTTTAATCATTTCGCTGGATGAGGATACTGCGGAAAAACTCGATGCCATCGAGGAGCGCTTGTACAAGCAGCGACGGCATACCAATCGAACGATCCAATCCATTGCAGATATGGCCCGAAGTAACGGAATCGATGATGAAGGATTGCGTCACTCCAAAGAAGATTCGATTGAATCATTAAAGAGACTACTTCCGGAGCCAACAAAAGACTTCGCCAAAATAAAGGCAACATTATTGAAAGAAATTCCAAATCTCCGGGGATGGGTAGAGAGGGTAAAGGATACTACCAAGAAAACGGGAGACTGTCTCTCCGAACTTGAAGGATTTTTTTACCGTCTGAAGAATGATCTTCCACTCTCCTGGGCACAATGGCTAAGAATAGCAGAGATGGAGCCGGCAAAGAAGTCAGTCGACGCGCATGTCTTTGATAAAGTGATAAAATTATCAGCCGATCATCTCGAAACAGCCGAATTTCAGCAAGACCTGCTCGATTATATCGAAATCTGTTTTGATGCGGCGATCAAAACGCTGGCCAATTATGGGCAACTTAAAATACAGCGTGGCTTACTGGATTTTATCGACCAGGAAGCCTTTCTTATAGAAGCACTAAGTAATCCAAACGTGAAAGCACGGTTCCAGGAATTGTTCAGGGCGGTGATGGTAGATGAATTCCAGGATACCAGCCCGATCCAGTTGTCATTGTTTGTTAAAATGGCTTCACTTGTCGACAAGGTGATTTGGGTGGGAGATCCGAAACAAGCTATTTATGGTTTTCGCGGAAGCGATGCGGCCCTGATCGACACCGTTATAGATACACTCGGACAGCCGGGGCCTGATGATATCTTAAAAAATTCCTATCGGTCAAGGCCTGAGCTTGTACAACTTGTCAACGATCTTTTTGTTCCTGCGTTTCAGGCGAAACAGGACAGTATCACTGAAGAGCAGATCGCGTTGCAGGCAACCCGTAAGCCAAACGAGCAGTTAAGTGCTGCCCTGCAATTATGGAATTTCGGATGGGAAGGTAGGGGCACGCACACCAACGAGATATATTATAATCACCTGGCCGCGAGAGTTTCTTGTTTTTTAGCTGAGCGTCCGATGGTCGTGGATCCTGAGACAAAAAATACCCGGACGCTTGCCCCGGGTGACATTGCTGTGTTGTGTCGAACAAACATTGAATGCAGGGAGATCGCGAATGCGTTACGTGATAATGGATTGCAGGCTGTTGTGTCAAATACGGGAATAAATCTCACAGCGGAGTGGCGTTGGCTGCGTGCCTGCATGCACGTGCTGGTTGATGAAACGGATAGTCTTTCCAAGGCCGAGATTAGTTTCTTACACCACTCAGATCACAATATTGAAAATTTATTAGACGAAAGACTTGAGTTTCTGAGAGCAGCAGGCAACGACTACGCGAAACGGAATGCCTGGATGGAACATTATCCCGTGATATTGTGGCTCCAGGAAAACCGTAGCAGACTGTTGTCCGAACCTGTGAGTGGCATGATCCAATTGATCTATGCAGGATTATCGTTTCATAATAAGGTGATCGAATGGGGAAATGGTGCGCAACGACAGGCTAACTTGCAACAAATCCTCGAATATGCGAGACAGTTTGAAGATCATTGTCTCAAACTTGGCTTGCTTCCGAATGTGCATGGATTTTTGAGTTGGTTTGAAGCCCTTGCAGAAAATGAACAGGACAAGCGCGGACCTGTCACAAACCAATTATCCGTAAACGTTTTGACTTACCATATGGCCAAAGGACTTGAATGGCCCGTGGTGATGTTAACGGGACTTGACAGGAAGCACGAACCTGATGTGTTCAATGTTCGTGTGATGAGTACCGATGGGATAAATTTTGATGAACCGCTGAAAGGAAGATCTATTCGTTTTTGGACCTGGCCTTATAAGGTCAATTTGTATGGTCAGAAAGGACAGTATAAATACAAAGACATCTGCGAAGAGGCTGAAGATTTTGGCTCACTGGCGGAAAAGCAGGCGTTGGAAGCGTTGAGGTTGCTGTATGTTGGTTTTACGAGGGCACGCGATTACCTGGTAATTGCCTACAAGGAAAAGAAATTGGAATGGCTCGACTCCATATTGCCGGAAGGCATTGAAGTCCTTACGGGCAAGCCGGCTGAAGCTGTTGACAAGGTTGTTGCCACGAATCGATTCTTCAAAGGCAATTACCGGTTCTGGCGAACGGTGTATGCGGGTCCCGAAATCAGGCTGGCTGAAAGCCGTCATCAATTACATGCATACCCCAAAGGGGCGATAAAATTCTTCCCACCTTATTTCATTAACCCTTCGGCCTCCAAAGAAGTACGACATTACAGTTTCGATGAGTCAGCGACGGTGGGAACGGCTCTTCCAACCAATGACCTGGTCATAGAAGAGCAATCTGTCTTCGGAACTTTCATCCACCAGGTCATCTGCGCCTACCAACCAGATATGACTGAACAGCAAACCAGGTCATTAATTAATGGACTGGCCCACAAATACGAGTTAGTGCTCGGTGATTTTGAAAAAGAACTGTCTCACCGTGTAGTCCAGTTTCATCAGTGGATCCAAAAAAATTATAATCCAAAGAAAATACACAGAGAGCTCCCGCTCATGATGGCGGTCAATGATCAATTAATAAACGGCATCGCCGATCTTGTAATTGAAACCGAAAACCAGCTAATACTCATCGACTACAAGACGTTCCGCGGCAATGAATCATCCCTGCGCTGGAAAGCCCAAACTTTCTCCGGTCAATTAAAAATCTACCAGGATATTTTGAAGAAAGCGTTTCCTGGAAAAGAAGTAAAGACGGCGGTGTATTTTATCATGGAGGGTCGGGTGATTTGGATGCAGGAAAGGCCAGCTACGGTTTAGTTCCGACGGTCTCTCCTCCGTCTCCCTCTGTAGCTAATCTCACCGTATCAGGTGCAAGTTGTTTTAAACACAGAGTCGTTGGCACGAAACCCTTGTGTCTTCGTGTCTTAGCGGCATTCCCAAGCGTACTATCAAGACGCCCCGAAGACACAAAGCCACAGAGGATATACCTCCTCTCCTGCGTGGCATGCCACGGATTCGATGGTCTGGCACGGCCAGAGGATTTTGTTGTACAACTACAGAAGTGATGGTCACAAAAAGGAAAGTCTCCTAACGAAGATTTGCATTTGTTGTACAGAATACCGTGGTCAACAAACCCTCAAACGGAGCCATGGCATGCCTGGTTGCATATAACTGATACCTCGAAAAGGTATTTCCACTTAGCAGAACAAAACTGCTCATCCTCTCATTAAACTTTTGATGGTAACGCCCCTCTCATGCATGCCTGGCGGCTCATGGAATTGGATCGCCGTAGATTCACAATTTGCAATAGAAATATTACCTCGTAAAGTGCACGTGTGAATCCATCCAATTACCTGATAAACCCGGTAAACATTTTAATAAAAATTCAATCCCCCATGAAAACATCAAACAAACTGCTTCTCCTTGCCGGCGTAATTTTCGCTGGCGGCTTTTTCTCTTGCACCAAGAAAACTGACGTGAAGTCCAACACCGAATTACTTACTCAAAAATCATGGAAGTTGGTCACCCAGGGCCTGGATGAGAACAATAACGGCACTATTGAAGACTCAGAAGCGGATCTGGTATCCTGCCAGGAAGATGATCAATTTAGTTTCAATGTCAACTACACCGGTACTTATACCATCGGTACCACAGCGTGCTCACCAGATGATCAGAACATGAATTTCACCTGGAGCTTTTCCAATAACGAAACCGAACTGACCATTTTTGTTTTCCCTGAAAAGATCAAGAAACTGGATGAAACCACACTTGAAATTTATTTAGAACAGGAAAATTCTGCGGGACAGACAGTAAAATATATCAGGAAATTTGAGCACTAAAATTTTTATTGGTTAAGCGCTATTAGTAATCTTGTCAAACAAGATTTTTCCAGGGTGATACCTTACAGGAACTGTTGCTGAGGTGTCACCCTTTTTATTTTCCCAGCTTTATAGGCATGTTAGGGTTATAACAGGATGGGCTGAAAGCCTTAGGTATGACCGTGGCATGCCTCTCAGCAGGGCCATCCCCATAATGTGGTATTGCTT
>DAINQQ010000305.1:0-4841 GCA_036742645.1 Flavitalea sp.
TGGACAGCTCTGCAAAAATTGTTTTAAAAGAAGACTCTGCAAAAATGCGATTTTTTTAGTAGAGGAACTTTTGCAGGAGAACTGTCCTGGTTTCTGACAGTGTCGATACGTTAGAAAGAATTGCTCTTTCGAGGGTTATTGGTGGATGGTGATGGCCGCGTTTTTCAATCAAAACTTGTGTACCATTCCAAAACCAAAGCTGCGATTTTGATATGTGGGCGCCACCATCGTGTTGCCTTTCCACTTTCCCAAAAAGGTAGATTTTATTTTTGGATATAGCCAGTAGGAAATGTGTGTAGAGAGAATACCTACTCCGGCACCTGCAATCACGTCGTTTAACCAATGCTTGTTGTTGTACATTCTTAAAAAGCCAGTACCAACTGCTGCTGCATAACCCGCTACTCCAATCCATGGAGAAACATCCTTGTACTCCTGTCTTAAAAATTCTGCTGATATGAAAGCTTGCGCAGTATGTCCCGATGGAAATGAGAGACGATTGCTGCTGTCTGGTCTCATGATGTTGGTTAATTTTTTTACATTGGAAACAATCAGGATCTGCCCAATGAAATGCGACATTCCATATATGAGGCTCGCGTCTATCAGATTGTTTTTTCCTTTCACACCTGCAATATTTAGTGCGTACACCGCCACTGCAGGAGCAACAAGTGAAAAATTATCAATATGAAAGAGTTTACCGTTTCCATTGTTCCTGTCTTCCCAAAGCTTATCCCGCACAGCAAGGTTCAACCTTTTAAGATCTCTGTTTGTGAAGGTGAATGCTCCATATGCAATCATTGCAGATGGAATAACGATGGACCTGGCAGACAGCGCTTGTTTTTGTGGTGGTATTTGCAACTTCGTGTGAACAGGTTGCATGATCGAATATGGCAAGCGATTAACTGACAATACAGCTTCGGTGCCTGGTAGTTGAAGGTATCTGTGGACAGCCTTTACGGTATCACGCATCTCCATTACAATAGATGAGTCCGGGCTTTGACAAAAAGCAGCAATCGTCAACACTTGCATCGCACATAGCACGCATGACAAGACTTTAAGCATAAAAACGTTGGAGATTGAAATGTGATTCTAATCAACGAAATTTTCATGATAGAAGTATCCCGTTAGTTTTATTTAGCCGGGGAAAAACTGTTAAACTTTTGTAAACCAAATCTGTGGGATGTGAGACCCGGAACGACGCCTCGCGGTGTAGTTCTGAGTTCTGACATTTACTTCATACTTTGCACTTCCAACTTCGCTTTAAGGAACAACAGACCGGGATTTCTTCCGCAGGTTCCTTTTGTCTTCTGCGCGAATAACTGTTTTTGTAACATAATGACCAATGGCTGAGCCGACAAGTATGTCGCTTGCCCAGTGCCTATTTTGATATACCCGCGAAAGTGAGGTCAACGCGGCGATTGAGTATGCAACCCATGGAACCCACTTTATATGTTTATACTGCATGGCAAAACCAGTGGCCACGGAAAAAGCAGTGTTGGAATGGCCTGAAGGGAAACTGGTGTAGTCGTTTTTGCTGAATGGAGTCGTGAACTTATGCGAATTGTCCGTACGATATGGACGTTCCCTTCGAATCAGAGCCTTTGTGGCAGTATAAAAAATGGTAGATATCACTAAAGATTTAGTAATCACGAGAGTATTGTGTTCGAGCTTCCTGTCGCGGGATATTATGCTGCCGACATACATGCCAGTTAGAAGTAATGGCGGAAAACGATTCCCCAATGGATAGAAAACGTCTTCTACTCCATCCCAAAAAATAGAAGTATTACTCTGGAAAAAATTCCCAACCGGTTTATCAAGGCCAGCGAACAGAACGCCGACGGTGCCTACGACGATTGCGAACTCTTTCCAATCATTGCCATCCCATCTTGACGGAGCAGTGACTACGGACTTGAAACTAGGCCAATAGCTTTTTAGATAACGGCCGTTGATTCGGTAGAGAACAACCGAGTCTTTTTTTGCCCGCAGCGTATCGGATTCCGCCACAACTGCTGCAATAGCATCGGGAACATGCGTTGAATCTTCCTGTCCATACAAAGGGGTAAGAAGAAAAAAGGACATGGAGATGAAACCGGAATAAAGGCATTTGATATAATGCTTCTGTGTTTTCATTCTCTATTTGGACTAAATAAATATAAATTTATTAAATCCGAACTATTCGAATGAGCGCTTTTAAGTTATTCAAATCTGGGCCCGGTAAATTATTAATGCAACGCCCGCTACCCTGGATTTTGTGACCTCCAGAATTGTAAATGTCTTTTTCCAGCCGACACTTTCCACTGACTTTTCGGCTTTACGAAATCCGAGCAATGCTGACCCGGTTGGTGACATATTCGAAATTTCCCTTTTCTTAATGTCGCCCTTCTCCGGAGTTACAACCTATCTTCCATCGAATTTGGATTGGCGTCGTCTTTTAGTTGAGTCGAACAATGTCTGCCGGCAGTTCTCCCTGTATGCCAATTTTGCTTTTTTCAGTTCAGCTTCTAACGCTTCCACATCCTGAATTTTAGCTGTTGCCCCTTACCGTTATAATTAATCCTGGAATTAGTGGGAGATAAGCCAACCGATCGGCCATGTTGTGCGAAGTCTTCTATCTTTGTCTTAAGTTTTTGAGTGGCATTACATTCGATTTGTATCTTATGGTTCAATAACCCGCTTCTGGCCATCTTTATTAATCAAGGTCATAGTAGTACCATTACTCTTGGCTAAGGCATGTATTCCAGGATTTGTGGAATCATTTAGTAGTAACAAAGCTGAGCCATTCTCTGAAGCGCCCAATTTAACCCGGATAGTCCCTTTTGCATCCCTTAAACGAAAGACAGTCTCTCCGTTTGCTTCTACGTTAAGTAGTGCCCGGCTTTGACCTTTATCATCTACTAGCTCAATTGCTCGAGCTCGTATAATTGGAGAAACGCTTTGTGAGTTATTTGATTTAGTTTGGGCTGTTGCCACCAAATAGAACAGAACTGTCAAATTGATTAGCACAAGAAAAATAATAAGTGGTTTCGCTTTCATATTAATTAAATTATGTAATGTTTAAAATAATGTAACTACTTCAATTATGAATCTCCGAAAATCGATATTGTGCTATGCAAAGTTATGATGATTAGTAAGTAGGATGTCGCACAACGGTAGGGACTTTGCGTTGGCAGAGCATAATGAACGTCCCGTCCGGCTACAGAAACCCATTGATTAATTTACGACCAGGTTAAGAAAAATGCTGATGTGGATAAGTGTCGCCCTGACTAAAGCTGAATAGAATTAGTAAAGCTGAAGATATATTCGTCAGGCCCGCTAACGCAAAACCCCCCTGTTTGTTGGGCGCCGCTTTTCCCTTGCGTATGTGCCTTAAGCCAATCCAAGATCTGATCGTACTTTGTCTCTCCTGAAGCGATGCCAATTACAAATTTGTATTTGTCGTCTTGCGAGGCGAAGATGTCGAGGTCATTGCTAATTAAGAATAATCTCATAAGTGTATAGCCAGTTCTTTTATTTTCGTCTATGAAAGGATGATTAAATCAAAATGCTCTCGATTAAAGAAGCAGGCTTTTGATTTGCCGTGGGATATAATTCATTTTGATCAAAGGTTTGAAAAGGTCTGCCTAAGGCTGATTCGAGTGCTGAGGCATCCCTGATTCCATGCGTTCCTCCGAACTTGTCAATTAGAATACGGTGTAATTCCTCAATTTCTCTAACTGAAATCATTTGGCAAGTTTCTCTAGAAGTTCTTTGTCTTCATTAAGAATTTTGTCCAAGGCATTCGCATTGAACATTGAGGCGGGATGGTTTTTTTCAATATTCGTTAAAAAGATGAGTAGATCCTCAAGCGCCTTGTCGGAGAAGTGGTCCAGGACCATACTTATTTGGTATTTAATTTCGTCTTTCGACATTAGGCAATTTACCACAAATTTGAAACATGAAGGAATACCTAAAGTGGCGCCTAACGCTCCTGGGCTTTCTGATGTGCTGATATTCTGTGATCCTTCTGCCCGAACCGAAGCAGAGTTAATAAAGTTGATGTTATATTTTGTTGCTGGGCTTATTCTTCCAGCCGGACTACAGGTGATAAGCGAATGGGACGATCAGTACATATTCGTCAGCCAGCATAGCAGAAAACCCCATGCTGTAGGAGTTTTTCTTGTCACACGAAATGTTATCTGTAGTACCTGGAATTTTATTATTGATATCTTACTGGCAGCATGTTCATTTTTAGTAATAATAACAATGAAATCATCAATACAGTTCCTATTGCTGCAATTATGTTTATGAATTTTTGTCCCTTAACACTATTTTTAAACAGTTTTTCAATTGCTTTAAATATCATTAGTCCAATTATTCCTCCCAAAGTATTAGTAATTATATCTGTAATGTCAAAAGCCCCAGCTCTCAAAATAAATTGAAGTATTTCAAACATTGAACTAATTAAGAAAAAGAAGAAAAGTTTAGTACCAAAAGACCATCTTTTAAATAAAACTCCTGCATAAATACCAAGTGGTACACAAATCACTACATTCAAAATGATTTCACCAACATCAATTTTACCATCACTAAACGGCATCAAGTTTACGCTCCTATTTTCCATATAAGAAAATTGTACACCTAACTTAAATACTAAAATCCAAAATAATGCGATCAAGTAAATGACAAATAACACAATAGTTAACTTGTTTGGGCTATTGTTTTCTTTCCTATCGTTCCTCCAATATTTTTGCAAATTCTTGTTTATTGATAAGATTATATAAATAACTACTTGTTCGAATTTTATTTACTATCGCTTATAAATAAAAACTCTGAACTATCGCTCTTCACAAAAATTTCGTACAACG
>DAINQQ010000306.1:0-4817 GCA_036742645.1 Flavitalea sp.
GCAACTTATATGGCAGAGCAACGCACAAAGGAGATTGGAGTGCGGAAAGTTCTGGGTGCAACCGTTAGCAATATCGTAAATATGCTCTCAAAGGATTTTCTGAGACTTGTAATTATTTCTGCTGTATTCGCAGTGCCTGTGGGCTGGTGGGCAATGAGCCTCTGGTTACGCGATTTCGTATACAGGATAGAAATTGGCTGGTGGATCTTTGCTGCCGCAATCGCGCTGGCAATAATGATTGCGTTGTGCACGGTCTCCTTCCAGGCGATTAAAGCAGCCCTTTCGAATCCTGTGAAGAGCCTCAGAACGGAATAATTTGGTGAATGGTCAATGGTCAATGGTGAGTGGTGAATCACTCGCTGATTTCTTTGTGTCCTTTGTGTGTTTTAAATGCAGTCCTGCGAACAGTCAAAGGACGAAGGAACCAAGTCTGTAATTGTAAAAAATAAATACTTCAGATGGTTAGAAATTATTTAAAAATTGCATGGCGAAATCTTTTGAAGAGCAAATGGTACTCTTCTATCAACATAATCGGGCTTGCGACAGGCATGGCCGTAGCATTACTCATTGGGATGTGGATATGGGATGAACTGTCATATAACAAATACCACCGGAACTATCATAAGATCGCCCAGCTAATGACAACCCAGACGTTCAACGACCAGACCGGCACAGGTCAGGCTGTTTCAATGGCCATCGCAACAGAGTTACGAATGAAGAACACCAGCGATTTTAAGTACGTCACATTGACCTCATGGAACTTCGAACACATATTGGCTGTAGGCGAAAAAAAACTCACTCATAATGGACTATGGACACAGCCGGAATTTCCATTGATGTTGTCGCTTAAAATTTTGAAGGGTAGCGTTGCTGCATTCAGGGATCCATCTTCCATGTTACTTACAGAATCCGTTGCGAAAGCGCTTTTCGGCAATGAAGATCCAATAAACAAAACCGTAAGGTTGGACAATAAAATGGATATGAAAGTAGTGGGTATTTATGAAGATCTGCCTCACAATTCCACGTTTTATGAAACCAGGTTCCTGCTGCCATGGGATAAATACGTTACTACTGAAACCTGGTTAAAAGAGTCCGTTACTCAATGGGGAAACCACTCATGGCAAGCCTTTATGCAAATAAACGACAATGTTCAATTCGACAAGGTTACAGCCAAGATAAAAGATATTCCAAAACAACACGTCAAGGAAGGCAAGGAAGAGGTACTACTTCACCCAATGAGTAAATGGCATTTGCACAGTGAATTCAAAAACGGCAAAGTGGTCGGAGGACGGATCCAATTTGTATGGCTATTTGGTATTATAGGTGTATTTGTCCTTTTGCTTGCGTGTATCAATTTCATGAATCTCAGTACGGCAAGAAGTGAGAAGAGAGCAAAAGAGGTTGGGATCCGAAAAACGGTTGGCTCATTACGTCGTCAGCTGATAGGACAATTCCTCAGCGAATCATTATTAATCGCTTTACTGGCACTGATCGCAGCTATTGGCATTGTGGTCTTATTGCTTCCTTTCTTCAATGGGTTATCCGATAAAAAGATGTCAATACCCTGGACCAATCCTGTTTTTTGGTTTATGACTTTGTTGTTTACTTTTTTCACAGGGCTTGTCTCAGGAAGTTATCCGGCTTTCTACTTATCCAGCTTCGAGCCAATTAAAGTATTGAAAGGAACTTTTCGTGCAGGACGCTTCGCTTCTCTTCCAAGAAAAATTCTTGTTGTAATCCAGTTCACTGTATCAGTTACATTAATCATCGGAACAATTATCGTGTATAAACAAATTCAGTATGCGAAAAATCGGCCCGTAGGTTATACTCGTGAAGGGCTCATTACTGTAATGATGAACACTCCGGATCTTTATGGACGTTATAATGCCTTGCGGGAGGAACTTTTGAAAACGGGAGCCGTCGAGAACATGGCGCAGTCTTCCAGTCCGGTGACAGGTATCTGGTCTAACCAAATCGGTTTCGAATGGAAAGGAAAGGATCCGAATACGACGCCGCTTTTTGGAATTGTTGCCGCAACGCATGATTATGGAAAAACAATGGGTTGGACGATTAAGGAAGGTCGCGATTTCTCAAGGAGCTTTCCAACGGATTCAGGAGCGATTATTCTTAACGAAGCCGGAGTAAAATTAACAGGACTGAAAGATCCGGTTGGCCAGATTATTAAATGGAATGATGAGGAGAAACCAGTTGTTGGAGTCGTTAAGGACATGGTGATGGAGTCACCGTACACCCCTGTAAAGCCAACAGTTTTCTTCGTGAGTTACACCTGGGCCAGTGTTCTTACCATTCGCATTAAGGCCAACATGGCGATTCGCGCTGCAATTTCCAGGATCGAACCTGTGTTTAAAAAATTCAACCCCGGCGGTCCTTTCGAGTATAAGTTCACCGATGAACAGTATGCCGAGAAATTTGCCAACGAAGAACGCATTGGGAACCTTGCCACATTCTTTGCAATCCTTGCCATATTTATTTCATGCCTGGGTTTATTTGGCCTGGCGTCTTTTGTTGCAGAACAACGCACAAAAGAGATTGGTGTAAGAAAAGTTCTAGGTGCTACGGTATTCAATCTGTGGAAGATGTTATCAACAGACTTTTTCGCGCTTGTAATCATTTCCTGTTGCATTGCAATTCCCATAGCCTGGTATTTTCTTCATCAGTGGCTGCAACAATACGAATATCGAACGCCTGTTTCGTGGTGGATTTTTGTGGCAGCTGCCGGCGGCGCGTTACTAATTACCATACTGACAGTAAGTTTCCAGGCAATAAAAGCGGCATTGGCAAATCCAATCAGAAGCCTGAGAACGGAATGATTGTTTGAGCCGGGAGTTAGGAGTCGAGAGGCGGAACTTGTAAATGGTATGCAGCGAATGGTGAATGGGGCGCTCGGGAATATGCAATGAAAAGGTCATAGAGAAGAACAAATATAAATGGGATTGAGCTGAAGCTGTAAACAGAAATGCGCATATATGTTTAGTGGAATTCTTAAAACATCGTGGCGAAATCTTTCAAGGGACAGAACCTATAATGCAATAAATATTATAGGCCTCGCAGCCGGATTATCCAGCTTCATCATCATATTGCTATATCTAAACTATGAATTGAGTTATGATAAGTGGAATCCGCACCTGGGAAACGTATTTAGGATCTCATTGAAATCCGAATCTGGCACTTTGCCTCAAACACCCGCACCGCTTGCAGCGTTCTTGGCACAAAACTATTCAGCGGCTGAAGCGGCAACATCTATCCAACCGGCTGATGATTATGAGTTGATGATTTCCACGGAGCAGAAAAAATTATACCAGAAAGGCGTTGTGATTGTGGACTCGTTGTTTATGCGCGTCTTTCCTTATAAATTAATCAAAGGAAATGCTAACACCGCGCTCAATCAACCCAATGCCGCAATAATAAGTGAAGAGTTAAGCCAGAAGTTATTTGGCACCACTAACCCATTAGGAAAAACATTGAAAGTTCACAATTCAATGGAGGGCATTGTCACGGGAGTGATGCAGTTGCCAAAAACGCCTTCCCATATAAATATCTCTCTGCTTTTGCGCAATCCATACGAAAAACAAGACAGATTTTGGGAGAATTACTCATATCATACATACATAATATTAAAAAGTAAAATTTCACAGCCGAGAATCGAAGACGACATCAACCGTTTGTATTATAATGAACGGATAAAAAAGGACAATATCCCGTTCGAACACTATAAACGGTCAGGAGAGCAAACAGCGCTTTTCATCGACGCGGTGCCTGATATCCATAACTTTCCTAAATATGGCAGCAGCAATTTTACGACTGTTTCGATACTGCTTGGATTAGCTATGCTACTGTTATTAGCTGGAGCAATTAATTTTAGCAACCTGGCTATTGCGAAATCTATAAAACGCGCGAAGGAAGTAGGTGTACGAAAAACTCTAGGCTCCGGGACCGTGCAATTGATAGTTCAATTTATGTTTGAAACCGCGTTGCAATGTGTTATAAGCTTGTGCATCTCGATTGTAATTGTCTATTTAGCGCTCCCTTATCTTAACAGGTCCTTCGGTATTGACCTCCGTTTCTGGAAGTACGACACTACAGCGTCACTTGTTGCACAAATCATCTTATGCCTCTCTGTTGTCATACTAATTTCAGGCCTGTATCCTTCGTTCTTCTTATCACGTTTTAACCCAAACAAAGTTTTGAAAGGAGATTTTTCCACCGGCAAAACCGGGAAAGTATTTCGAAACAGTTTGATCGTCGTGCAATTTATGGTATCCGCGTTTTTTATCGTCGCGACTCTTGTTATAAGCACCCAGATGAATTACATGAAGAACAAAGACAAGGGGTTCACTGATACACAGGTGTTACGGATTGAAGCAATGCAGAATACAAGAGAAGGTCGATTCGATGGAGCCAGAAACACACTCCTTTCCCTACCGGGAGTAGCCTATGTGGCCAAATCTACTAACGTACCAGGTGATAGGAATTTTGGCGATACCTCTACCATAAGCTTTAAATATTCAGGAAAAGAATACCGCATGTCGTCCGTTAAAATAAGTACAGATTATTTTAACGCACTGGAAGTGTCTTTGGTTAAAGGAAGATTGTTTTCCAGTAACTACGCCGACCAACACACCCGCACAGCGATCATCAATGAAACTGCTGCAAAAAACTTAAATATGCCTAATTCATTGGGGCAGACAATCTATTTTCCCGATTGTGATACTGTGCCTGTACAAATCGTCGGCATCGTTAAGGACTTCAATGTAGGCGGTTTTGAGAGGGCAGTTCAACCTGTTGTTTACACCATC
>DAINQQ010000307.1:0-4791 GCA_036742645.1 Flavitalea sp.
ATAAAGATCCGTTAGATATTTTGGTTATAACTACCCAGCCGGTGCAAGCGCTCTGTTTAATGGATGCGAAAATAGTCGGCGTTATGCAAATGATCGATTGTGGTGATGCGGATGATAAAATCATTGCCGTGGCAGCCCATGACCCAGGAGTAAATCACTATAATAATATCGAAGAGTTACCAAAACATTTCTTCGACGAGCTCCGTCACTTTTTCGAAGAGTATAAAAAGCTTGAAAATAAAACTGTAGTCGTTGAAGAATTTGGTGACAAAGCCACCGCGCTTAAAGTAGTTCAGGATGCTATCGACTTCTATAAAGAAACCTTTAGACATTAAATATGAATACGAAACAAATGCCAGTTCAAGAAATAATAATAATACTGATAATTGGTTTGATGGCAGGCGTATTAAGCGGGCTGGTTGGTGTTGGTGGTGGCATTATCCTGGTTCCTGCATTGGTTTATTTTTTAAGCTATACTCAACATCAGGCACAGGGGACTTCTTTGGGGGTACTTACATTCCCGGTAGTCATCCTGGCTTTCCTCACATATTACCAGGAATGCAAAAAAATGGGAGCGCCGCTTGATTTTAGGGTGATAGCGATACTGGCTGCTGGCTTTGTTATCGGTGGTTATTTTGGGGGGCATCTTGCAGTAAAAATCGACAGGGATGTTTTGAAGAAAATCTTCGCAGTCATTTTATTCTATACCGGCATTAAGATGCTTGACTGGGATTTACTCTTCATGAGGTGGATTAAAAATATCTTTTAATGAGTCGTAACTGGTGTGTGCGTTCCTGCGTATCTGTATTCAATATACCCTGACTATCAATCCTGTCAACGCGAACCTTGCCAGACGAATGGATGATCTCGCGTTCATTGAGTAATATTCCGACATGAGTAATTCGCCCTTCTGCATTGTCAAAGAAAGCAAGATCACCGCATTTAACTTCTTGTAAAAATCCAATGCCATCTCCTTGCGTTGCCTGCTGGTATGCGTCCCGTAACAAAGGCACGCCAAGACTCTTATAAACAATTTGTGAAAAACCGCTGCAATCAATTCCGAATATGCTTCTACCACCCCAGAGATAAGGAGTATTAATAAAACGATGCGTAAGACGAATTAATGTTTTTTCATTCCGTTTTGTTATCGCCGGATCAATATGATTCCCTTTGAAACTCCAGCTATACTTTCCCCATTCAGCGTGACCATTTTTAAGCCCGCGCAATTCACTGCCGAAGGGAATATACATTGGCTGATCCTGGAAAACTATTTCATTGCTCCAGTCAGAAGCGAGGTGCCATTTTTCTTTTGCTATCGATTCAGGAATTTCAGTGATATGTGACCGGGTGATCCATCCCTCATAGTTATCAAATAAGCAGCGGATGAATATCCAATTGTCCAGACCTTTTTCAAGCACCTCAACTGCTTCACCAAATAATAATTGGCTGGTCATTTCGCTTTTATGAAAAGATTCAGCTCTCACTGGACTTACAGGTACACAACAAACACCGGTCGTCATAACAAAAAAGTTCAATTAAGCAACAAATCAAATCAAAAATAATTGATAAGCAAAGGTTTTATGAAAATTATTGAGGCGGGCATCTTAGTGGTAGAAAAAATGGTAAATTTCAACCAGTGAACGAAGACCGTTATTCCCATATGAGCGATCAGCAACTCCTGAGCTATTTTAAAGCTGATAAAAATAATCACTGGTTGGGCATTCTGTTGCAGCGTTATACCCTTCTGTTATTTGGCGTTTGCATGAAATATCTAAAGAGCGAGGAAGAAGCAAAAGATGCTGTTCAACAAATCTTTTTGAAAGCAATTACTGAGCTGCATAAGTATGATGTGGAATATTTCAAATCCTGGGTGTACATGGTCGCCAAGAATCATTGCCTGATGAAATTAAGAGATAAGCCAGGACGGGTGGTTGACATCAAAGAACAGATGATAATTTCCAATGAAGAGGATAGCAACCTACAAGTACATCTCTTAAAGGACAAACAACTGGAGCTCGTAACGAGCAGCCTTCAGGAACTAAACCATGAGCAGAAACTATGCGTAACTTTGTTTTATCTTGAAAAAAAGACTTACCAGGATATTTCCGACAAAACCGGGTACTCATTAATGCAGGTAAAGAGTTATTTACAGAATGGAAAACGAAATTTGAAGATTTTATTTGAAAAGAAGATGAGTACGCTCGATTGAAATAATTTAACAATGATACGTGTGATCAACATCAAATCAGAATTCCCAGGAAATGTCAAGTGATTTATTGAACATATTATCAAATAGCAATAAAGATATCGATAACCAGAAGCTGATGGATTACATCAGTGGTAAGCTATCGGGGACGGATAAACATGAAGTGGAGCAATGGATGATCGATAACAATTTCGAGAGTGAGGCACTGGAAGGATTACAAACGGTTAAAAACAAAAAGGACCTTGACGGTTATGTTAGTCAGCTAAACAAAGAACTGAATCAATACCTACAACAAAAAAAGCACCGGCGCGACAGAAAAAAAATAAAAGAAATTCCCTGGTCTTACCTCGCTATTGTAGTCGTTATACTGCTGGTAATTATTGCCTATCTCGTCATTCAAAAAATCCCTAAATAATCTAATACACAGTTTTGTTTGGCTTGAGAGCCCATTCCTCAAACACTCTTATCGCATCCGGAGTTTGGAGGCGGAGTGTTTTAATAGCCCGCTGATTCGCCGGCACAGTTAGCTCGTCATAAATAAACGAATCGTCAAATCCAATTGCTGAAGCATCTTCACGTGTATTCGCAAAGTAAACCTTGCTTGGCCTGGCCCAGTAAATCGCTCCAAGGCACATCGGGCAGGGTTCACATGACGTGTACAACTCGCAACCCGTCAGCTGAAAATGATTCAGGGCAATGCAGGCGTTACGTATCGCTACAACTTCAGCATGTGCCGTTGGGTCGTTATAACTTGTTACACTATTCGATCCTGATCCGATGATGGCATCTCCTTTGACAATAACGCACCCGAAAGGACCACCTTTCCCTTCCTGCATTCCCTGCCTGGCGAGATCGATAGCTGCTTGCATGAACTTGATTTCCCGTTCTTCCATGAAAATGTTTTTTCAAAAGTACAAAACGTCGACCGTTGACCATCAACCGCAAGGAGAAATTGAAGGCCTTTCAGTGCGTCAATAAGGTAGAACGATTATCTGTGACAGTCGTATTATTTCGTCACAAAGTATCCTGATTGGATTATGAGAAGATGCTATTATTGTGCTCCAATCGATTCGAGGTATTGAAGCACTTCTCTCGCTCCATCACCGCCCTTTTTTGCGTGATGTATCAGCTGTAAACCATGAGGTCCTTTCGAGGTCTTCAGATTTGGAAAGGCAGTGAGGGTTGACTTTACAATATCAATTCTACCTAACATTGCGGCGCAAAACAAATTCATCCTGGCGCCGTTCTCCAGCAGAAATTGAGCTATGTCTTTGTTACCAACATGACCAGCTGCCTCAAGTCCTGTTTCAAAGTCACCACCGCCCCAGTCCCACGAACAATTGAGTAGTCCGGGAGTTTGTGTAAGCAGCTCCTTAACCCGATTCAAATCGCTGTGCGACTTCGCGACAAATTCTTTCACCAACTCAGCCTCGAGAGGAGGTGGTTTCTGAGGTTTATCCAACGCAACGGCAGATTTGCCCAATAATACACCTATTGACCCCAATAATGATAGCGATAAAAATTTCTTGCGTGGGATGATGACACTCATACCGGTAGATTTGATCTACCTAAAATAACCTTTTGATGAGCTTCGGCAGGGTAATGTTGATGAGTGGTATAACCATAACTTAACTTTGTTCACCACATAAATAGTAGAAAATAGAACACTTCACCGCGCCTACAAGTCTCTATCCTCTATTACTTTCATATATTGCGAGCGGCAATTGAATGACCCACCAATTATTGATACTGTATATAAATTGGTTGAGGCTTTAGGTTTAAAACTTCTGCAGGAGTCATAACATGACTGTTAGCTTCCTTTAAATCGTTTTTATAAAATAGCTTAAAGCCTGTGAACTCAACCGGTTCCTTATATACGAATTGCTTGTATGTATTGATCTTTCTTGCCTGATGCCCCCAGCCATCCATGTCCATTACAATCTGAACTTCAGGACGTAATTTGATTTGTTTGTAGTTAGTGACCATTGCCTGCGTGAAGCGGTGAACTACCAGTATTTTGGGAGGAAGATTATTTTCCTTGACGAGCTTTGCCAGGTATTCGGTGGCGTAATTAATGTCGGCGGCGTCGAAAGTTCCTACGACCTTGCCCGGTGCATGTCCTCCCTTCATAGAAAATTCGGGATCGATTCCAAAATGGACATGTGGCATTTTCAGGTATTTCTCAAACTCTGGAATCTCTTTCTGAAGTGTGCTGAGCCCGACCTGGATATCAAGAAACACGAGGGCATCAATCTCTTTTGCCATGCTCAACACCGAGTCTATCTGATGGAATGGCATGCGCAAACGGTAATTACCACCCTTTCCAGGACTTTGTTGTGCTGTTATTGCAATATAATGCAGAGCCGGGATGACCTCGATGGTACTGTCTGCGGACTGCCATTTCTTAACCTCACCCTGCAATTTATCGAGCATTTGTTTGCGGGGTAGCTCACCAAGAATACCCATCTGCCTGGAATATAAATTTCCATAAAACGCCACAATACGTTTGAAAGGCAGTACCGCGCCGCGCAACGGGTAATCTGATTTTACCGGCCATTTACCCGAAGAGTCGCCATTTGTAATGT
>DAINQQ010000308.1:0-4758 GCA_036742645.1 Flavitalea sp.
CTATTCTGATAGCATGCCCGCTTGCTTATTATGCGATGTACAAATGGTTGCAGGATTTTGCTTATAGAACCGATATAAGCTGGTGGGTATTCGCGATAGCTGGCATAGCAGCAATAGTGATCGCGTTGATAACAGTGAGCTTCCAGGCAATTAAAGCAGCGATGAGTAATCCTGTAAAAAGTTTGAGGACTGAGTGAATGTAGTCGTGAGTCGTTAGTCAGGAGTCGTTAGTGCGTAGACTCATTACAAAAAACAAAAAACCACGAAACCAATGTCGCCTTATTAAAATATCAATAAATGTTCAGAAACTATCTGAAAATCGCTGTCCGCAACTTCCGAAAAAATAAGCTCTTTTCGCTATTGAACGTTACAGGGCTAGGTATAGGTATGGCAGCTTGCCTTCTTATCCTTGAATACGTAAGCTTCAAGTTGAGCTACGACCAGTTTCATGCAAATGCTGACCGTATCTATCGCGTAGTAAATGACCGTTACCAGGGTGGCAAATTAATTCAACATGGAACGATTACATATTCCGGCGTAGGTAAGGCAATGAATGATGACTTTGAAGAAGTGGAACTGAATACACGCGTTGTTCCTGCAGGAGAAAGGATCATCATTCATGACGATAAAAGATTAAGTGAGGAAGAATCTTTCTATGCAGAAAATTCCTTATTCTCCATGTTCTCGTTCCCGCTCCTCACCGGAAATGAGACATCGGTATTGAAAGATCCCTTTGCGGTAATACTAAGTGAAGACCTCATAAAAAAAGTTTTCGACTATCACGGAAAAGATTATAA
This sequence comes from Flavitalea sp., assembly GCA_036742645.1. Taxonomy (GTDB): domain Bacteria; phylum Bacteroidota; class Bacteroidia; order Chitinophagales; family Chitinophagaceae; genus Flavitalea. Next base: position 798 of record DAINQQ010000308.1, read on the forward strand.
TCAGTTTGTTGGAAAAACGATAAAGCTCTCAACGGATTCGATGCCTTACAAAATTGAAGGCGTTTGCAAAAACGTTCCGGAGAATTCACATCTCCAATTCCATCTGCTTATCTCCTATAAGACATTGATAATCCAGCGATGGAAAGAAGCTGACTACGATTTCACAAGTTCTGATTTCTGGCACTATGTTAAATTAAAACCTGGCGCTGATTATAAAACCTTAAATGAACGGTTTAGCGCTTTTTCGAAACGTCACTTTGACGGAAATAAAGTGTCGGGCAGTGACGAGAAGTTTTATTTACAGCCACTGTCAAAGGCACATCTCTATTCTGATTTTGAATATGAGATTGGTGAAACCGGAAATGGATCCGTTGTATGGGGCTTGTTGTTGATCGCATTATTTATAATCGTGATCGCCTGGGTGAACTATATCAATCTCGCTACAGCCAGATCAACTGAAAGAGCGAGGGAAGTGGGAATACGAAAAGTGGTGGGTGGTTTAAAAAAACAATTGATCAGGCAATTCCTTGTGGAATCGACTATCGTGAATCTTCTTGGAATAGGCCTGGCTTTTGTGCTTGTTTTATTAGTACAATCGTCTTTCAATGACTTGCTTCAGGAGAAATTGTCATTATCGTACTTATTGGTTAAAGGGCTAACTGGCTATGGTATTGCGCTTGGACTCATATTGATTGTTGTAACAGGAATTTTTGTCTCGGGATTCTATCCTGCATTTGTACTCTCGTCCTTCAAACCCATTGCGGTTTTAAAAGGTAAGCTTAGCGCTTCGAAAAAAGGAATCCAATTCAGAAAAATACTGGTTGTAGGTCAATTCACCGCAACCGTTGGACTGATTATCGGATCGGTAATAGTTTCTCAGCAGATTCGCTACATGAATAATAAGGAGCTTGGTTTTAACATGGACCAGATGCTCGTCATCAAACCTGCTATATTAACTGGCTGGGATTCCACCTTTATAGACCGCACCAACAACTTCAAAGAAGAGCTTAAGGCGTTGCCCGGTGTCAAAGGCGTGACCACTTCCTGGCGTGTTCCGGGAGGGGAATTAGGAAGAACTTTTAATATACGCCGAGCCGGTGCCGGTGACGCCGAGCGTTATACAATGCGCCATATCGGTGTGGATTATGATTTTATGAACGTTTATAGGGTTAAGGTTTTGGCCGGAAGAAATTTTACCCCCCAAGACCATAATGCCGATTTCGGAAAGCTAACCAATATTATTATCAATCAATCAGCGGCAAAGCTGGTCGGTTTCAAATCGCCGGAGGACGCGATAGGAAAATCGATTATGCGAGGTACAAAAAAATGGGATGTTATTGGAGTCGTCGCAGACTATCACCAGAAATCACTTCGATATCCGCTTGAACCAATCTTATTCATGCCCGCATATAGCACGAACAGCAGTATTTCAGTAAAAGTAACTGCCTCAGATTTGGCCAATACCATTTCATCCCTAAAAGAAAAGTTCGAGGAATTTTATTCAGGCAATCTTTTCGATTATTATTTTCTCGACGATAAATTCAATCGGCAGTATAGCAACGAACAATTGTTTGAGAAAGTGTTTGGCATTTTTACAGCGTTTGCCATTTTCGTTGCCTGCCTCGGGCTATTCGGGCTCACAATGTTCTCGGCTATTCAACGCACGAAGGAAATCGGTGTACGGAAAGTGCTAGGTGCATCGGTTTCAAATATCATTGTATTGCTGTCAAAAGATTTCGTCAAGCTTGTAGGGATTGCATGCCTTATTGCATTTCCTCTCTCATGGTGGGTGATGAATAGCTGGCTGCAGGATTTCTCATACCGTACACGCATTAACGGTTGGGTGTTTTTGCTGGCGGGGCTATTCGCAGTTATGATCGCCCTCATTACTGTAAGCTTTCAAGCCGTTAAGGCCGCAATCAGGAACCCGGTGAGAAGTTTGAGGACGGAATGAATTGTGAGTCGTGAGTTGTGAGTCGCGAGTCGATACTGGACAACAAACCACAAACCAAAAACAACAAACCATACCACACATGCTCAGAAACTATCTGAAAATTGCCTGGCGGAATTTGTTAAACAACAAGACATTTTCCATTATCAATATCGCCGGCCTGGCTATTGGTCTTGCATGTTTCATTTTGATTGCATTGTATGTTTTAGATGAAGTGAGCTTTGATCGATATAACACAAAAGCGGATCGCATCTATCGGGTTAACTCCGATATAAAACTCGGTGAAACTGATCTGAAGCTGGCAGTTTGTTCAGACCCGATGGGTGCAACTCTGAAAAAGGACTATCCACAGGTTGAAGAATATGTAAGGTTCTTCAATTCGAATGGGTCGAAGCTCATAAAAAAAGGAAATGAATTTATAACCGAGCAGCGGGTTAGCCATGCTGATTCTACATTATTTAAAGTTTTTACTCTTCCCGCTATTGAAGGCGATATTACAACTGCGCTGAATGAACCAAACACCGTGGTCATAACTGAATCAGCCGCGACAAAATATTTCGGAACAACATCTGCGGTTGGAAAAGTGATTGAAACCGATAACAAGACCGTATATAAGGTCACCGCGGTAATAAAGGACTTACCCCGAAACTCACATTTCAATTTTGATTTCTTTTTTTCGATGGACAATGTTGATTATGATTACGGCGATTTTCTGAGTCATAATTTTCAAACCTATATTCTGCTAAAAGCGGGCACTGACTACAAAGCATTTGAAAAAAACTTTGCACAGGTCATTGAGAACTACATCCTCCCACAGGCAAAGCAATTCATGCAGATCAACAGCATGGATGATTTCAAAAAGGCCGGGAATAATCTTTCCTACAGTCTCATTCCTTTAACTGACATTCATTTGTATTCTGACAGATCTCCAGAGTTAGGCACAAACGGGAACATTCAGTATGTCTATATTTTTTCGATAGCGGCGATCTTTATATTAGTGATTGCCTGTATCAATTTCATGAATTTGTCTACAGCCCGTTCGTCAAAGCGTGCAAAGGAAGTTGGCATACGTAAAGTGCTTGGGACTGAAAAAAGAACACTAATCCAGCAGTTCCTCACGGAATCAACGCTCATGGCTATTTTTTCATTGATAGTCGCCGTAGTCATTGCCGGGGCGGTAATGCCGCTTTTTAATGATATATCAAGCAAATCCCTAACCATACAAAGCTTACCGAGCTACCGCATACTCCCGATGCTGATTGTATTACCATTCATAGTCGGTATGCTTGCGGGTTGTTATCCTGCATTTTTCCTTTCATCATTTCAGCCAATACATGTACTGAAAGGAAAGATCAATGCAGGATTCAAAAGGAGTTTTTTACGAAGCGGGCTGGTGGTGTTCCAGTTTTTTATATCGATTTTTCTGATCATCGGGACAATCGTGGTTTATAAACAATTGCAATATATCCAGACAAAAAAATTGGGATTCGACAAGGAGCAGGTATTAATAATTAATGGATCAGGGGCACTGAAAAATAATGTAACGGCTTTTAAAGACGAGGTGTTGAATATGCCGGGTATAGTCAGCGGTACACTTAGCGGCTACCTGCCTGTATCAGCGTCGGCCAGAAATGGTAATAGTTATTCAAAGGACGCTGTGATGGACACAAAGAATGGATTCAATATGCAAACCTGGAGAATTGATTATGACTATCTGAAAACTTTGGGAATGGAAATTGTCAAAGGAAGAAATTTCTCACGCGAGTTGGGTGCCGATTCTTCTGCAATCATCATCAATGAAACTACTGCGCAACTTTTGGGCTATCAGCATCCAATTGGGCAAAAGTTGTACCGTTCCAATAACGATGGCACACCAGATGTCTATAATATTATTGGTGTAGTCAGGAATTTTCACTTCGAATCATTGCGTCAGAATATAAGTCCCTTATGCTTTATCCTTGGAAACAGTCCCTGGCTTGCTTCTTTCAAAGTGAAGAGCACAGATATTCC
>DAINQQ010000309.1:0-4753 GCA_036742645.1 Flavitalea sp.
ATCTTTTACGGGCAAATTAATCCAAAGGTCTTTGGTCATAAAAATCTGTTTTTGGATTTTAGAACGAATCAAATGTAGCGTTCTAATTTTTTACCAACGCGGTGTAAATCCGTCACGAAAAGGGTTGATTACGACAACCAGAATTTTAAAAAGCCTACTCTTTTCCAGGCTAATCCTGGCAGCCACACACTCATCATATTAGTTCCGAATTTTATGCTGCGACCAAGCTCTAAAGAAGAGTTGATTTTCATGCATACGAAAGGTTTAACAATTGCCTATCAGGAGAGACATCTTTGTATAAGGCCGTCCGATTAATTTTGTTGTATGGTTAAAAGTGTAAAAAAGTTTCAGCAGAAAAAGGGATATAAAATCCTTATCGTTATTATCCTCGTGCTGGTCATTTTCAGGCTTTTATTGCCGTACATTCTGTTGCATTATGCGAATAAGACACTCGCAAATGTACCGGGATATTATGGTCACGTAGAGGACATAGATGTTTCGCTTTACCGTGGCGCCTACCAGATAGATAGTATTTACCTGAATAAAATGGATTCACTTACACATAAGCAAACTGATTTTTTTGCAGCAAAAAACATTGATCTCTCCATTGAGTGGAAGACGCTGTTTAAGGGTTCGCTTGTGGGTGAACTGGAATTCAACTCGCCTAAATTGATTTTCACAAAAAATAAAACGGAGATAGGGCATGTTGCAAAAGATACCAACGACTTTCGGAAGATTCTCAAAGATTTCATGCCCTTAAGAATAAATCGCTTCGGGGTGAATAATGGAAGCATTCATTATGTTGATGCAACCGCTAAGCCCAAAGTTGATATTGCTTTAAAGAATACTTACATACTGGCTCAGAATCTCACGAATGCAACAGACAATGAAACAAAACTTCCTTCTACTGTTACAGCAAGCGCAAATGCGTATGGTGGCACGGTCTCATTCAATATGAAATTGAATGCTCTTGCTGAGAGAGCCACATTCGATTTGAATGCAGAAGTGAAAAACACCAACCTGGTTTTACTGAATGATTTTTTGAAAGCCTATGCCGACGTTGATGTAAACAAGGGAAACTTTGGACTTTACACGGAATTTGCTTCCTTAAACGGAAAATATAAAGGCTATGTAAAACCGGTGATCAAGGATCTCGACGTGTTAGGTCCTGAAGACCGCGGCGATAATTTCTTTCATAAAGTATGGGAAGGCCTGGTTGGCGGTGTGAGTAAGGTCCTGGAAAACCGCAAGAAAGACCAGATCGCGACGAAAGTCCCCATCGAGGGAGATTTCAGCGGCGCTGAAACAAATATTATCGAGGCTATATGGGAGCTGCTCCGTAATGCATTTATACATGCTCTCATGCCCAGTATAGATCACCAGATAAATTTACGTTCTATCGCTGAAGACGAGGAGAAAGATGACCGGGGCTTACTAAAAAGAATTTTCGGTAAAAAGGACAAAGACAAAAAAGACGAAGGCAAAAGCAAATACAAAAATTAGGCTTCACTAACCTTAGATGGACAACTATTATACTGTAACCCGCTTTCGAAAAAGTTCTGCAACAAACAGATAAGTCAGGCGACTTTCTCCGCTATCAGTATTAATCGGGGAGATGATTTGACATCAAAGCGGTTTAATTGATAGTCGCCAAATGTTTCAACTATAGACAACCCGGCTGCCTGGAACATCCTTTCGAAGTCATCCAGCCTGAACTTCGCGACTTGTTCTATAGTTTCGATTGGCTCGTTACCGGATTCGTCATCGACCATGATTTTCTTAAAGATGAACTTATCCTCTGTCCACCTGCTGATTGAATAACTGATTCCGTCAATTTCCTTTACTTCGTATGGAACAAGACGATCTTCAACATATTCTACGTTCATATAGTCAAGAACAAGTGTGCCGCCTGCTTTTAATGCATTTGACATATTCCGTACAACGCCATTATTTTCATTTTGAGTTTTGAAATACCCAAAACTGGTGAAGAAATTGAAGATAAAATCGAAATATTGGTTTCCGAACGGTATTCTCATATCGTGACGAATAAATCTAAGTAAGGGAAGTTCTAATTTTTTCGCCAGCCTGATACTCGAAGAAGAAAGATCGATGCCCGTAACATTGAACCCTCTCAATGCCAGTTCCCGTGCATGTCTTCCCGCACCACAACCGAGATCGAGCATCGTGGCATTTTGGGCTGGTTCAAGATAACCGGTAAGGGTATTTATAAATGTGGCTGCTTCGCGTTCATTACGGTTGCCGTAAAGTTTATGGTAATGCGCGGAATCAAACCATTGTTTGAACCAGGGCACAGTTACTTTCGGGGTTAATTGATTTGAAATTGTCATTTGGATTAAGTTTTGAATATTCTGAATTCAAGTCAAAACTATTAACCCATGGAGGCGTCAGCATTGACATATGTCAAGAAAAGCGAAAGCCTATTTTCTTTTTGACATTTGTTTCCGAACACGGCTAAGCGTTTCGGGTGAGATTCCAAGATATGACGCAAGCATATGCTGGGGTACACGTTGCGCGATGGTTGGATATTTTTGAAGAAAATTGATGTAGCGTTCTTCGGCCGAAGAGCTTAGCGCAGCAATAATTCTTTGGTCCTTTGCTGCCGCATGTCTCTCAATTCCAGCCCGAAATCCTGCCGCAAACGCTGGAACTTTTTGCATCGATGTCTCAAAGGAAGGTCCGTCAATTATCAAAAGTTCGGAATCTTCAATAGCGTCTATAAAATAAGCCGAAGCGGTATTAGTACGCGCACTTGTGATATTTCCAATCCACCAGTCTTCAGGTGCAAATTGCAAAATATGCTCTTTGCCTTTATTATCGATAGTATAACTCCGCAAACATCCCTTGGCAACGAATGCCCCATATTTTGATATCTCACCCTCGCGAAGCAAAAATTGTCCTTTCTTAAGTCTCTTCTCGGCAAAAAAACTTTCCATAACCCGGTACTCATCTTCAGTAAGATGGGACTGTCGGGAAAGATATTGCCGTAGTTTATCAAACATTTAGAAGAATCGTAGTGCTAAGGTAATCATTCGGAAAGCCAGTGCTCTAATTCAGATATGATCCTGAAATGTATTTCGACGAAACGCAAACATTAGCCTGGTATAAAGGACGCAGCAGGCAACGTGACTAGCCATATCGTCTGTTGATAAAAACAAAAAGGGTGAGGTCATACCTCGCCTTTTCAAAATCAATAAATTATTTTTATAACGCAACAAGCGCGGGTAATTGGGCGTCAAAAAGCGCAGTAAATTCTTCGACGGTTAAAATATGTCCTTGCTTCTGTGCATCGTTAGCAATACTATATCCCCATTCGGCAGCGGCCATTCTTTGAGTCGGCGTACCGTGGTGATCCGGACTGGTAAAACCGCAATCTCCTATGTTAAAAAATACCTGAAGGAATTGCTGAACTCTTTTCCATTGCATTGAAGCACCTCTTGCATGCGACAAATAGTAAGCAGAGTATGCGTCCGCCATTAACTCGGTTCTGCGCGTGCTTTCCGGAGTAAACGGACCAAACAAATTCAGATCACTTTGAATGTGATGTCCAAATTCATGCGCTAGTATCGCCTGGGGAGCAACATCACCAAATCCAAGAGCCGTATATGCTTCCATGACTCCATCGCCGATGACGATTTTATCCGGAATGATTCCGTACGGAGGAAATTCAAAACTTTCGACCGCAAATGCATTGAATGTAAAGATGGGGTGATCGCCATTCCTGTACTGTGGAAAGAAATCAAGAAGGGCTAAAACAAGGTCGGCATAAAGCGCAGCCGACGCCGGGCTTAATCCAAAGACCGCAACATAGGTTCTGATCAATTTATCTCTGTCGCGGAGCATGCCTCCATGCATAGCTACCATGGCAATGTCGTCAGACTCTATGTTCCAGAAGCGTTTTAAGTCCTTGAATGTTTTCACCAATCTTTGAGTATATTCTCCATTTCTACCGAAATACTGGTTAGCGGAGCTGTTTTCAAATATAAATGCATCATAAGTTGGTAAATCCAACATCCCCGTATTGATTGCATATGAAAATACCGTGGAATTCCAGTCTGCTAATTCACCATCTAACCATAGGCTAAGCGGTGTGTTTGCATTGCACGGCGTGGGCACAACAGCAGTTGCATTTTGCACCAGCTCTTTATAACCCGGCTCCTGCATAATCACCAAATCCGGATTTGAAATAAGGCCTGATTTGTTTTCACTTGCCAATGCGGATACAAGTTGATTGATATTTGCTTGTAACTGGGCGGCAGATAATTTCGGACGTACGGCATTCCTGGATTCATCTTGCAATTGTGCCGGTGTTGGATTAGAATCGCTAAGATTTTTTTTACAGCCGGTGATTAGAATTGTTGAAATGGCGATAGCTGGCAATAGTAGGTTAAGCTTTCTCATTGTGGATGGTTTTGGTAGTAATAAAGTTGTCTGGAAAAGGTAGGCTTTTCTTTCGCAAAAAGTTTTTGTCGGAGAAATATTTTTTTCACAATGACTAACGTCATGGCATAGATGTATAGCAGGCTCATCAACTAAATTTCGAAAGTCTGGTGGCTATTAATAGGATGATAATTTATCGCAGTTGCAGTACTGCCGAATTTACACGGCTTGTTACCCAGCAATCTTGTACAGCAGTGATTCAAGGTAAGATTGTCATCGGCTCAATTGAAAATCTACTGCGCGAGTCTAACGTCTAATAAGTTTTAATTTTCGATAGGTTCCATCGAGAGAGGAT
>DAINQQ010000310.1:0-4652 GCA_036742645.1 Flavitalea sp.
GTTACATCCTCAACCTGGGCAACCGCAAATAAGGGATTGTTTTGGCTGTCACGCACCATTGAAATAGATACATGTGCGGAAATGATTGACCCATTTTTATGCAGATATCTTTTTTCCATGTGGAAATTATCAGACTTCCCTTCCACCGCTTGCTTCTGGTAGCGAAGGCTTTCTTCACGATCATCCGGATGTGTAATATCCTGGAAGGACAGTGGTAAGGCGTCGCTCTCTGCATATCCAAGCATTTTGAATAATTGCTTATTTCCTTCTAAGATTCTTCCGGCAGGTGACACTAAGGCCATTCCAATTGCTGAATAATCAAAAGCACTTCGGAACGTAGACTCGCTTAATGCTAATTGTTCGATGGTCTTCTTTCTGTCAGTGATGTCAACGTTAATTACAATAGCGCCAATAATTATACCTTCTTTCCCTTTTAACGGTATTGCGGAGTTAAGGATGATCTTACGATTACCGGAAAAAGTTTCAATTTCAATTTCCTCGTTTATAGTGGTCTCATTTTTTTCAATGGCACGTACACTGGCCCATTGATGTGGTTCTATTAATTTTTTTGTTTCCACATGCCATCCTTTATGCAGTTCATGCTCATCACCGCTTCCATATTTCTGACGTCCCCAAATTTGTTTTCCGGCCATATTACCTGAAATGATTTCTTTTTTTTCATTAACGATCCACACCCCTACCGGCATATTCTCAATCACCGAGCTTAATAAGTTTTCGTGTGCACTTATCTCGTCCAGCATTTGGTTGAAGGACGTTCCCAGGTCTGCCAGTTCAAGGGTGCTGAAAGGCGGCACCCTTATATGCCGGTCCCCGCCCTTAATTTTACCGGCAACTGAAATCAATTTGTAAAAGCCTGCTGTTAACCTGTTTCCAATGAGGACGGCGAAAAGAATACCCACAGTTAGTGCAATCAGTATATAAAAGACGCCATCCTCAACGATGGCTGCGAGGTTGTTCTGAATATAATCCTGTGAAATGCCCGCCCGGGCCCAACCTACAATTTTATCATCCACGAAAATAGGAGCAGCAATATCCAGCACGTGGTCATCTTCAATTAGCGTGGTACTGGTGTTTAGCCTTGCCAATTGCTGGCTTATAGCATCAGTAGGTTTTTTACCAACATGCCCTGTATTAGTGTGTGCCAGTACAATACCATCGTTCGACAGGACCATTGCATACCTGAGGTGGGGAAAATTTGTGTGGTATAAGGTGAACCGCTCCAGCTGGTCAAAATCGTTCGCAATGATGTATTGAGTGGAGTTTACCGCGAACTCGTTTACAAAATTATTAGCTTGTTCAAGATTCTGTTTTTTTAAGAATTCCCTTTGCCGGATAGCAAGATCGAATACAAAAATTGTCATCAATGTTAAATGAACAAGAGCGATCCCCAGGATTAGCCGTCCGCGAATGGAGCGTGGCCAAAATTTATTTACTATTTGTGCAATAGAGGACATTCTACTTTTTAGGTTCTATTATTATTGAAGCATGGTATTCCTTAAGAAACTCCCTGAAGGGCTTATAAGTATTACTATCAGCGGGAACGAATTTGCGGTAGCCTAAATCTGCAAGGGCTTTTCTTCCCCCTTCATTCAGATGCATGGTAAATATCAGGTTCTTAATTTTGCCAACTGTGTCTTCGCCTATATTATTCCGGATTAATAGTGGATTTCCAACAACCGCAGGTGTTGTCCATCTAATCGCCACTTTCGATGCTATCTCCGGCCTTTTCTTTACGACAGTATTCCAACCGTTTAAAGTGGAAAAGCCGACAGAACATTTCCCGAGGTACATATTCAGAATGACCGATTCGAATGATTCAAAGTACTTCAATTTAATTTCTTTATTTACGTTGAGGCCATTTTTAAATAAGTAAAGCATTGGAAGCATATGTCCACCGAGTGCCGGGCTCCCGGTTGTTGCAACCGTTTTATCTTTAAGATCGGAAATATGGTTGATTGACGAATCTTTATGTACGAGGATGACGCCTGCGTTTGCTTCTTCTTCCACTGACGTCCCAAGAATCGAGTAACCAAGCCTGGTGCTATCAAGCGCCAAAACTCCATTGGCAAGAGCCACATCAAAAAATCTTCCATTCAATTTATCAACGTAGGCCGAAAAATTTGAACTGGCCACTGTTCGAATATGTATGGCGGAAATATGGTCGTTCAGGTACTTAACAAAGGCAGCATGCATTCCATAATGGGCCTGGGTTGGTACTCCATAAAGCAGTGTCTTATTTTGTAAGGTGTCTACCGAATAAGTAGGTTCATAGTTCTTATTTTCCCCCTTGCAACTATTGCATATAACGGACATGCAAATAATTCCTCGCAGGAACAACCGCCTGAAAACTAAAACCTTCCTTCTCATGCAAAGAACATTGTAGAATTACAAGAACGAGAAAAATCGAAGTTAGTTCTATATGTTAACCCAGGCGTTATTTTTAACTGCAAAACTTTATTCATAACTTACTTTATCTGACAATCTTCTTTGCCTTGCCTGAAATGGCAGCCAATGCTCTGAACCTGTTATGAGGTCTAACCCCGTTTGAACTGCTTATCTACCGCAAACAATGAAAAACAGTAAGAACGCTTTTACCAGGGCATTGCAAAATTCATTTTTGTTTCGGACTTTTTTTATAAGGTCAAAAAACGTAAATAGAAGACTGCTGATTGTGATTCCCTTTTTCTTCCTGGTAGAGTCCTCTTTTTCACAAAAAACTGACAGTACAAAAAAGTTGACTCATTTTGGGGCCGCCGTAAGCGTCACCAATTATGGAATAGCGTTTGTCCCGGCTTTTTCTTTGGGTAAGCCTGCTGTCATATTTGATATGTCTGCCGGAAGAAGGCTTAGTTTTGATCCTCAATTTCGGTTTGCATGGGATGGTAAACCGTGGAATTTTCTTTTTTCGTGGCGGTATAAATTGCTGTCGAATACGAAATTCCGGATTATTCTTGGCGCCCATCCTTCGCTTACTTTCAGGACCGTTCCCATCAGTACAGACAGCATTTCAACAAGCATGGCAATTGTACGCCGCAATTTAACAACAGACTTTGCTTCTAATTATTTGGTGGCGAAAAACATCAGTTTGGGAGTCTATTATTTGTACTCGTATGCTGTTGATAACATCGCCATCAGGAATACCAACCTTATAAGTGTCAACAGTAATTTTTCAAACATCAAGCTTTCAGATCACTATTTTCTCAGGTTTACACCGCAGGCCTACTATCTCAAACAGGTTCAGTACGATGGCTTTTACGTCGCATCCATATTGTCACTTACCAGGAAAGATTTTCCACTGTCATTCTCGTCTATCTTAAATAAGGCTATACGATCCGACGTTCCGGGAAGTGAGGATTTCGTTTGGAATTTGATTATCACGTATGCTTTCAATAAGTTCTACGTAGAGAAATAACAGGCGGAAACTAGTCGCAATCATGTAGGGGCGTTAGTAACAAATGAACAAGTGCCACTCTGCGTATCAAGTGCCGCGAATGGTTGATGGTTTTATTTGTTTTATAATGCTAAGAAACGATAACATTCTATTGTTTATGATCCACTACTAAAGCATTATACTCTTTCAAAAACTCTTTTATGGGTTGATAGGTTGCACTATCAGCCGGCTCAAATTTGAGATACCCGATTTTGCCTAAGGCTTTTTTGCCCCGCTCATTGAAATGCATGGCAAAAACCAGGTTCTTCAACTGGCGGGCTATTGTTTTATCGACAGTGTTGCGCAGTAATAAAGCGTTTGCAACAATAGCAGGTGTTGCCCACTTCATTGTAACCCTGGATGCAATTTCGGGTCTGCGCTTTATGAAACGTTTCCAACTATTTGTTGTAGAAAAGCCTGCCGCACATTTGCCCAGGTAAACATTCAGAAACACGGACTCAAATGATTCTACGTACTGATGTTTTATGTGGGTGTTTACGTTAATTCCATTTTTACTTAAAAACAACATCTGCAGAATGTGGCCTCCCAACGCAGGGTATCCCGGCGATGCAATAGTTTTACCTTTGAGGTCGGCAACTATATTTATGGAAGAATCCTTGTTTACCAAAATAGCCCCGGCATACCCTTCTTCTTCAACTGTACGGCCAATGATGGCATAGCCATTGCGTATAGATTGGAGCGCTGTACCGCCATTGACAATAGTTAAATCAAAATCCTGGTTACCCAGTTTCTTCATATAACCCGCCAAAGTTGAATTGACTACTGTTTGAACCTGTGCTCCATCCAGGTGATCGTTTAAATAGTTTACAAAGAGGTCGTATATTTCGTAATAAGATTGTGTGGGCACCCCAAACAATAGAATTTTTTTATGCGAACTATCAGTGGCATAGTTTGGCTCATAGTTTTTAGTTTTCTGCTTACAACTATTGCACAAAATGGACATGCAAAAAATTGCTGGCAGGAACAACCACACCAAAAGAAAAACTTTGCTTTTCTTGAAAGAATTAAACCAGGTTGTTTTGAAGTGCATATTTCACCAATTCAGCATTGTTTTTCATATTCATCTTAGTTAAAATCCTGGCCCGGTGCGTACTTACTGTAGAAGCGCTTAACGATAATTGTTGTGAAATATCGGAAATGGATTTCCCTTCAACCACTAACATAAAAACATCAAATTCCC
>DAINQQ010000311.1:0-4577 GCA_036742645.1 Flavitalea sp.
AAAGACAATTGAAGAATTTCCACTATTTAAGTATTAAAAACATTTATTTTGTTTTCGAGAAGTTCAGTCATGCTGAAATGATCCCGGAGAGGTGCCAGAGCGGTCGAATGGGACGGTCTCGAAAACCGTTGTATGGGCAACTGTACCGAGGGTTCGAATCCCTCCCTCTCCGCCTTCGTCCACCGAATCTTCAGAGTAGTTGCCTTCGCTTTTTTAGGACGCCCCACAAAATTCCGGTTGGCTTCGCTTTTTTTTTGGACACTCCAACAATTCGATGGGTTTTATTTCTGGACTTATATGATATAAATTGTTACTAGCTTGGGTGTCTAATATAATCGCTGGCAATCCCTATAGTATATGGAGACCAAAAGTCAATCTTCCCGAAGAGATTTCATTCAAAAAACAGGACTGGTTGCAGCAGTCTTATCCCTTGCTCCCGGATATCTCAGCGCGTTGAATTATAATTCAATTCTTAACAGCAACGACAAAATCCGCGTCGGCTTTATCGGACTCGGAAAGTTAGCTTATGAACGCAATGTACGATGCCTTTGCGCTGACCTTATGGTCAACCCCATCCTGATTGACTGGTATAAGAATCTTGCCGCACGGCTTGCGCCATTCCCCGGATTAGACATGGGGTATCATGGAAACAAATGGTCACTTAATTATCTGAACTGGGGAAAAGATGATGGGTTACGACGCTGTTAAAGGTTCATCGTGGACAAAAGCACGGAGAGGAGTTTTTGAATTGAACGATGAATTTTATAAAACCAGCAGAGGTATATTTGAAAAAGTACCTCATTACGAGGCAATGTTTGATAGCAACAACAGATGAGGAGTAAGGTGAACAAACGTTCTTTAATATTCTTCAGTGATAATAAATTTTTTAACCCAGGTTGCCGAGCTTTACTTAAATTGATCGAACTATATAACACATGCTGCACATGAAATACTTTATTGCCGGATCAGACAAAATGAAAAACTTTTTTTTGTTATCAGTACTCTTCTTTGCTGTCGTGCTCTCAGGATGCCAGGAAGATGAATTTGCCGACAAGAGAATTAAGCAAATGGACTCGGCCCGGGTATTAGGCCTGGCTAGGTCCGTTGAATCGAAGATTACACCCGAGCTGGCTGAAAACCTGACGCTGCGCCTATGGGGGGTCGACTCGCTTGTTATTTCACCAATCGCGATTGACATCGACGACCAGGGAAAATTGTACTATACAACCACGAACAGGCAAAAGAATTCGGAGTTCGATATACGCGGCCACAGGGATTGGGAGATTGAATCCATTGCTCTGCAAACAGTGGACGACAAGCGTGCTTTTTTGCACAGAATTTTGGCTCCTGAGAATAGTAAACAGAATGAATGGTTGAAAGACCTTAATGGAGACAGCTCGCATGATTGGAGAGATATGACTATCGAAAAAGAAAATGTTTTCCGCCTGGAAGACAGAAATGGTGATGGCGTAGCAGATTTTTCGCAGCTGGTCGTTGATGATTTTCATGATGAGGTTACCGACGTTGCGGGCGGTGTGTTGAGCCATGGAGATGATCTTTTTGTTGCCGTTGCGCCTGACTTGTGGCGAATGAAAGACAAAGATGGTGATGGAATAGCCGATGAGAAAACATCCATTTCACATGGGTATGGAATTCATATCGGTTTCGGTGGTCACGGCATGTCAGGTATTGAAATGGGACCTGATGGAAGGATCTATTGGCAAATTGGGGACATAGGATTCAACGGTAAAGGACCCGATGGTCAGGAGTGGAAAAATCCGAATAGCGGAGTGATCGTTCGCGCGAACCCGGATGGCAGCGATTTTGAAGTCTTTGCCGCTGGCCTTCGCAACACACATGAGTTTGTATTTGATGAATATGGAAATCTTATCAGTGAAGATAACGACGGTGATCATCCCGGAGAAAAAGAGCGACTCGTGTATGTCGTGAATGGATCCGACGCAGGATGGAGAAGCAACTGGCAGTATGGCAAGTACAGGGATCCGAAAAATAATATATACAAAGTATGGATGGATGAAAAGATGTACCTGCCAAGGTTCGAAGGCCAGGCAGCTTATATAACACCATGCATCAGCAATTTCGTTAACGGCCCGGCGGGCGTGGTGTATAACCCGGGAACAGCATTGGGCCCTGAATATAAAAACATGTTTTTTGTGGCGGAATTTGTCGGAAACCCTTCAAATTCGGGAGTACATGGTTTCAGGTTAAAACCAAAGGGCGCAACCTTCGAACTCGGCGAAAGCAAACAGGTGTTGGGCGGCGTGCTGCCTACCGGTCTTGATTTCGGGCCAGACGGTGCTTTATATGTTGCAGACTGGATTGATGGATGGGACACACATAATTACGGACGCATCTGGAAATTGGATCATAAGGATGCCGCGTCGAATGCGGAGCGGAAACAAACCAAAACGTTACTGGCAGCAAACTTCAGTGAAAAGAAAGTGGATGAACTCGCTGAGATTTTGAAAAATCCAGACATGCGCGTAAGGCAAAAAGCACAATTCGAATTAGTAAAACGTGGTGATGATGGTGCCGGGATATTTAAAAAAACACTTCTGCAACCGTCTAATCAACTCGCAAGAGTTCATGCAATCTGGGGCATCAGTCAATTAGCACGACAGGATAAAAAATATGCGGCTTTATTAATTCCCTATTTAAAAGATAGCGATGCCGAAATCAGGGCACAAGCGGCAAAATGGTTGGGAGATATCCGGTACAAAGAGGCAGGCGGTCAACTCGTTCCACTACTAAAGGATACGAACAGCCGCGCTCGTTTCTTCGCTGCCGAAGCATTGGGAAGAATAAAACATGAAGCTGCCATCAATCCCCTCATAAGCTTCTTACGGGATAATAATGACCAGGATGCTTATATACGCCATGCCGGTAGCCTCGCTCTTGCAAGGATCGGAAAAGCTGATCCGGTGATTGCCCTGGCGACGGATTCTTCCAGGGCTTTAAGGATCGCAGCTGTCGTTGCTCTTCGCAGAATGGCTCATCCGGGAATCACGAAGTTTTTAAACGATAAAGATGAATTCATTGTTACGGAAGCAGCACGCGCCATCAATGATGATCTCTCTATTAAGGATGCTTTGCCCGCTCTTGCAAATTTGCTCAACACAACAAACTTTACGAACGAAGCGCTGATACGTCGCGTGATCAATGCAAACCTGCGCGTTGGCTCTGACCGAACGATGCAAAATCTTCTTGCCTATTCACTCAAGGAAGGAGCTCCGGCTAAAATGAGAGCAGAAGCGATCGATGTTCTCAGCGGCTGGTCAAATCCTTCTGTACTTGACCGTGTTGATGGCAGGTATCGTGGTGTAATCAACAGGGATGCGGGACTTGCAAGAACTAAAGCCGGTTCCACAATGATCCAGTTACTTAGTAACAAGGACTCCGCAGTGAGAATTAGTGCAGTCAAGGCAATCAGTAAGCTTGACATGAAAGAGAGCGCGGCACAATTGCATACTTTGTTAAAAACCGACAAAGAACCGGATGTTCGTGTAGAATCGTTAAAGGCTCTTGTTGCACTGAACGATCCAAAGGTTGCTGATGCTATCAGCCTTGCAATTGCAGATAAAGAGAAAAAAGTCCGTGTTGCCGGGTTGAATCTTTTGCAGAAGATGGATATCTCCAAAGATCTCATGGTTAAACTACTTACTGATGTGATCAATACGAAAACGATGGAAGAAAAGCAGGCTGCATTGCTTACGCTCGGTAAATTACCGGTTCAAAATTCACAGAAGGTATTTGATGACCTTTTAAATCAAATGTCGGCAGGCAAACTTCCTGCGGATGTTTATCTTGAACTTGGAGAAGCCATCGACAGCACAGGATCAACCGACCTGGCTAATAAATATAAAACGATCAGCGCTAAATTATCAACAGATGATCTCACTGCTGCCTATGCTGGAAGTTTATTGGGTGGCGATGCTGACCGTGGAAGACAAATCTTTTTTAGAAATCAAAATGCACAATGTGTCAAGTGCCATGCATACGATGATCGTGGTGGCAATGCAGGTCCGCGATTAAATGGTATTGCAGGAAGAATTACCCGTTCCCAGTTACTTGAAGCATTGATTTCCCCCGGAGCAAGGCTTGCACCCGGGTTTGGCGTCGTAACCGTTAGTACGAAAGATGGAAAATCATATTCGGGAACTCTTGTTGCGGAAACTAATAATTCTATTACTATCAGGATGGGTGACCGCCAGAATGAGTTAGTTCAGAAAAGTCAGATCGCCAAACGCGAGAACGCTCCTTCCAGCATGCCAGATATGAAAGCGATTTTGTCTAAAAAAGAGATCCGTGATGTAGTAGCGTTTCTGTCTGGCTTAAAAGAGGACAACTAACAATTGACATAATCCTTCATTTTCTTTGTGTCTTCCGTTGGTTTCTTTGTGAACCTCCTGATTGTACCGTTAAGGCGCTCACAAAGAATACAAAGGAAAACGCAAAGGAACGCGAACAAATTAACTGAAATCAATGCCCAGCTTAACGGAGTTTCAAATAGAACTCGCCATCCGTTATATCAAGTTTGTTTAGGTAGTCCTGTGTCA
>DAINQQ010000312.1:0-4562 GCA_036742645.1 Flavitalea sp.
ATTGGACAGACCCCTGTATCCCCTTGAATGATCCTGTTACATTGTTAAACCCAAAATTCTTGATCTTGAATTTAACAGATGACTGATCATCAACAGGCTTATAAACCTGCGATATTGACGATAAGCACGTTAATACCCCAACTACAAAAGCTATCACTTTAAGCATAGGATAAATTAATGATCAAATCTATGGCCAATCGATGTGACTGCAAATCACCGAATGTGAGTGTCTTTTGGACATCAGGGCACCATCAGCTCAGCGGATCCGAATAAATGATTGTATTGCTCGCGTGAATACGAGCATGGCGATACTGCAAAAAATCCAGGTTTCAGATAATATCATACACCTCGTTGCCAGAAGTGAACTTTAAATCGCCGAGCCTGATAAAATTCACCGGTCGTACTTGCTTTGACAGGTAAACTTTCAGATCTGGGCCGTTGGTGGTTGAGAAATTAGACAGTTTTGAGCTGCAGCTCTCCGTTCGCCTGGTATACCATAACCGACCCCCATACTGTTCGTAAGAGCCTCCTTGAAAAAACGCCTGGAATTTAAGAATGGCTGTGGTTGTATCAAGAGCTTCATTAATAGGAACGCTAGAAGTTTTCTTTGTACAGGCACTCAAGAAAGCACCTGCGAATTCAAGCAAGATCAAGAGGCGATTTTTCATTGTTGGTTACTAATTGAATTTATAAGCCAGCCCTAATCCAAAATTGTTGGCCTTATTACGAAATCGATTATTGGTTGATCCATCTGGACAAAGTCTGTTGTATGGGCTTAGTCTCATATTCCACAAAGATTGATAAACTGCCTTCAGCCCTCATCTATCCCGAAGAGTATACTTTACAAAAAATTCCGAATTCAACGTGCCATGATCATGATCACCTGTTAATCTTTTTTGCAGGGCAGGAGGAACGAAACATTGATACATTGACGGTTCAACGCCCGATGACAAATTCGGTCAATCTCGCAGTAAATCTGGAATACAACCTTTTCCATAAATGGTATGCAGTTTCAACATCGACTTGATTGGTTTCAGTTTTGGAAGGAAAGGAAGCGGCATCCTGATCAGGAACGGTACAACGACCATTGAACCTGAGGCAAAACCTGTTGCTTTCAATGTTCTGCTGAGAAATGGTGTTGTATAGGACCTTGTTTTCTATGCAGGACCGGCCGTCAGAAAATCGATCTTTGCTCCAAAATAAGTGGTCCATCTTGCACCAAGCCCTGCTTCAATCCGTTGCTTTCTTCCAATTTTCTCATTGTGAACATACGCAGCGGAGTGCCCTGCGAACTGCCGATCGTTCCGGTGATATCAGCAAAATGGTTTTGTGAAGATCTCTGTCGCTGTGCCATAACAGACGCAGAAAAAATAATGATTAAACCCATCGGAAAAACGAACGCTTTTCATGAGAACTGTCTTTTTTTAATGAGTCTAAGTATCTGATCCTTGTAAAGAATTAATAAGATTATACAGCAAACAAAAACGATTACGGCGTAAACAAATAAAATGTAATCGCCAGCAAATTTGATCCCTAAAAACGTTAGGTGAAAGAAGATTGCGCCGCCCATCAATCCTGCTCCCAACGCCGCTCCGAAGCCTGTTGTTCGTGGAAACAGAATTAAGGCAGAAGCAATAAGCTCGAGTACGCCGGTTGCGATCCTACCCCACGGTTCGATTCCTAACATTATAAAAAGGTGAACGGACTCTTCCTGCGCCGTGAATTTGAAGTATAAAGTTTGCAACATGATCATGGCTGCGAGAAGGCGTAACACCCATGTAACAATTACGGAAACTCTCATAACGATGGTTTTAGTGGTTGTCGACTTAGTGAAAGATTTTGTGCCAGTTCATGTCCGCCTTTTTTTTTAGATTCGATTCATCCTTGTTCCAGTCTTCAAGTGTATTGTTGAAAAACCTGTTATAAAACAGATTTAATCGTCCATTGACAATTTTGAACGTCTTAGGATCAACACTCACCTTTTCTCCATTTGAACCCATGGCATAAGCACACCATCCGCCATAAGCCGGCTCATATTTTGAAGGGTTCTCGCTAAACTCCTCCTTATTTGCAGCCGTTGAAAAATAATATGTGACCCCTTCCTGAGTCAGCGCAAAACTTTTATTACCCTTCACTGCTTTTGACTGATTAAGATACGCGACGGCATCGTAACCGGCAAGGGCAAGTCCGCCATCGAGGTTGAAATGCTTTTTCCGCAATGCTCCATCCTGAGCGAGAGAAAGAATCGCAGAAAGACCAAAAAACAGGAAAATAGACGACTGCTTCATACAAAAATGTGTTATCGGATATACGAGTTTGATGGAAGATTGTATTTCTACCAATCACAAAACAAAACTAGAATGTTCCCGTGTCGCACTCTGTCGGCTATATGACAGTAATTCGCTTGTGTAATTTTTTAACGTCGTGATAGCATATTTCCTGACGGGTATAGATAAGTAGGCCTTCGGATGTCAATTCATTCAATAACGTGGTTACCGTTTGCCGGCTCGAACCAATAAGGTGTGCTATATCTTCATGGGTGAGGTAGTTTGTGATACGAAATTCGCCCTCCATATTTTCGCCATGGTGTACCTGGAGTAATTGCCACAAAAAATGAAGCAGTCTTGTCTTTACATCTTTGTTCAGCAAATTGATAAAACGGTTTTCCAGGATTCTCAATTTATCTCCAATCTGCTTGCTGAATTTTAAGGCAAGTTCAGGCTTCTTGCGAAGAAGTTTTTGGAAGTCGTCGATGGTAAATGCGCATAAGCTCACATCTGACTTATACGCTTTCGCAAATTCGCCATTGAGATTATTTTTTTCAAGGGTGATCTGGCCAAATATTTCTCCCTTTTGAATGATTTCCCTGATCACTTCAATTCCTTCATCGCTGATATAGCCTATTTTAATATAGCCTTCCTTAATAAAATAGAGTTTGTTATGATGGAAGGCCTCAAAATAAACGTAGTCATCCTTCGCCGCTTCAATGAAGTTATGCACGATGTTCAACTCCTCGTACTCATCATCTGTAAGATGTGACCATAGACTGTAGTTACGAATCAGAATCGTTTTATCATCGTTCGACATAAAAATGCGTAATCTCGCAAAAATAAATGATGTTACATGGATGCAGCTTTAATTTAACAGACATGTGGGTCTTTTCAAGCCATTTTGAAATATATTTGACCGTGATAGTTTTGTGATCATTTTAGAAAACTGATGCATGCATATAAACACGATGGCGGAGATGATGGCAAAAGCCGAATCGCCCGAAATACTTTTCTGGGTTGGCTGCGCCGGAAGTTTTGATCAGCGTGCTCAAAAAATTACAAAGGCTTTTGCTGCGATCCTAACGAAAGTGGGCATTAACTATGCCATCCTTGGAAAAGAAGAAATGTGCACGGGTGACCCGGTAAGAAGAGCTGGCAACGAATTTATGTTCCAGATGATGGCTTATCAGAATATCCAGATCCTCGCAAACTATAATATTAAAAAAATCGTAACGGCCTGTCCGCATTGCTTTAATATCTTCAAAAATGAGTACCCGGAACTGGGTGGGCAGTATGAAGTCATTCATCACACCACTTTTTTGCAGCAGCTGATAAATGAGGGGAAGATAAAATTGAATGATGCGCATTCTTTCAAAGGCAAACGTATCACATATCATGATAGCTGCTACCTGGGCCGTGCAAACGATATCTATGAAGCGCCGCGCAAAGTACTGGAGTCTCTTGATGCCGAACTGGTTGAAATGAAGCGTTGCCGTTCAAAAGGGCTATGTTGTGGAGCCGGGGGAGCCCAGATGTTTAAGGAGGAGGAAAAAGGCGTCAAACGCATTAATCAGGAAAGAACAGAAGAAGCCATTGCAACGGGATCTAATATAATCGCTGCCGCGTGCCCGTTTTGTAACACAATGCTGACTGACGGCGTAAAATCAAAAGACAAAGAAGAAAGCGTGCAAGTCCTGGATATCGCGGAATTGATTGCTGCTAATTTGAATATTTGAAAATTTGAAAATTATAGCTGCGCGATGCCTCATGATACCCCCGACTCCCCATTCGAAATTTCTATTTTTAAATCTTCAATTTTCAAATTCCCTAGTCCGTTTTCCTAATTTTGCGATATGAACATCAATTATCATCATTTGATTCCGGAGGATTTTCCTGGAACCTCGAGAGTTTGGATTTATCAAAGCAATCGGTTATTTAGCATCCAGGAAGCCTTGCAGTTGGAAACTCACCTAAATGATTTTGTGCGGAACTGGCAGTCTCATGGGATACCGGTAAAGGGTTATGCAAACTTATTATTCGGTCAATTCATTGTTTTAATGGCCGATGAAACAGCTACGGGTGTCAGCGGATGCAGCACGGACAGTTCCGTTCGACTAATAAAAATGGTTGAAGAAATGTACAATGTACAGCTCTTCGACCGGCAACTGCTAGCTTTCCTTGATAAGGATAAAATCCAGCTTTTACCCTTATCACAACTGTCTTACGCTTTTGAGAACAATTACCTCAACGGAAACACTCTGTACTTCAATAATCTTGTTCAAACCAAGAATG
>DAINQQ010000313.1:0-4534 GCA_036742645.1 Flavitalea sp.
CGATCACTTCGGTATCCGGCACATCCGAAAATCGTATAATTGGATATGTGTCCCAACCGCTACTTTGTATTGCCTCGGCGTCGTATCGAACTTGTTCAAGTAAAGTCCAGCTGGTAGATTGAATCATTCCTCCTGATGTCTGATTTTTAATGCCATCGCTATTTATCGTCTGTCCGGCATCGATACAGCCCGTAAGTTTCACCACACGAAATGTTTTCTGGCTGCGGTCGACCTGCACTTCAGCAACCACCGAAAAATAAGCTGCTTCATTTTTATACTGTGCAAAAGCAAATCCAAGCGCGGCTGATGTTTTGTTGCTTGTGGTTTGTGATTTGTGATTATTTTGTGTTCCTGCGACTATCTTACGCTCATCCCATCCGACTTTTTTCGCGAGCACATTGATAACCTCCTTTGCGCGTTCATCTTTTAAGTGAGCGAGTCGAAAACTCACTGGGTCTTTTCCTGCCTTAAGCGCCAATTCATCGATAAATGATTCAAGCGCAAAAATATTGGAGTATGCTCCAAGGCTACGAAGTGCGGACGTCCTTAATGGTCCTTTGTAACTATGTAATACGATCTGTTTGGCAGCAAAGTCATACAACGGAACAGCATTTCGGGTACTCCCGCCCGAAAATCCGCCTGCCGAAAAAGGAAAAGGTTTTTCAAGATCGCGTGCAGCAATAAAATGACCTGCTTTTCCACCCGGTCGCGTGCTGTGTGTATCCGACCACAATTCTGTTTTCCATGCGGTCACTTTACCTTCGGTATTGATGCCCGCCGTAATATTTATCATCATTGCGGAGCCGTATGGCTCCCATCGATGTTCATCTTCGCGCATCCATTGAAGCCGAACAGGCTTTCCTGGCATCTCCCTGGCTAATAAAGCTGCCTCGGCAGCAACATCATCGGCCCCGTTATGTCCATAACAACCAGAGCCCGGAACACCGATGACCCTGATTTTTTCTTCAGGGATCGATAATAAATTAGCGATCGACTGACGCAATGGATAAACGCCCTGCGTGTGCGACCAAATAATAAGAAAATCGTTTTCCCATTGTGCAATGGCACAAGAAGGGCCAATCGAACCGTGCATGTGATAAGGTCGCTTATACCTTGCTTCAAGCTGGATGGGTGCAGATGAAAGACTGGATTGAATGGCTGGATTGTCGAGAATTACCTCGCCTTTATTCGCTCTCGCAAGCATATCGTTGAACAAATTATTGGATAACGGCGATAAAGGCTTCGTTTCCCATCTGGCCAGTTTTCGAATTGCATGCATCGCTTTAACAGCCTGGTATTCCTGGGCGGCGATCACACCGATAAAGCTTCCATTTCTAACAACTTTTAAAACGCCCGGCAATTCCTGCGCCTTCCCGACGGGGAGCGAAATAAGCGTAGCCTCGTATACTGGTGGACGTACAATCCGCCCATGAACCATTCCTTCAGGACGCATGTCGTGTACATAGAACGGTCTCCCACAGGCCATTGCCATAATATCCTCCCTGGGAACTGCCGAACCAACCAATTTGTAGGTGGAGGGATCTTTCAACGGCGCCTTTCCGGTCACTTCTCCTTCGATATGTTTTCCTTCTAACAGTTCCCAGTAACTCACCCCCTGTTTCTTTCCTTTGCTCTGGATAATTCCATTTTCGATTGCCAGATCCGAAACCGGAACCTGTAGTTTTTTCTCTGCCATTTCCAGTAACTTTCTCCTGGCCTCCGCTGCAGCATTACGAATGGATCTGCCACTGCTTTCAATCGATGCACTGCCCGCCGTGTAACGTTCATTTGGTGTTTGCCCGGTATCAGCAGTGATTATGCGAACGCGGTTCATGTTGACATCCAGTTCTTCTGCTGCAATTTGCATCAATGCCGTTTTCACACCCTGGCCAAGTTCCATCTTCCCGGTGAGAACGGTTACGTATCCGTTAGCATCAACTCTGATCCAGGAATCAATCGCATTTTCACCTGCGGTGGCACGTACAAGGCCGCTTCCCGCCGTACCGGACTTTACTTTGCGTGGACGAAAAGGCGACTCTATAATGCTGAACCCAATCAATAGATGTCCGGAAGTTTTCAAAAATGTTCTCCTATTGTGCATAGGAAAAAGTGAATCCTGTTGCATATTGTTAACGGTAAGTCTGCTTTTATAAATGTTAAGGTTTAATGATTATTGTCGTTTCCACATAGCCGCCGCGCGTTTAACGGCATTAATCATTCGGGTATGCGTACCGCAGCGGCAAAGCACGGGTTGCAGGGCCAATCTTATTTCATCATCTGAGGGATTGCGATTTTCTTCCAGTAGCGATTTAGCACACATGATCATTCCATTCATGCAGTAACCACATTGTGCTGCCTGCTCTTCAACAAATGCTTTTTGTATTGGGTGTAATGCCTCGGCATTTCCAAGGCCTTCAAGCGTTATGATGTCAAATTTTGCTGCTGTAGTGCAAGGCATCCTGCAGCTCGGCGTTGCCTTGCCATTGATCAGCACCATACAACTCCCGCAAAGCTCGAGCCCACAGCCATACTTCGGACCATTTAATAATAAGTTGTTACGGAGCACATACAGCAACGGTGTATCAGGCTCGACCTCAACAATGTGATTATTGCCATTCACTTTTAAACTGACGGTATTTTCCATGGTTATATAAATTTAGGAAAATCCCCGTTCGGTCGAACCCGTCGACTCTCAACCGTTGACGGAAAATGCAGATCGATGAAAATAAAATCAGCACCTGACATGAGAAACAATGATTTTTCGGTCGACGGCCGACCCTCGCGGGTCGACGATTGATAGTGGACGTTCACGGTTCGACAAAAAAACAAGGGCCAACCATTCGGTTAGCCCTTGTATTTATAACGATTGAATTTCTGCTTAAGATCCTGACTTGGCTTCCATTTCCTTCTTTTTCTTGTCCATGATCTCTTTATACTTTGCTTGTTGTTCGGCAGTGAGGAACTCCATTAATTTACCTTCTTTTTCCTTTTTCAACGCCATCTTCTTTTCTTTCTGAGCTTCTTTTGTAAGACTTGCATCGCTCATTAGAGCATCTATCTTATCATTATACTCTTTGCTTAAGGCGTCAAATTTCGTCGCCTGGTCTGCCGTTAGTTTCAACTCATCTTTTATTTTCTTTTCCCATTCAGTACGATCTTGCTTAACATCTTTCTGATCCTGCGCAATTGCAGCAGTGGATACCATAGCGGTGATGACTAAACACACCAAAATTTTTTTCATACAACTAAATTTTAAGAATAATAAGTGAAGAATATCCGTCCCGTCGAAATCAGCAGTGGCTGATTCCGTCGACCTGAGTACCGAAAAAATGATGCCAGTTTTTGCCGCATGCTTGTTTCGGTCGCTTTTATTAGATGAACGGTATGTGTTCGAGGAAAGATTTGCCTTAATTTGATGACAGTTCCACCATGCAAAAACAATTTACAAAGAGAGAGCAAATAGTTGAGATCGTTAATAAGCTATTCGTGTACACAGATAACCGCCGATGGCAAGAGTTGTCCGATGAAGTGTTTACTGAATCCGTTTTGATTGACATGGTCTCATTAGGCGCTGGTGAACCGGCTACATTGCCGGCAAAACAAGTTTGTGAGAATTGGAAAAATGGATTCGAGGGAATTGACGCAGTTCATCACCAGGCAGGCACCTATCTGGTGACCCTAACTGGTGACACGGCCATGGTACATGCGTACTCGATCGCATCACATTATAAAAAATCGGCAACCCAGGGTAATACGCGGGAGTTTGTTGGAAGCTACGATTTAGGGCTAAGTCTTTTGCCGAAAAAGGGCTGCAGAATACACGCTTTTCATTATTATCTCAAATACAGTACTGGAAATGTAGATTTTCGTTGAAAATGTGCCGAAAGAAATCTTCATTATGGTGACTGGTGAATTCTAACTCCTGACTTCTGGTTCTGGATCTAACTTGAACTTGTTTATTCTATAAAAATCCCGTTTTAGTCAACGGTTGATCATTACCAGTCGACCGACTTGCATCGCCCTATATCGTTTGATGGTTAGGTCTGTTCCACAAAATCGGGAAGCTATTTTTTCGGGAACGAAAATTGCACAACTATACATTAGCATTCGTCGTATATAGCCGTATGTGACCTATAGATTCAAACAATAATTATTGATAAAAAATTACACTTTCATGAAAACCGCAATTTTCCTCTGCCTGTTTGCAATTTCTACCTCGGTAGTTGCTCAGGAAATAAAAAACTCAGGCGTAAGTCATTACATGATGCGTGGAATCGGTGCAACTTTCCAGGAATTTGATGGGCTTAATAGCCGCATTGCTGATTTTCCACAGTACAAAGACCTGCCAAATCACATGGGTATGCTTCAAATCGGATGGCTAAAGGAACACAACAGGATGATCTCCGGCTTCGGTTTTCTGGCCGGAAGCAGCATGAGCGGACACAAGGACGAAAGAAGCAGTACGGTCAGGTTCCTTGGCATTGGCGCTGATCTTGGTTACAATGTTTTGAACAGCGCAAGGATCAAGCTCTAC
>DAINQQ010000314.1:0-4529 GCA_036742645.1 Flavitalea sp.
TAAACTATCAAACCAACAATCAGCTGCGCGGCCTGGGGGCTAACATTGCAGGTAATCAACATGGTTTTAACTGGAATGTATATGGTTCCCGGAAAGCTGCGGCTGATTACAAAAACCGGTATGATGGGAGAGTGTTCAATTCAAAGTTTAATGAGACGAATTTTGGAGGTTATATCGGCTACAATGGCACCTGGGGATATTCGCATCTTCTTGTAAGCCAGTTTCACCAGGATTTGGGAATTATTGAAGGTGATCGAAATAATGATGGACTGTTTATTAAGCGCCTGCCCGGTGGGTTGGAGGGGTTACCGGCGGATAGTGACTTTAAGACAACTGTACCACAAATACCAAAACAGCAGATTAAACATTTCAAGGTTGCTTCTAACAACACTCTAAATATTGGAAACGCGCGGCTTTCGCTTAATGCCGGTTATCAACGCAATCAACGCACCGAGTTTGGAAATGCTGATTATCCTTCTGAAAAAGAACTATACTTTCATTTGAATACGCTGACCTTTTCAGCAATCTACCATGCGCGAGAAAAAAATTCCTGGAAAACATCTTATGGTATCAATGGAATGGGTCAGGAAAACCAGAATCGGGGTGAAGAGGTTTTAATCCCAGAGTATTCCTTGTTCGATATCGGTGCTTTTATTTATTTACAAAAGTCCTGGGAGAAGATCACGATGAGCGGTGGGATCCGGTACGACCATCGGGCCGTAGATTCAAAATCATTTATGGAAGGATCTGACCTTAAGTTCGCCGCTTTTCAAAAATCTTTTTCAAATGTTTCTGGTAGCGTCGGCGTTACTATCCAGGCTTCAAGCATGGTTACGATAAAACTAAATGCTGCAAGAGGATTTCGTGCACCGAATCTGTCTGAGCTCGCTTCAAACGGTGCGCATGAGGGAGCTAACAGGTATGAATACGGTGACAACAATTTAAAATCTGAAACCAGCTTTCAGTTGGATGGCGGCCTTGAGTTCAACTCGGAACATATTTCGCTCGAAACAAATTTTTTTCACAATGACATAAATAATTTTATTTTCTACAGGAAACTACTTGCAGCTAATGGCACCGACTCAATGATCAATGTTAACGGTACAATGACACCTGCATTTCAGTTTAACCAACAGACGGTCAAAATGGCTGGCCTGGAAATTAAATTTGATATTCACCCGCACCCATTAGACTGGCTCCATATCGAAAATAGCTTTTCGTTTGTAAAAGGACTTTTCAAAACTTCGATTGATGGCACCCAAAATATTCCTTCGATACCAGCGGCGAGGTTGATCTCCGAGATCAGAGCCGATTTATTTCGTGAGGGTAACTTCATCCGTAACCTTTCACTCAAGGCAGAAATGGATAATACTTTTTCGCAGAATGATGCATTTACAGGCTACGGAACCGAAACCAGTACGGCGGGTTACACGTTATTTAATGCCGGCGTAAGCATGGATATAACCTCAAAAAAGAATAAAGCGATCGCCAGTATTTATTTAAATGCCTCCAATATCGGTGATATTGCTTATCAAAATCACCTGAGCCGACTGAAATATGCGCCAGAAAATATCGTTACAGGAAGACGAGGTGTTTATAACATGGGTAGGAACTACAGTATCAAACTGAATATTCCCATCTCTTTTAAACAAAATTGACTCACATACTATTTCTATAAATTTTGCGTTAATATGATTACTAACCCTGATTTTATAAAGCTTAAGCGGCCCCGATTTTCGGGGCTTCTTTTTTTAACCCTTAATTTTGCGGATAATTTTTAATAAATGCAATTATCCATCACGACGCCTGCACTTTTATTTCCGGCCATTTCTTTGATGATGTTGGCATATACCAATCGATTTCTCGCACTGGCCAGCCTTATCCGGAAATTACATGATAAATACAAACAGGATCCGGATCAAAAGCATATTGTTACGCAGATCAGGAGCCTGCGCACACGCATCCGGCTAATAAGGTCGATGCAGGGAGCAGGAGTCGTTAGTTTTTTGTTTTGTGTGGTATGCATGTACTGTATTTTTAGAGGATGGGAGCAGGCAAGCTACTGGATATTCGCTTTCAGCATGGTTAGTTTTATGTTGTCGCTTGTATTGTCATTGGTTGAGATCACGCTTAGCATGAGAGCCCTCGAAATAGAATTAAAAGATATGGAGGAACTAACAAAGTCGAACTTCTTCGGAAATATTTTACGGGTGCGTGAAGAGAAAGAGGAGTCTAACCCGTAGGATTTTTCTTCGTGTACGCTTCCGAATCGTAGTCGAATGTTTTGACAGGAGTATTTTTATAGTTGGGATCGTATTTTACAAAGAAATACAAATAGATTACCCTGCTCAGTCTCATTAACCAGGGCTGAAGAACAATCAGCATAACTACGTTGATACCCATCCACCAGAAAAACCGGTTATCTTTCACAGACATTCCAATTAAAATATACCAGGCAACAAAACCTATGACCATAAGCGCGATCGACAAACCATAGCTTACAAAGCCCGTCCCATACCAGAAGCCTACTTCCAACTCATACGGCTGGCCACATTCCGGGCAACGTTCAGGCATTGAAAAAACTTTCTTAAGGTTCCATGGATTGTTATTGGTGAACATTGGGCCTCTTCGGCAGCGGGGACATTTCATAGAAAATAAACTCCAAAAAAAATTTGGTTTGCCAGGTTTCTGCTCACTCATGACCGATTTCATGGCGTGAAGCTAGGATTATTGCTCCAATCAACGGCCGGCTGATCGTTTTTTCTGGCGTTGCAGCACCATCAATTTAGTATGCTTCAAAAACGTGAGGTGCGAGATATTTACCGCTATAATAAACCCGTATAGACCGTCAGCAAAGCCCATTCTAATAATGTAAGAAAGAACAAAAGCCCACCAGGGATTAATGATTACTTTAATCAGGTTTGTACGGCAACCATTGGAAAACAGTGTTTCTGCCGAAATCGTGCTGAACTTGTTATTCTGAGCCACATGCTCTTTTATGCTATTGAATGAGTAATGGAGAATATCACCTTTTAACTGTTTAATATTGGCTCCGGGAATCGTTTCCATTTTTTCATGTATGGTTGCATTGCTCCATGAAGCCATATTTTTTCGAATCAACCTGATTTTTCTATCTGGGTACCAGGAGCCATGACGAATGAATTGCCCGCAATAGTTTGTACAACGATTCATCATATACGCGTCAGCGCTGCGATTCTTTTTCTCCTCAACGATCGCCTTAACCAGCTTTTCGCTGAGCGCTTCATCGGCGTCAAGACTCAGAATGAGCTCATGTGTGCATAGCCCCAGTGCATCGTTTTTTTGTTGTCCGTAACCAACAAATTTTTGCTGATGAATTTTCACGCCTTTGCCGTTAGCAATTGCCAGGGTATTATCTGTTGAATAAGAATCGAGAACAACAATTTCGTCAGCCACATCCCTAACAGAATCTATACACCTGGCAATATTTTTTTCTTCATTGAATGTGATAATTACCACAGATAGCGGCTGCATGTTTCGGTAGTTGAGCTTCGCAAATAACTTCAGATTAATTTGAAGACACCGGTTCCTTTCTATCTGCTACCTGGATCGTTTGTTCAGGTATGGTACCGCCGCTCTTTCTTTCTCCAATCTGTTGTCTCCACATAGCGTAGTACAAGCCCTTTTCCTGTAACAAACTAGTATGCGATCCTGTTTCTACAATCTCGCCTTTTTCCAGTACATAAATTCTATCAGCATGCATAATTGTTGAAAGCCGATGGGCGATTAAAATCGTTATCTGGCTGCGCGACGCCGAAATTTGTCTGATAGTAGTTGTGATTTCGTCCTCTGTCAGCGAGTCAAGCGCAGAAGTTGCTTCATCAAATAGAAGCAGTCGCGGCTTGCGAAGTAATGCGCGAGCAATGGATATACGCTGTTTTTCTCCTCCCGATAGTTTCAATCCTCCTTCGCCAATTGTTGTTTCGAGTCCTTTCTCTGCTCTGATGAGAAGGCTTTGGCATGAGGCGCGGTTAAGTGCTTCGTGAAGATCATCGTCAGTGGCAGCGGGATACACAAAAGTCAGGTTTTCTTTGATTGTGCCCGAGAAGAGCTGCGTATCTTGTGTTACAAATCCGATCTGGTTTCTCAGATCGTCGAAGTTTATCGACGTTTCATCGATCCCGTTATAAAGAATCTTGCCCTGTTGGGGACGATACAATCCCACTAATAATTTCATCAGTGTTGTTTTTCCCGAACCAGATGGTCCCACAAAGGCTATTGTTTCGCCAAGATCAACTGAAAAGTCGATATCATCGATTGCTTTTTGTTGTGCGGTTTGATGTTTAAAAGTGACTCCCTGGAATTCCAGCGTTCTGATTTCGCCCAGATGCTTTGGATGAAGCGGTTGCAATTCCGGTGGCTTTTCCATCAGGTTATTAAAGTTGTTCAGGGAGGCTTCAGCTTCGCGATAAGACAAAAGGATATTTCCTATTTCCTGCAAAGGTCCAAATACAAAGAAGGAAAATATCTGCATAGTGACAAGCTCTTCA
>DAINQQ010000315.1:0-4504 GCA_036742645.1 Flavitalea sp.
TGTGTGAAATATAAAAATGCTCGCCTTTAATTTTCAGAATTTGTTTAGTTTCCAAATCCGTGCTAATCCGTATAATCCGTGGCCACCCCCCGGTTGATTTAGCGTGGAGTAGTATAAATACGGTCACGCAAAAAACCGTCAGTAAAGGGTTAATATTTTTCGAGGGGGTGGCTGTTGATTTTGAGGAAAGTTTACTAAATTAGATTAAACCCTCCCTATCCAAACTTCCTCAGTTCTTTATTTTATCATTTAAAATTTACTCCAATGGTTACTACGGATGTCGCACAGCTTGCTGGCGAATGCAATGCCTGGAGAGACACATTGCGTTCGCGTCGAAACGAGTTTACCCACCTTAAAGTCAGGTTACAGGAAGTAGCCGGTCGTCAGACTCACAGAGATGTCCTCCTAGAAGTAGAACACCTTTACAACCAATTTCACATTCAGCTCATCAACATCCACGATCTTAAGCAGTCCATTAAGGCTCATGATCGCAAGATCAGAATCGAAACAACATCACCCGAAGGACAGGTTTCCGATGAAACACTTGCCGAACACGAAAATCTTTTTGATTCATTTCAACACCTTGATCATCACCTGCAGGATGTGAGCGATGAGTTTGATCATTTTGTAGCTGCAGTGCGTTAAAATCTTTGATAGAAATTTGTAAGGCATAATGTGCCGGGTCTTCCTATTCTCCCTATACAACTGCCTTATGTTAAGAACAAACATTGTTCACTTCTAAATTTGTTTAGCCATGGCAGAATTTGATACTTCACACGTAAAAAATATCGTCTTGCTCGGACATGCTGGTTCCGGTAAGACAACATTGGCGGAATCCATGCTATACGAAGCAGGACTTACGACCCGCCGCGGGACAATTGTAGAACGCAATACTGTAGGCGATTATCATGACCTTGAACAGGAAAGAGGCAACTCTATTTTCTCAAAACTATTACATACGAAATGGAGAGGTTATAAGATCAACATACTTGACACGCCGGGTTACGACGACTTTGTTGGAGAGGTTGTTTCGGCGCTTCGGGTAGCCGATACCGGTATCATGCTCCTGAATGCAGTGATGGGTGTTGAAGTGGGCACCGATATTATATGGGAATATACTGAGCGATTTAAAACACCAATGATATTTGCAGTCAATAAACTCGACGACGATAACGCTGATTTCGACAGAACAATAAGAGATGCAAAATCTCATTTCGGCAATAAAATCGTGATCGTACAATACCCGGTACAACAGGGGGCCGGTTTTCATGAGATCATCGATGTGTTGCGAATGACCATGTATAAATTCCGTGATACCGGTGGTAAGCCTGAAAAACTGCCTATTCCGGATTCTGAAAAAGAAAGGGCGGAAACGCTCCACCGCGAACTGGTAGAGGCAGTAGCAAGTAACGATGAAACGTTGATGGAAAAATATTTCGACAAAGGTGAGTTGGACGAGGAAGAGATGAAGGAAGGGATGAAAAAAGCGATGATCAAT
The DNA here is from genome assembly GCA_036742645.1 of Flavitalea sp. Taxonomy (GTDB): domain Bacteria; phylum Bacteroidota; class Bacteroidia; order Chitinophagales; family Chitinophagaceae; genus Flavitalea. The sequence continues at coordinate 1,499 of DAINQQ010000315.1, forward strand.
CATGACCTGTTCCCGGTCTTCTGTTTATCTGCCGAGCGAAACATGGGGAGCGGAAGATTGATGGGCTTTATAGATGTTGTTTGTCCAAGCGCCAATGAAATGCCTGCGCAGGTTACGAAGAGCGGGGAGAAATTACCTTGTGATGCGAAGGGACGCGCCTGCATGTTTATTTTCAAAACCGTGTCGGAGCCACACGTGGGTGAAATGTCATTCTTCAAAGTTTATTCCGGCACAATTAAGACGGGGATGGAATTAGTGAATGAATCAACTGGTGCATCAGAAAAGCTGAACCAGTTATTCGTCGTCGAGGGTAACAAACGCACAAATGTAAACGAACTCGTTGCAGGAGATATCGGGGCAACGCTGAAGTTAAAGAATACCCATGTCAACAATACCTTGCATGAACGTGGCAAGAATATCGAATTGGAGCCAATCGTGTTTCCTTCTCCGAATATGAGCATGGCGATTGAAGCAGTAAAGAAAGGAGAGGAAGAAAGATTATCGGTTGCTTTGCATCAATTGAAGGAAGAAGATCCAACGGTCATTATCGAATTTTCGCCCGAGCTGAAACAGATGCTGATCCATTGCCAGGGTGATATGCACCTTGCCGTTATCAAATGGAAAATTGAACACTTCAATAAAGTTGAGGTGAAATTTATTAAGCCAAGAATTCCTTATAGGGAGACTATCCGACGAGTGGCCGAAGCGAATTATCGTCACAAAAAACAATCGGGCGGTAACGGGCAGTTTGGGGAGGTCTTTATGAGGATAGAACCCTGGTATGAAGGAATGCCTGAACCGAAGAATCTGAATGTTCGGGGCCGTGACGAGATAGCGCTTGACTGGGGTGGGAAGCTTGTTTACTACAATTGTATTGTTGGTGGCGCTATTGACCTGCGATTCCTGCCTTCGATATTGAAAGGGGTAATGGAAAAAATGCATGAAGGACCATTAACCGGCTCCTACGTGCGTGATGTTCGGGTATGTGTGTACGATGGCAAGATGCACGCCGTAGATTCAAATGATATCTCGTTCAAGATAGCAGGACTTAAAGCCTTCAAACAGGCATTCCAGGAAGCAGATCCACAAATACTCGAACCGGTGTACAATGTGGAAGTGTCAAGTCCTGACGACCTCACGGGTTCAGTGATCGGTGATCTGCAAACACGCCGCGCGATTGTGGAAGGCATGGATGCAGAAGGACATTTTACAAGGATCAATGCTAAAGTTCCCCTGGCAGAAATGAGCGATTATTCTTCTTCTCTTCGATCCATTACGCAGGGCCGGGCAAAATTCAAAATGCATTTTCATGAATATGCACCGGTACCGTTTGAGATACAGAAAAAATTGCAGGAGGATTATAGTAGGATGGCGCGGGAGGAGGTGTGAGATGGATGAGCCGATGTGATGATTAGCCAATTAGCCGATGATCGAGGGCTGTCTGAAGCGCTTTTTGCGACGCCAAAAAGCCATTCAGACAGCCTGTTTTTTTATTGCCATGATGTTTGCGCCATAATCTGTCTGAACCTTGATTTTGCTTGACTGTGATTGTCTGAACCTTGATTTGCTTGATTAAAGGATTTACATGATTGTTCAAGCAATCCTTTAATCCTTTAATCATGGTTCAGACAATTAGCAGGAATGTAAAATTCAATGCTTAATATTATGGAATAAAATATCGCAGCTAACCATCGCTGTTGAGATAAGAACATTCCACAACATGCAAACTGAAAAACTAAATTCCGGGCAATATAAGGTGGCGGCTACTGGCTTTCTGAGCTTGTTCTCAATAGTTGGCATCATGTTTTATGGCCTTCCTTTCTTCTTTGATTTCTGGGTGAAGGAATTTAACTGGACACGGGCTACAGTTACTTCGGGTAATGTAGCGGGTAAGGTTATTATTGGTCCTTTATTTGGTTTTGCGGCTGGTTGGTTTGTGGACAGGTTCGGGCCGAGAAGGTTGATGCTTTCCGGGATAATGATGTGTGGTCTTGCGGTGATTGGTTTAAGTACAATGCACTCCCTTTGGCAATTTTATTCATTCTATTTATTAATGGCACTGGGATATATGTGCGGCGGTCCATTGCCAAACCAGGTCCTAACCTCACGGTGGTTCAACAAATCCCGCGGCAAAGCGATGGGCATTGCTTACCTGGGCATCGGGATCGGCGGAATGTTGGTGCCACAGATAGCGAAGTGGCTCAATATGCAAATGGATTGGCGTTCGTCCCTGGTCGTGTTGGGAATATTTATGATTGCTGTTGCCTTTCCAATGGCGTGGTTCGTAAAGGAAAATCCCGCAAGCAGTGCCACAGTGGAGAAAATAGATGAACCTAAAATTCCGTTTAAAAGTATTCTGAAGAACAGGTCTTTCTATCTATTAGCAATAGGAAGTATGTGTTCCATAGCTGCAGTCGCAGGCATGAGCCAGAACTTAAAATTATTTTTCAGCCTCGATTTGAAGTACTCGCAAGGAGAGGCCGCTAATGTAATGTCAATGGTACTTGGTGCAAGTATAATTGGCCGCCTGCTTATGGGGTGGTTGGCGGACCGCTATCCAAAGAAATATGTGATGATGCTCATTTATTTTCTCGTCACCTTCTCCATCATATTACTTTACTGGGCATCCACTCCCGGTATTATTTATCTCTTTGCTTTTATATTTGGTATCGGTCTTGGCGGGGATTATATGATCATTCCTTTGATGGCAGCTGAGCTATTTGGAGTGAAGGTGATGGGCCGGGTAATGGGACTTGTTTTAACGGTTGACGGTTTAGGAGAAGCCTTCGGACCAATACTGGCCGGTACACTTCGGGACAGGACCGGAAGCTATGCACTCGGCTTTACAGCGTTAATTTCCTTGTCTGTAATTGGTACAATAGCAGTGGCACTGCTTCCGCGGAAAAAACAAGTGATCATAACGTAGTTCATTAAATTCCCTCACGGTCGACGGTTAGAATAATCTGGAATTTTGTTCGCCACAAATTGCACGAATTACTCTTTCTG
>DAINQQ010000316.1:0-4492 GCA_036742645.1 Flavitalea sp.
GACCTTTCTTTTTATATAGTCAATTTTTTTAACCACAGAGGGTTGCGCAGAGGCTTGACAAAAGATTCTCGCGGGTGACTCGCCGATTCGTGCGGGATGCATGCGGGTACCGGATGGCTATCACTCATTATCGCCCCTGTTTATCCCACGAAGTCCGATTCTAATACCAGTGGAGGATGGTTGGTCTTTTTCTATTCCCCAGATGAAATCGATTCGAAAAATTTTCAGGATATTCTCAAGACCAACAAATGGCTCAATATAATAGCTGCCGCTGGTTAAATAGAAGGAATTAGCACCGGTTACCAGATGCCAGTTCAGTTTTCGAAAGAGGGGAATCTTATTAGTAAGTAAGCCGTTGTAATTGTGTTCGATGTGAGCCTTGGCATAAAAACGGTCTGAATTGCTGAATTTGTAATACGGAAGCAATTGAAAACTGCTCATATAATCGTTCGCGAGGATTATCTGATTGCCGTTGAAGTGAGTGAAATCGGGCATCTCCAGGTGATCGCGCTGAATGAAACCGCCGGCGCCGAAAGAATATCGAATGCGCCCCCAAAGTTTAAGATTGACATTATCATTGATACCGAAATACCACTTGCTGTAATCGATGTCACTTCCAAATAATCCGCTAACGCCTTGAGTGTACCAAACATTGAAAGTGGGGTATTTAGAACCAATGCTGATTTTTCTATCCGGGTATTCGATATAACGTCCTCCTGGTCTCCACTGGATTCCTACAGTTACGGTTAATGCCTGGTGCCTTTGGAAATTGGCGGTCATGATCTCCGGGTAGTTCGGCGTGAAGGCTCTTTCCTTATAGTCCCTAACTGTATAATCGGTGGTGTTCTCTAACGGTATTCTATCCTGGTATGAGACATTTGCAGAAATCGAAGCTCCTTCGCCAATGCCCTTAACAAATCCTATCCGGGCAAACCAGGCTTCATAGATTTTCATATGATTTCTCTCCCAGAATAAAGTGGCAAGTGAATTGTCGAAAGGCAGAATAGGGCCGGCGTTATTGAATTGGTATACGCGTTTGCCTCCAGATACATTTAGGGAAGAAAAATATTTCTTTCCATAATTATAACCAAATGTGGAATAAGCATTCAAATGTGTATTGCTAAATCCATAACGAATGACAGGGGCAACAAAAATGCTTCGCCGGGAACCTGAATTACTATCGAGTCGCTTAAAATAGCTTCCTCGCAAGTTTACAACCACTCCTTCAACGGTGTTGTAAGAAATCGTTGTTAGCAAGGGATTGATATGAAACGACTCCCTCTTTTTTTCCCGACTGAAATTTTGTCCCTGAATTAAAATCTTCATCACTGTTACACGATTCCTTCGCCGATCGAGAGAGTCAAGATATCGTGGATCCTTTCTAACCTGCTCGAGGCTATCCTTTCTTGTGTAATCCGCTATTTCATCCGCCATCAAAGGAACAGGGCGTATCGAGTCCCAATAATCGGCTGGTTTTTTATTCGAGCCTTCATAAAATTTCAATAGCGTGCTATTAAAATATTTTTTAGCAAAATCTGGATTGATTTCAAATTTGGAATAAACGTTTACAAAACTTCCATATGCATCGAAGCCAAACATTTTTATTGAAGGATAAATGACCTGTGATTTGATGACCCAGACATCATTTTCGTACGGCATATGTAACTGCTCGATGCGCACCGTGTCTACCAGTTCCATTTGCGATTCCTTTGTTAGTTGCAACTGTACGCTATGAATACGCCAATCGTTTTCAGTGATATTGATGTAGCCGCTGAAAAGAGGTTCATATTTTCGTTTCGGGATTACTTTTATTTTATTGACTTCTTTTCCATCTTCGATAAATACACCTTCAAGTTTGTACTTGTAAAAGTTTAAGGCGTTGTTAGCGATTGGAGAGATAAAACCCCTGGCGTTCAAATTGCCTATCTGAATGTTGTTTTCATAAAATGATACAATCTGTGGTACACTAAAACCATATCCATCGCTTTGGCCACTAACCTTGGTAGAAAGAACTTCTATTTTTGCTTTGTTCGGTTTATCGACGGAATACCTGGCAACGGTTTCGGAAAGAAAAACAATTTTCTTTTTGCTGGTGTCGCCATCTTCAAAGTCGACCGTTTGACCGAAAAACTTTTTCGGATAATTTCTCAATCTTAGCTGTCCTTTTATATAGACTTCGCACTGAAATTTGTCCGACTGGTTTAGGTAAAACTCCCGCTTCCTGATCGCATTTCTTATGATCGCGTATGCCGGATCTTCCCCTCCGGGTTTAATGACTACGGCAGCCATTGATAGTTCCTGTAATGAAAGCTGAAAATTTACCTCGACATCCGAGTTGGAAATTTCAATCGTTTTCTCCTGCCGCTTGTAACCAACATACTGGCAGATGATTGTATAATTTCCTGCATCAAGTGTTATAAAATATCGCCCTTCGTTATTCGCAGTGGTTCCCCGGGTGGTTCCTTTGATTAGAATTGAAGCGAAAGGGAGAAGGTTGCCTTTATCATCTGTTACCTTGCCGGAGGCGCGGCCTGCATGAGCATTTAAAAAAGTGAAAAAAAATAGTGAAGCGAGTAAAGTTGGTTTCATGCAGGTAAAAATCAATGAAACGAATGTAACCGTTGAAACAGATCGCAAGCAAAAATTGTTCAGGCTTTGAGGAAGTTTTAACAGCTGCGATGCCTATTTTCTTACGGAGCCGAAACGAAGGTAGCTCCCGGAGAATGCAGCTAACCCGCCTACTAATCCTCCGACCAGCCCAGTTACCAGTACCAACAAAAATGACACCCCTCCCAGTGGAAAAATCTGGGCAATTTTATGTGAAAGTAGCTGATCGTTTGCAGAATCAATAGACCACGAGAAAATAAGCCATAATAAAAAAACGCCCGAAAAGCCTGCCAAAAATGCTTTAAAGGGCTCTTGAAGTATTAACACAGATACGATTAACGCGCAAAGCGCGATACTCCACCAGGGAAGATAAAGACCCGCTGCGAAGCTTAATAATGCCGTCAGTAATACAGAAACGATGAACTTCATTGATGCGAATGTTTAGAGAATTTGGAATTCGGAATCCAGAATTTGGTTTTGAAAAACCGAAATGTTATTAAGAACTTACTCTCTCTTATCTTCTACTCCCTTATTTCAACTGCTAACTGCTAACTGCTAACTGCTAACTTCTGACTCCTGACTGCGACTCGACTCACCGTTCATATTTTCGTAAAGTTCATTCTCGATATCACTCTCTTATCGCCGGCCTGTTCTTTTTTCATAAACCACAGCGTATTGTATTTTCCTCGTGCCCAGGTGTCGATAGAGTTATCATAGAATTTACTTCCAGGATTTCCGCTTTGGCCACCCGGAAATACTCCGTATGCCTCCGTTTCGTCGGTGAGATGAACAATCATTCGCCAGCTCGGGCCATGAAATTGCTTGGTTGCATTAATTATGTGTATCCCGCCGCCGACATCAATATGAAGTCGACTTAAAGGAGTAAGTCTTAGTAAATGCCGTACACTGGTATTTTTGTGTTTAGCCCAGGACAGAGAGGCTCTTTTTTCCGCATTTATAAACGCAGGAACGGCCTTTTTGAATGCCGTCGTAACAAGGTCTTGCAAAGTTTCTACCACGGGGGTGTTAATATTATCGACAAACTTAAATGTCGAATCTCTCAACAATCCTTCCAGCAGCGTTGCTTCGTCGGGACTATCCGGCACGCCGCTTACCTTTGACAATTCATCATTCCAAACCTGCACTTCAAGACTGTCGAACCAACTAATAAATATTGCGGGACCTTTCTCAGCCGGGTCGTTTCTTAGATTCCATTGTTGAACGATATCCAAGTATTTTTTTTCGTCTGCGCTTAACTGTGACACGTCAATATTTTTTAATAAAACCGGCCTGGCTAGTTCGGCGAACACATTATAGTTGTCTGTCTGGAGCCGCTGCATATCTTCCGGGGTTATGAAATTCATCTCTTTGAGGTACCGGTTGATTATGTAACCCCGATACAGATCATAGCTACCCCCGATATAGTATGGATATGTCGAATCGACGGGAATCTGGTTGGCGCTGCTTACAAAGCCTCTTGCTGGATTTCTTATGTGAGGGTTCTCTTCTTGCGGTATCATGGCTTGCCACATATAGCTGCTATCGATACCTGGCATCACAAAATCGCCTTGCATCGGCCACTTTGCAGGAAAAAGGCCCTGCTGCCAGATAGCAATGTCCCCGGTTTTGCTGGCAAACACAAAGTTCTGGCCGGGAGTCGCACAATATTTTAACGCGGCTTCATAATCATCATATCCTTTAGCTCCGTTCAATTGATAGTAAAACAAAAAATCGTTTGAAGCGTCATGAGCCGTCCAACGCACCGCATAGTACTTGTCATTCTTTACGCGACTATTCCCGGAAAACGATTTATCATATTCGACAGGACCAAAAACCGTGTAACCGACGGTATCGTGGCATACTCCTTCACCTTTTATTTTGATTT
>DAINQQ010000317.1:0-4438 GCA_036742645.1 Flavitalea sp.
AAAATATTGCACCAATTCCCTTAGCGTATAAACTGGCGATGTCGTCTCGTTCATTCTTACAGTTGTTTTGCCAGGTGTGTTTCTCGCCCCGGGCATATTTTGCCGCGCTATGAAGTGCATGATATTTTTAGGCCGATGCTTAATTGCTCGTAGTCGTCGTGGTAGTTACGGGAAAGCCCAGCCGATATCGCCCAAAGTCCAGCAGACTGTGGTGCTAATTGAAAATTGTCAGTGTCTGCTCCTCGTACAATCGTTGCAATTTGTTGAATGGCCGGGTATGTGAGGTTATGTTCTTTACGATGTAATCAAACGTGCAATATTGACCCTCGTGACTGTATTCCGCTCCTGGAATGTCGTAAGGAATTGCCTGGCTCGTCCGCTTTCGCAAAGACTTGTTCTTTTGGCACAAAGATGAACTCGGCTTCTCTATCAATGAAATTCTTAATTAACCATGGACACGCAATCCGGTCTATTTTAGCTCGCTCTCTTGTTATCCATTTTATATCGAAAGATGTTTATTTATTACAGGGAGATCTGTTTTGTAATGTTGAGCTGGATTTCAGATGCGATAGATTTACGCAGCGAAATCCAGCTTCCTTCCCACACGATTTGCAATTGCTTTTTCATAAACAATAGCTGCAGCAGCTACGTCCTGCAGTGCCGTGCCTGTACTATCAAAAACAATAATTTCTTTATCTGATTCTCGTCCGGGTTTTTTTCCGGCGATGATCTCCCCTAATTGTGCGTGTACTTGTGCAACCGTCATTAATCCCTGATTTAATGCGTGATGAAGTTCTCCTATTGACACACTTTGATTTGTGATGTCAGTTACCACTTTGCTCGAAGCAACAAGCTCAGCGAAAAGTTCCTGTTTGTCTTCACTATCCGCACCCACTGCGGCAATGAACGAACCAGGACAAACGTCCTTTGGGTGAAGAAAGGGAGTTTTAGAAGGAGTACATGTAACAATGATTTGGCTTTGCTTTATCGCCTGTGGCAGATCATTGACATCAACTGTAACAATCTCGACCTCGGTTCCTGATTGCTCTCTTAATTTCTCTGCCTGGGTGTTTTCAACGTCAAATGCAAACACTTTTTCAAGATTCCTCACTTTTCGTAAAGCCTTAAGCGAAACTGTTCCCTGGTTGCCACAGCCACAAATGGTAGCAACTGTTGCGTTAGCAGGTGATAGATACTTTGCAGCCACACCAGTAGCTGCGCCTGTCCGAATGATTGTTAATTCAATAGAATCCATCAAGGCAAGTAATCTTCCATTTTCTGCATCACAAACAATAACAATACCCTGTATAGTTGAGAGACCCAACAGCTTGGGGTTACCTGGAAAATTTGCATTCATCTTCGCAACAAAATATGGCCTTTTTAACTCCAGTATTCCAGCCTTAATATGGAAACCACCGTTGTCACTGTGCAGTCCGATGACTTTTGGGGTAGGTGCCTTTTCTTGTGCATGAAGACAAAACGCCTGTTCAACAGCATCCATACACTCTTCCAGAGATAAAAGCGCTGCGACATCTTGTCTTTGTAATAACAACGTGCTATCGGTACTCATAGGTAATTCCAAGCACAATGTTAGAATCCGCTGATCCATGGAAATAGAACGCAATTAACTTTTGGTATCCTCTTTACCTTGTGCTAAACTTTTTTTATAGTGCAATGGGCTTTTCCCGGTGTGCTGCCTGAAGATTCGGGTGAAATGACTTTGATCAGAAAAACCTGTGAGGTAGGCAATTTCGGTTAATGAGTATTTGTTTTCCATCATTAAATTCATGGCTTTCTCAATTCTTAATTTCCTGATGTACTCACCAAATGACAGGTTGTTGAAATGCTTTGAAAATTCTCGCGATAAATATGAAGGATTAATGTTAAGACCTTTTGAAATTTCAGTCAGAGTTAAACTGCTATCGATCTGGTCTTGTATAATTTGCTTCAATTCCTTAACCCAGCCAGGCGTTTTCCGCTGTGCTGACTTCTGCTTGATAAACTTATCATATACACTTATGAAAAAATGATCGACAGGATTTTGAGTATGCTTTTCGTTTTGCAGGTGTTTTGCCCAGCTGTATAGGCCATCATAAATCATCATGCCTTTTTGCAACAATTCGTAATCATCTTTTGTATTATACGCTAAACCGGCCGAAATTGCCCACAAGCCAGACGCCTGGCTTGCAATATCATGCCTGTCGGTATCTGCACCTCTCACAATCACAGCCATCGTTCGTAACGCTGGATCCTGAAGTTTGTGCTTTTCTATAATATAATCGAAGGTGCATTTATCCTGGTGATGTGAGTATTCAACATCTGGAATGTCAAAAGGAATAGCGCCTAATGCCTGCGCTTGTTCTTTTACCTTGTTCGCCTCAACATAAATAAATTCAGCATCCTTGTCTACAAAGTTCTTAAGAAGCCAGGGACATGCAATGCGATCAATCTTTGGTCGTTCCCGGGTAATCCACTTCATTCATAAAATTTGAAAGCATAAAGTTCGGAGAATCGTAGTCTATTCGAACCAAAATTTTGGAAACGTAAATAACGTTCTAAAGGTCAAAGCTGTTCTATTTTCTTTAACCTCGAAGTATCACTGCAACTTTTCCCAAATAAATTTGAGCAACGATTTAACTTTGAAGAATCCGAACAAACAAATTATGAAAGTAATAAAACAGAAAAAAATGAGATTGGTTCTTGTGTGTGCCGTAGCGTCAATAAGTTTTTGCAACGTAGCAATCGGCCAAAACAAACTCAATCTTAAACTACCTGATACGGTGACAATAGAAAGACTTCTGCGATAAAGGACAAGTCAAATAATGGTGAATACAAAGTGACAATCCCAGCAAATGACCAGGGTGTAACCGTTGCTAGGCTAATGGATAGGAACAAAATTATGTTTTCTGTCTATTCATTTTTTGTTAGGTCACCTTTTAGGTCTAACTTATATGATTAAGGGCTCACACAAAATTCTTCCCCTTGTGACCGCACTTTTATTGAACTGAGACCCTAGGCGAAAATGAAAAAAGTCTGCCGTACTGCTAGCTTCCGTTCCAATCATAAATACCCTAATATCAGAGACAGAAAAGTGTATGTGGATAAACAACTACATTAACATCTTTTAAATGACTACCCCTTCGCGTCCAAAAAAAAATGAATAAGAATCGTGCAAATAAAACATTAAAGAGAGTACTATATTTCAAATAACCAAAACTAATAAATATGGAAACAGTTCAACTGTCGCTCAGAGAGCATGACCTTCTCGTAGAATACGACGCCATTGTAAAAACGATGCAATATTACATTGATGGATCACAAGTTGGAAGTAGCGAACTAATGCGGCCAGGTTTCCATTCTGAGGCCACTCTCGTTGGCTATGTGGGTGGCACCCTACTATTCGGTCCTATACAGCAATTGTTTGACTGGATTGACGGAAACGGACCTGCACCTGACATTGAACCAAGCTTCGCCAGTATCGAGATTTTAGAAACTATCGCCGTTGTTCGTCTCGAAGTTAAACAGTGGTCGGGCAAACTCGCCGGCTCCGGAGTGCACATGTCCGATCTTTTCAATCTGATTAAGACTGAGGAAGGATGGAAAATTTCTCAGAAGTTGTTCCATTGGCATTAGCAACAAGAGCAGGATTTGAACCTGTAACCGGATCTCTTTAATAATTTGATTGAGCTGCTGGACATTTATATTATATAAATTCCGGATGGTGAAAGGATTGGAATTGCTGTGGAAACTTGATGACGTGTTTAAATTTCCGGCCGATACCGCAAGGCAACAATCCTCTCAGCGATACAGTTAATGCGGTGCAGGACTTATCCCTGTTTAAAGGGCTCCAAAACAATTTCAGTAATCAAAATATCTTCGATGACCACATGCTTCCAGTGTAAGCGCTCTAAATCCCCGATAATACGATCAAGAGGTTCTGCAAGGGTTCAATTATCATCCCATTCAGGCTACAAGTTTCAAACGTTTGATGTTTTCAAATGTATTTTTGAATTGGATTTTAGTTTTAAATTGCATCGGATGTATTGACAATGACAAATAAGAGCAATATTACCCTGAAGCAGGAAGGATTTTGAGGATCTTATAATGATTGTCCAAACCAACCTCATAATTCACGTAAACAATTATCCGCCCGATAATTTACGTGTTTGTTGATTGATGCAGATCGAGGATTGCTCATGCGTCTTTTCTTCTCATCAATCGCTTTTTCTCTTCTTAAGCTTCGGCAGAATGGCAAGCGGATTCTGATTTAAGTGATCTGTTTTACTAATTATTACGAAACAATTCATCATGAAAAGAACAATTACGTTCCTTTCCTTGATTCTTCTTGTTTATAGTTCTGACGCCGTTGCGCAAGTATTACAGTTAAGAGGAACTGTAAGAGATGAAAAAGGACCACTGCAAGGAGTTAGCATACTTG
>DAINQQ010000318.1:0-4397 GCA_036742645.1 Flavitalea sp.
AACAGCACGCAAGAGAGGCGCAGGTTGTAGCGGAAGCCGGTTTGGCGGGTGCTATTACTATCGCTACAAACATGGCTGGTCGTGGTACAGATATCAAGCTTGGTCCTGGTGTGAAGGAGGCTGGCGGACTTGCGATCATCGGTACTGAACGCCACGAGAGCAGGCGTGTAGACAGGCAATTAAGAGGTCGTTCGGGACGCCAGGGTGACCCGGGCACAACACAGTTCTATGCCTCGCTTGAAGACGACCTGATGCGCTTATTCGGAAGCGAGAGAATCGCTTCGATCATGGACCGCTTTGGTTATAAAGAAGGGGAAGTGATCCAGCACAGCATGATCACAAAAAGTATTGAAAGAGCCCAGCGAAAAGTGGAGGAAAACAACTTCGGCATTCGTAAAAGATTGCTTGAATATGACGACGTAATGAACAAACAACGTAACGTGGTCTACAAGAAGAGAAACCATGCGTTGTTTGGAGAACGTCTCGCACTCGATCTCGATAATGCTTTTTATGTTGTTGCTGAGGGATTGATCAATTCATTCCAGGAGCAAAATGACTATGAAGGATTCAAACTATCGGCTATTGTTAATTTTGGCATCGACAGTTCGATCACACAACAAGAATTTGAAAAGGGCCATGTAAATGATCTTGCGGAGAAACTGTATCAGGAAGCCGTAACGAGGTATGAACAAAAATTATTGGACTTGCAAAAGAATGCAATTCCGGTGTTTAAAAATATTCGTCAGACACAGGGAAGCCATATTGAGAATGTTGTGGTTCCTTTCTCAGACGGAAAGAAAGGTATCCAGGTGCTCGCCAATCTTAATAAAACAATTGATACCGGGGGGCGCGAACTTACAAGTGCTTTGGAGAGACAGATCACTCTTGCGATTATCGATGAAACATGGAAGGAACACTTGAGGGCGATGGACGATCTGAAACAAAGTGTACAGACTGCATATCTCGAGCAGAAAGATCCGTTGGTTATCTATAAGATCACTGCATTCGATTTGTTTAAGCGTATGGATAGCGAAGTAAATAGAGAAATCGTGAGCTTCTTATGTCATAGCGCCATCCCGGTTGAACAACAAAATACATCACAGATCCGCGAAGGCCAGGAGAAAAAGACAGATATGAGCCGCATGCGTGCCAATAAAGAGGAGATCGATTCAAGAGGTGATGATTACTCGGCCAATGAAAACGATTATTATGATCCCACTCCAGTGAAGCAGGAACCGGTTCGTGTAGGCCCTAAAGTTGGGCGAAATGATCCTTGTCCATGTGGAAGCGGGAAAAAGTTTAAGAACTGTCATGGAAGGGAAAACTAATTCAAATTTGAAGACCTGCCCGCCGGCAGGCAGGTTTGAAATGAATAACTAGAGAGGCGGTCGAAAAAATGCTTTTTGCTATGAAGGCACAAAGACACAAATAAAGGTGTAAGTTAAAAACCACCAGTTTGTGTTTCTGTGCCTTTGGCAACTATAGAACATTGCGTTTTGAGGCAGCCTCTTGTCTTTTAATGTACTTGTTCTATTACCACTAGAGAGCCTGGTTCCAATTGGTATTTTGGGAAATTTATGCGGTTTTTTGCGGTTTATATACTCATACTTCGGGCTTTTTATTAAGTCCTCTGTAGATTCTCGCAATTATCCGAAAAAAACTGCAACCAAAGCAGCATGTTTGATTCGAAAGTGATCTATCTTTTAATTGGGTATTGTTTAAACTAAGTTCTAAAAAACCAAAAAACTAATTTTCTAATGGGAAAGCTAAAACGTTTTCTATGGATACCAATGTTTTTATTGGTTCCACTGTCTCTGTTTTGCCAAACGCGGCAAGTAACCGGGAGGGTTACCGATCAGGTAAATAAACCCGTCCCACGCGCCTCTATCCTCGTAAAAGGAACTACAACCGGTACCTCAGCCGACGAAAATGGTCGGTTCACCATTATGGTACCATCTTCCAACTCTGTTCTGATCGTTTCGTCGGCGGGTTTCACGAGCCGGGAACTTCAACTCGGATCGGGGAATGAATACGCAATTTCATTAGGGACTTCTGCAGAATTATCGGAAGTGATTGTAACGGCGTTTGGAATAAAGAAAGAAAAAAAGTCGCTGGGATATACAGCTCAAAGCGTATCCGGGGAAGATTTAAATGTTAATCGACAAGGCAATGTTGTGAATGCCTTACAAGGTAAAGTGGCCGGGGTAACAATTACCAGCACAGGCGGAGCACCTGGCCAGGGAGCAAGGATTCGGATCAGAGGAATTAATTCTTTGGATGCAGGACGTAATAACCAACCTCTATTTATTTTGGATGGCGTTGAAATCGATAACAGCACATTTGAAACTGGGGGTGGTGAAACAAGAGGCATGACTAATCGGGCTGCAGATATCAATCCCGATGATATTGAGAGCATAAGTGTTCTGAGAGGTGGCGCAGCAACTGCTTTATACGGTATTCGTGCTGCAAACGGTGCAATTGTGATCACCACGAAAAGCGCAAAAGGAGGAAAGGTTCAACTCAGCTATACGGGCACTTATGGATTTGAAAAGGTGAATAAAACGCCCGATGTGCAAAGTAAATTCACCCAGGGTTTCCTGGGAACTGTCTCGCGGAAGCCGGATTACGATCCTACGAGTTTCTGGCCTTCATGGGGTCCTACAATCGCAGAAGGAAAATCCTTAGATCCAACGCACCCAGACGCGATCTATAACAACTTTGAACAGGGCTATCGTACAGGAAATCAAACCCGACACTCTATTAGTTTGATGGGAGGCTCCGAGTTGTTGCAGATGGGAGCATCCTTCTCTTATTCTAACCAGGATGGTGTGATCCCTTTTAGCGATTACAAGAGCTATAATGCAAGACTTAACGGGAACCTGAATGTAAGCAAGAAAATTAAAGTCGGCGCTTCCCTGAATTTCATAAACTCTGGTGGATCCCGGGTCAATGCAGATCGGTATGGTGAGCAATTAATTTACTGGTCGCCAAGATGGGATGTGATGGATTATATCAAGCCAGACGGAACACAAAAAAATTATGGAAGGGAAAACGATAATCCTGTATACACCCTTGCCACTAACCGCTTTTACGATAATGTGAATCGTATCATAGCCAGTACGAATATTAATTATGCTCCTACAGAATGGTTGAATTTTACATATCGGATCGGAGATGATTTTTATACGGACAATAGAACGCGAAATGCTCCCGGTCCCAAAGGGGTGGTGGGAGAATTAATCAATGGAGACAATGGGTTTGGATTTGTCCAGGAACATAATCTAAAAAACAGGATCATCACTTCCACTTTTATAGCAAATCTTACTCATTCTCTTGGGAAGGACTTTTCGCTTGATCTAAAATTGGGACATGATCTCCGTGATTCAAAGCTTAGAAGAATCAGCAGTACTGGAGACACGCTGGTGGTACCTGACCTTTTTCTTATGCAGAATGCAAAAAGAATTCTTTCGACTCAATTCATAGAAGATTATCGCAACTATGGATTTTTCGGCGATCTCACCGTTGGTTTTAAAAACTATCTTTTTTTGAATCTCACAGGTCGGAATGACTTTACTTCAACACTTTCGGAAGATAACCGGAGCTATTTTTATCCTTCCGCAAGCTTGAGTTATGTCTTCAGTGACATGTTTACTTTGCCTACCTGGTGGAATTATGGGAAATTCAAACTGTCCTATGCGAAGGTGGGTAAGGACGGAAACCCATATGGCACTACAACCGGGTTTGTTTCTGTTGCTCCTGTCGGTGGCGTCTTGCCCTTCACAAATACCGATCGTTTAGGTAATCCTTTATTAAAGCCTGAATTCACAAGTAGCATCGAGGGTGGCTTAGAGCTGAGATTCTTACAAAACCGCGTGGGGCTCGAAGTAATAGGTTATATGTCTAACAGTAAAGATCTCCTTTTACCGGTAAAAATTTCCAACACCACCGGCTTTGATGAAGCCTACATTAACGCTGGTGAGATTGAAAACAAGGGAATAGAGATAACGCTTACTGCCATGCCCGTTAAAACAAAGGACTTCTCATGGGACTTCAATATCAACTTCTGGAGTAACAAAAACGAAGTTGTAAAGTTGAACCAGGGACTTACCGAAATATTAACTGCCACTCACTTTGGTTACCTAACGTCGAACGCAAATATGAAATTGATTCCGGGTTACGAATATGGAGCTTTGTTCGGCAGAACATTCCGCAGATATTATGGTAGCAAACCAGAAGATCCTATCCGGATAGATGAAGATCAGCCGCTGCTGATTGGGGCAAATGGATTTCCGATAATAGATACGAAGCAAAAATATCTCGGCAGCACGCAACCGGATTATATATTGAGCACTTTGCAAACGGTCAGATACAAACAGTTTGCGCTTACGTTTATGCTT
>DAINQQ010000319.1:0-4344 GCA_036742645.1 Flavitalea sp.
TACTTTTATTGCATCCAGTATGGATGGATTTATTCGTGCTTTCGACACAAACACCGGGGAAGTATTATGGCAGGCGATGTTGCCCGCCGGCGGACAGGCCACTCCAATGACTCACGAATTAGACGGGCGCCAGTATATCGTAATTGCTGCGGGTGGACATGGAAAACTGGGTACCAAATTGGGAGATTATGTGGTGGCGTTTGCCTTATGAAGCGAACCGATTGATTAAGAGCTGCAAGAAATCCGGAGCACTATATCGTTTTCTGATTTGATTATAAAAAGCACAAACAGTTACGATTGTTACGGGATTTGCGAACGGACTGATATTCCTGGCTGATTGCTGGATCAACTGTTTGATATTTGGTCGCCGCTTTATGGGTAAGACGGGCCTGGGATACCTCGTGTAGGAAATACCAATATCTTAAGAGATAGATCGTACATCCATACATCCTACATCGTACATTAGCCTACTTCGTACCTCGAAGTAAACCGTCATTGTTTCAGATTCAGAATCACTTTAGCATTTCGTTGTTCGTTGGAAGAGATGAAAACTTCATAACGCTTGTCCCCTGCAGTTATAACCATTACCGATGTATTCGGCGGGATTGAACCAAGGTTTTCAGCAACCATCACCAATTCGTGATGTGGTTGCGAGCTATCAATGGCAATGTTTATTGATATCGGTTTTGCAGATAGCCTGGCATGTGACATTATCCGTACATTATTGTGATAGATACTAATAGTATCGCCGTCTATCTCACCGTTATCATAGAGGCTCACTTTGATTTGACCGGCTTCCGTTTCAATTTGCTTTACTAAAGTATTTTCTCTTGTTCTCAATATCGGCGGTGGCGGTGGAAAAGCGCGTTGTTTTAATTTAACAACAGGAGGAGAGAATACCTGCGAATCTTTTTGCTGCTTTACAATTGTTACGGTCTTAGGCGGTTTGGTTGTAGCAACCGGAGCTGATTTTTTTGCCGCTGGCTTAACAGTTGCTGGTTGTGGCTTTTTTGTGACTGTTGTTTTAGGTGTGGTCGCTACCGGAGGTGGCGTCTTAATACACTCTCTGAACGTGATATCGTCTAATGCGAAATCATTTCCACAACCACCAGGTTTACTGTTCGTCATAACTATTGTCAATGATGTTTCTGTAGGTGGAGTCGTAAAGATCGCTCTGTGTTGCGTCCAGCGCGGTGACTGAACTCTTTCTACTTCACCCGTCCCAATCCTTGCGATCGTTTTTCCTCCCGCCGTTTGCAGGCTTATGGTGATATTTGGTAATAGTGGAAAAGGGCATTTATCCGTGATTTTGCATACATTCATTAACCATACTCCGAACTCATACGTGGTGCCACCCTTTAAACCACTGACTGTTGTCTTGAAAAAGGTGCCGGTCGTATAAGATGAATTGACCAACAACATATTTCCGGATGCATCGCCCGGTGTATGGTCTTCCAGGGTAAACCAGTCACCCCGGAAACACTCGCTGGTGTATGATGTATAGCTATAATGACCATCGGTAGGGCAGGAGTGTTGCACCCTTTCATAGTTAAGCGATTCATCCGAATTTATATCTCTGACATCGCCCGAACCAAAGTGAATGGTGATAACGGGTTTTTTGAAGTTGCAGTTAAGGGACTGCGTTTTCGCGCCATGCGCCAAGGAGATCATTAACAGTAGAAAAATGCACTCTTTCACGATTCAAAATTCTGTGTTATCTAATCTACATCAAATTCCGGGTTTTTTGAAGGGGAAGATATGAATGGTAATGTTAAGATAACCAGCGGCCTCTGCCCGGGCTTGTTTATCACGGAGCACCTCAGATTGGTGACAATACAAACAGCGATGGATATTTTGAAATCGTTGTAAAGCTGTTCTTGGTGAAAACACCAAGAACGGCTTGGTTTGATGCACGCTCGACTGTTATTGGTGACAATACAAAAAGCGATGAATATGCGAAAGCCGTTGTTGGTGTTTTCCCAACAACAGCGGAGAAGGTAGACCGTAGTAAATAGCTGCAAAGTCAATGAGGTGATAAAAGTCTCGAAACTTTGAACTTTGAGATGCGCGCTCGACCGTTCTCGGTGACGCGCCAATCTATGCCCCGTTAGGCGCTACCGCTTTGTAGCAATCGCCACAAGGCAATGGCATGATTGAACGAAACTTCGGTTGCTACAAAGCGGTAGCCCCTAACGGGGCAAACCTGCTTTCCATGTGTTTTGTCTTTTCTCCTTGTTCGTGACACAGCAACTCCATTACAAATAACTCAGCCACCATTTTTCCCTGTGGACTGATTTGTACCTGTCATACCATCGGCACAAGGGATATAGTATTACCACAACACCAATCCAAACGAGGTAGGTTGTTAACAACGAAAATCCAAAGCCTTTTAGCCGCGGATCCATCCACGAACGGCGCTCTAAAATCATGTCTCGCCAATCAAAGCCAGAAAATTCTGCTGCAAACATTGCCAGCAGATGAATCAAATAAATATGCAGCAGGTAATAAAACATCGGCACTTTTCCAATATGAATGATCGGCTTGGTGAAACGATTCGCAGAATTTTCCGTAAATGCTAAAAATAGTAGTGCGGGTGCAAGCGTCATTAATGTGTACAGCAAAGAAGGAGGATACTTGGTAGTATTTAAAAACGAAAGGATCGTGAATTGCCATGATCCTTGCTGTGACCATTGAGATGGATCCCCGTATAAATTGATGCACCGAAGAACTATAAAAAGCAAAATAGCCAAACAACCAATCGTCAGCAACCATTTTTTTCTAACAGCCTGCGATACATTTTTCAGATAGAGATTCCCCAAACAGTATCCCAGGCACATAATGCCAATCCAGGGAAGAACGGGATATGCCGTTCTTACCGAATGCGTTTCGTCCAATCGGAAAATCCGGGGTTCGTGTAATCCGGCCCAAAAAAAGGTATCAATGTGAATCGGATCAAGCAGGTTGTGTCCGAATACCAACAACAACCCGATGACAAGTGTCGCTTTCATAGGAAGTCGAATTATCGCAGCCAGGACAACCATACAAACACCCAATGCCCAAATAACGGCCAGTCCGATAAATGGCAGTTTGAAGTTAAATGCCCACCCAAAGTTTACAACAGTTACTTCCAGGAACATCAGCCATAGTCCTCTTTTGACCAAAAACAGTGATAACTCGTTCTTTGATTTGCGTTGTCCCGAGAGAAATGCACTCGTGCCGGCGAGAAATACAAAAACCGGCGCACAGATGTGAGTGATCCATCGCGTGAAAAATAAAATCACATTAGTTTTTGCCAGGTCAAGAGGGTCATAAAACATTGTATCGGCATGAAAATAATCCCTCACATGATCCAGCGCCATAATAATCATCACCGCTCCGCGTAATAAATCTATCGAGCTAATGCGATGGAAATCTTTTTGCAGAGGCGGCAATAGCGCAGGTGGTAACACCTCGATATTTGTCCCAGCGGATTTGGTGAACAGCATAAGTGAATTGGTTAGAGTTGTGAAGGGGCAGTTAGTTATTCGAATGTAAACAAAAGTTGGCGCGGTCAATAATAATTTGAAGGCGGCATTACTTTTTCAGCCTTCTGAGCAATCTTTGAATACCATCATTTTTTTTTGAGAGTATAGTTTAAGTTTTTAAAGCACTTTCTACATAAATTACATCTATAACTATTGCCATATGGAAAGACGATCATTTATTAGAAATACTGCCATTGCCGCTACGGCCTTTGGATTAACGCCCGATGCAATCACAGGTCTGAATCTTCCGCCAAAAAACAAACTTCCCAAATGGAAAGGCTTCAACCTGCTTGATTTCTTTTCGCCAAACCCGTCTTCACCCCGACGTGGAACTACAGAAGATCAGCTTAAATGGATGCGCGACTGGGGATTCGATTTTGTACGAATACCGATAGCTTATCCGTGGTACCTGGATATTGATAGAACCAGGAATATTACTCCACAGGAAACTTACAAGATTGATGAACGCGCCGTTGAAAAAATAGATACGCTCGTTGCAATGGCACACAAATACGGTATGCATGTAAGCCTGAACCTTCACCGTGCACCCGGCTACTGCGTGAACGCGGGTTTCAATGAGCCATTTAATTTGTGGCGCGACCAGGCCGCACAGGATGCATTCAATTTCCATTGGGCGATGTGGGCCAAACGCTATAAAAATGTTTCGCCGCAAAAAATAAGCTTCGACCTTGTGAATGAACCAAGCGATCGAGAGGACATGAATGATCAGCATTCAAAAAGATCCCCGGTGCCTGGTAATGTATATAGAAAAGTGGCAAAAGCAGCCGCAGAAGCTATCCGTAAGGAAAATCCAAACCAC
>DAINQQ010000320.1:0-4324 GCA_036742645.1 Flavitalea sp.
TGCGGAACAAGGCCTAATTGTTTTTGACGGTCGAGTGTTTGCTGTCTTAGTTTATCCCATCCATCATCAAATTTGCCTTTATATTTGTCAATCCATTCTTTCGGAGCATGATGCGGGGCGTGGGCTGCACCGGTAGCAAAATACATAAAGAACGGTCTGTCCGGAGTTAATGCCTGTTGGAAACGCATCCAGCTGATCGCATTGTTTGTCATGTCGGTTGTGAAATGATAATTAGGATCTTTCGGAACCTCCACCTGTGCAACGCCGTCATATACTAACGGTGCCCACTGGTTGGTTTCTCCGCCAATGAAACCGTAGAATTTGTCAAAGCCTGAATGCGTCGGCCACCGGTCTAATGGGCCCGACACAGAAATTTCCCACGGGGGAGTTTCATGGTATTTACCAAAAGCAGCCGTGCTGAATCCATTTTGACGCAGCACTTCAGCCATGGGTGTTATGGATTGTGGTCTAACGCCGGTATTACCAGGAAAAGCAGTTCCCGTTTCCATGATTGAACCGGCGTTATTACTGTGATGATTGTAGCCTGTAAGTATGGCGACCCTTGTAGGGGAGCACAGGGCTGTAGTGTGAAAACGACTATACTTTAAACCTTTGGCTGCTAATTTATCCAGCGTTGGCATGTTGATCGGTCCACCAAAAGCATTAGACGCACCAAACCCTATATCATCGATTAAAACCACTACCACGTTAGGTGCACCTTTCGGGGCTTTTACATCAAAACGTTCGGGGGCTTTAGCGTTTCGCACATCAAGGTCTTTGTAGGTTTGACGAATGGGCTCTTTGATTGGTAGCGACGTCCGGTCGAAATCGCCCAGGGTCGAAGGGTTCGAAGTGACTTCGGTCTTCACAACAGCATCGGAGTCATTACAGGCAATAAAAACAGTAACAGACATGATAACGAGGCAAATCAACGATCGGATACTTTTCATGTTTATTTCTTTAAACCGATGGACGAATATCATTACGTCGGGCATTAACCGAAGCGACCTGATTTCAATTTATTCTTGTTTTTATCTTCGAGAACCGCGATGTGTCCGTGTTTAGACTTCCTGTTCCCCACAACCATTGTCAACTTATTCGCTTTTGCTCGGTTTTGCCTGGAAAAGGGGCAGATCGCGGCTTTACGCCCGGGGAAGTGGCCTGGTGATCCAAAATTGTACCCCTCAGACCGGCTTCAAAATAAAATGATGCAGATCATCATTAGGATTGACAGCTAGTCAAACTCATGAATAAAAGACACTACTCGATCAGGATACTTGCCGAAATCCTGAAAATTCTTTTGGATGTTCACGTCAAACAGAAAAAGGTATTTACGAATACCCGCTTAAAATCGAACAGAACTTTAGGCAATGGCGTGAGACTCCGCGAGGCAAAGCTGTGCAACGTTGTTTTGATCACTACTATGTAGTGTCTGACCATGATGCACAGTATATCAGCGTCCCAGGATGATTGGATAGCCTGGGCAAACTGAGCAGCCAGGTTTTTCGGTTACCCTCGATAGGTGACGCTGAAAATGTAGCTATCGGGTGACTACTTTTTTTGAAAAAACATCCATAATCGGTATTAAGTCACAGAGTCGGATTCGAACCCTAACACGCTGGCAATTGCTCAAGTCTCAATTGCTACCCTTCCAGAGCGCTGTAAATTCTTTTAACGCGTTATCCGTCATACCCATAGTGGTCCGGCGTTAGCAGCCATTGCGACATTACACTCACGCTCTAAGTCATAGCCCTTGTCTATGCGTTAATTCGAAAACTGACGCTACAGGGTCGGGAAGTGGATGGATATAGTAACCCGCTTTCAGGAGACGCAAACCTTGTTTATAAAATTGACAAGTGGCGAAGGTTTCGCAACGGAAACGGCTATCTAGTAATAAAGAAATTGTCCATCATGAATCATTTAGGCTTCCCGGATCTGGATATTATCGTGTGTTTCAATGAAACCATCCGGATAAACAGCGACAATCTCTGGCGTATTGATTAGCCAGGGAATTAAAAACAGATTACGCTGGTAACAAATTTGCAGCCTTATCTGCGGAGAGGCGGAGGAGATACATAAAGTAACAGTTTATGACAAAATTAAAGTTGACGGGAAAAGAACTAAGGTCCCTCGGCTATCCCGAAGGACCCGTGATCAGCATTGCGATGAATATCATGGAAAAAAATTTCAAGCGGATTTCGAAGGAAGACGCACTTGAAGTATTAAGAGCTGTACTGCAAAGTCCGAATGAGTACGCGAATGATCCTGTGCTCAGCAAAATTGCCGAAGCATTGCTTCCGAAGCCATCATTGGAAGGGGCGGAGATTTCATTGAACAAAGAGGGAGTGCATTTTAATGTATTTGGATCAGAATTTATTGAACCCGGTGCAATGAACCAGATGTACCAGGCTGCAAAACTGCCTATATCAGTTGCAGGCGCATTAATGCCGGATGCGCACCAGGGATACGGCTTGCCAATAGGAGGTGTGCTTGCAGCAGAAAATGCGGTCATCCCTTACGGTGTGGGAGTTGACATTGGGTGTAGAATGTGCTTATCTGTTTTTGACATCAATCCGAAAGATCTTAACGATCGTCAGCAATACTTTACAAGAGAACTGAATGAGGCAACCTTATTTGGTGGAGGAAAGGAATTTCAGCAATCAACCTGGCACGAGGTGATCGATCGGAAAGAGTTCGACGAAATCGGGTTGTTGAAGGGGCTGCAGGGACGTGCTGCGAAACAATTGGGTTCATCTGGTTCCGGAAATCATTTTGTTGAATTCGGCATCGTTGAAATCGTAGAAAAGGATGAAGTCTTTGCTATAGAACCGGGGAAATACCTTGGTCTGCTATCACATTCAGGATCCAGGGCGCTTGGAGCGAATATCGCAAATCATTACACGAAAATTGCGAAACAGAAAAGAAGATTGCCGGGAGAAGCAAGTAACCTCGCATGGTTAAACCTCGACGAGCAGGAAGGGATCGAATACTGGATGGCAATGAACCTGGCTGGCGATTACGCATCTGCGTGTCATCATATTATTCATGCTAAGATCGCGAAGCAGTTGGGAAGGCAACCGTTGAAGACTGTAGAAAACCATCACAATTTTGCGTGGAAGGAAATGCATGCTGGAAAAGAAGTGATTGTACATAGAAAAGGTGCAACTCCTGCAGGAAAAAATGTGTTGGGAATCATTCCGGGCTCAATGACGGCACCGGGTTTCATTGTGAAAGGGAAAGGTGAATCTGCGGCAATTAATTCCGCTTCACATGGTGCGGGAAGGAGGATGAGCAGAACGGCGGCATTGAATTCAATCACTCACAACACACTGAACGAGGAGTTGGCGAAACACGGTGTAAAGCTGATTGGCGGAGGATTGGATGAAGCACCATTTGCATACAAGGATATCCATACTGTTATGAATGCGCAAAAGCACCTGGTGGATACGGTGGGTTTGTTTTATCCAAAGATTGTGAAAATGGATGGCGCGACGCCTAAGCAATGGCGAAAGAAAGGCGGACAGGTGTTGGGAGAATAAGTCAGAAGTACGAAGTACAATGTAAGATTTAATGTACGATGTCAAAATCGTATCGGTATTGCATTTCCGGATCGGGATCTGAAGTTGAGCTTCTGCGACCTTCGAGGTTAGTGGTTTCAGAACGCGAATACGCTGAGGTACGTAAAGTTTCACGAATTATTCGTGGTAATTCTGTACAACAAATGCAAATCTTTGTTTAGAGACTTTCCCTTTTGTGGCGATCAGGGCGGACACGAATGATATTTCGTGATAATTCGTGTCATTCGTGGCTCTGATCTTTTCGGTAGTTGTACAACAAAATCCTCCGGCCCTGCCGGACCATCGAATTCTGTACAGCACATAAAAAGTTGCTTTTTGGAAGATCGCCTGCTAGAGTAGAAACCAAATAACCCTTTCGGAAAAGCTTCCTTTGTGTCTTTGTGCCTTCGTGGCCAATTTTTGCCCACAAAGGCGCTAAGACACAAAGAGTGTTTCCTAGAGGTTCGCAAAGAAACCTGTTGTAGTTCGAAATCCTCTTTCATAAAGACGCTGGAATTCGTGGCAAGACTTCATGATTTGGGACGTTGTCTCCATAAATTATCTCCTCGAAGACGCTGGAATTCGTGATAAAAAAAGTTGAGTAGCGCGATACAGTACAAGAGTGCGACGCAACGGGGGCTGAAGAGGATTGAAGGTGTTGGGGACAAAAATAACCGTTCACCGCGGTAATTCACAAGCAAAACTGAACTGATTTTTTTTTATAGCTTCTTTACTTTGATTTGTGCCGCAAGTGTAAAATAAAATGG
>DAINQQ010000321.1:0-4282 GCA_036742645.1 Flavitalea sp.
TGCGAGTCTCAATATACTTATCATTCGTTTGAGATATGAAAATATCGCGCAAAGACGCTAAGGGGTTTCTTCCCTGGCGTTGTAGCGTCTTTGCACGATTCCTTTTTTACCCTACTAATATTTCACCTTTGGTTTACCTGGTTCAAAACTTCCGATAGGGGCAGTATACCACGGCCGGATATCATAAGCCAACCTTCCGGAATTAACTGCGGCATCCGTCTTCAATAAGATTTCAACTTCTTCCTTAGTTTCACAGTCAAAAATAAAAATACCAAGCCAGTTTCCTCGATCCCCAAAGGGTCCGGCTACTTTTATTTTTCCTTCATTATAGAGACGATTGATATTGTCCAAATGTGCTTTTTGAATATTGGCAGCCGTTGCAGAATCATGCGTCCGGTTTTCACCCTTCAAGAGCATTACAAACCAGTACTTCCTGATTTGTTCTTCCGTTTTTGGTTTGTCAGATTTCTTATCATTGTTCTGGGCCTGCGCGGTGAGGGACAACACACATAAAAAACTTAAGAAGAGCGTCACGAATTTCTTCATATTACGAGTTTTGTTCAATTTACCAGTAAGCTGCATACGTTCCAAGACAGATGCAATGAATCCCGTTTTTTCTCCGACCAAACCATAAAAAAACGGGATAACACTCATTGCTGAGGTATCCCGTCATAGAGAGTCTCGACTCTGCTGACTGCAAACAAGATTTAAAGATTAAAGCTTTGAAAATGGAACATTGCGCATCTTTTGCGCAATTCCTGCTAAACTTCATTTTCAATCTTCAAATTTTCAAATTCACCGCTGTTCCATTTTCAAATTTTCAAATCTTCAAATTTTCTTAAATGCTTCTCGTCTTCTTCTTGTCTTTGTCTTTCTCTACTACTTTCATTTCCAAATTATGTCCTACAGTCACCTGGCCAAATTCGGAGCGAATTTTTACTGCCGTTGTGCCGCTTCCCGACTTGCCCGAATACTGATGATTGAATTTTGGGCCATGACTATCATCATCTTTTCCCTCCTTGGAGATCGCGAAATCTGTTTTATTGGAAAAATCTCCAAAGTTTGTATTGATATCAAAATTCCCTGAAAAGTTTTTATTGACATCAAGATATAAGTTCGAAAAATTGTTCCTGATGGTAATGTCCTTCACGTTATTGTCCAAAACCAGTTTCACACCGCCGCTATGTTCGACAGTAACATCCATGCTGCCACTGACCTTTCCGATAACACTATTGCCGGAAAAATGTATATTCAGTTTTCCATTATTGATGCCTGCAATAGATGCTTCTCCAAATTCAACCCGCACTCTTTTAACGTTGCTAAGATTACCCGCAGTAAGACTTCCAAACTTGCTTTCTACTTCTATCTCACCACTATAATCAGGAATAATCGTTTTGCCGAACTCATTTTTTGCAACTAATGGATTTTTAGAAGGCATATAAACCGTATAGTCAATGCTAAAACCTTCGTTACGGTATTTCTCTTTTTCTTCTTTACTATATTTTTTGTTCTGATTTTCGATATGCGTTTTGAAAAAAACACCTGAACCAGTTTTGCCATCCTCTACACGTAGGCCATTGAGGATCTCCTGCGCACGTTCGTCCGTATTGGCTTTTCCCGTCATCACTACATCCACCTTCACCTCATTCTTATCCCAGGTCGTGATCTTTAGTTCCCCGAACCGGTTGTCAAAGCTTACCCTGTCGCTGCTGCTAACATTATAAGATTTGGTGTAATTCTTTTTCTTCTCAACTTTTGGCTCGTCACCCGCAAAGGCTGCCTGAGACAACGCGAATGTTGCCGACACTAATACAATACTATATGCTTTGAGAATTGTTTTCATCGCTTGTTTTTTTTGCTTGTTTGATTTTTTTAATAATAAGGAGCTGATGATTGAGTAAGTCGGTCTGCAGCCGGAGGTTTTCAATCATCGCTTCCAGTAATTGTTCACGGTTCGGATTTTGAGGTAATTCTTTTTTCAATGCCTTGTAAGAACTATCGAGCATCGTAATATCACCAATAAATTCTTTGTACAGGGCGGGTTGTTCCTTTTCGATCTTCTTCAGCTCTGTTTGCTTCAATTCTATAAGCTGGGTGAAATGATATACTTCTTTTGCATAGGCGGGATTAATAGCCGTGATAATATCATTAGTTTGTGCAGCGGAATTCCTTGCCACAAGGCTGTTCTGATCCGGCTTGGTTGTAAGGTAAAAAACCCCGAAGGTTACCAATACAGCAGCTGCTGCAACCGCGGTCCATCTCATGATCGCCAGCCGATATATTTTTTTATCTCCTTCACCGGAACTTAATTGTTGCTGCAGGTTTTTCCACAGCAATGGATCGGGTTCATTTCCATCAAACTCATCACGATGATCACGAATAAAATTTTCCAGCCTTGAACTCATGATTATACTCCTTGTTTTAAGATCAGTAACAGTTTTTGCTTTGCCCGTATATACTGCGTACGCACCGTATTGTGGCTAATGCCTAGTATCTCCGAAATTTCCTCCTGGTCATATCCTTCCAATAGATATAAGCTTAGAACAGTACGATACCCATCAGCCAATTTTTCAATTCCTTTCTTCACTTGTTCCACTTTATATTGTATCTCATTCTCATCGAGCTTTTCGTCATCAGTTAAGGCATAGGTGTTTGTCTGGTCTAGCTCCACCAGATTCATCTTCCGCTTTCTCAGAACATTGATCGATTTATTGATTACAATCCTCTTCAGCCAGGCTCCGAAGGTAGAGTGGTAATGAAAATCATTCAAAGAACGAAAAGCATCCAGGAATGCCTCCTGCAACACATCTTCTGCATCGGCAGTGTTGTTAACAATACGCAGGCTTGTGTTGTACATAGCTTTCACGTATTGGCGATAAAGCGTTTCATAACCGGCGGTGTCGCCAAGTTTGCAGCGTTCTACCAGTTCATCCCGGACCATTGTTGCAGTCAGCTCCAAAATGAGAGGTTTTTAAATTTTGTTATCTAATAGACACAGACCTTTAAACCATGTTGCATTCCTATACATATTTTTCAAAAAATCTGAGTTGCGTACGTGCTGATTCAAAGTATTTAAAGACGTTTAGTCAAAAGTAGCTATTTCATGATGGCATAATACTCAAACATTTATCGCTTGAGAGGGCGGTTTTTCTTACTTTTGCGGCTCACTGTAAAAAGCTTCTCATGGCAGTACGTTCCGACCTGTTTACAAGCCCGGATTATTTTTTAGTAGATGATTTATTGACGGAAGAACAAAAGCTGGTACGTGAATCTGTGAGGAGTTACGTAAAGAAGGAAATTTCGCCGATTATCGAAGATTACGCC
Organism: Flavitalea sp.; assembly: GCA_036742645.1. Lineage (GTDB taxonomy): Bacteria > Bacteroidota > Bacteroidia > Chitinophagales > Chitinophagaceae > Flavitalea. The sequence continues at coordinate 3,325 of DAINQQ010000321.1, forward strand.
CAAAAAGCCGAGTTTCCGCAACAGATCGTGAACCAGCTTGGCGAATTAGGATGCTTTGGGCCAACAATTCCGCATGAATATGGGGGAGGAGGCCTGGATTATATCAGTTACGGACTAATGATGCAGGAGTTAGAAAGGGGAGATAGCGGCGTGCGGTCAACTGCGTCGGTTCAGGGTTCACTCGTCATGTTCCCGATTTATGAATATGGCAGCGAGGAACAACGTCGCAAATTTCTTCCTAAGCTTGCAAGCGGGGAATGGCTTGGATGTTTTGGACTTACAGAACCCGATCATGGCTCGAACCCGGCAGGAATGCTTACCAATTTCAGGGACGCGGGCGATCACGTTATTTTAAATGGGGCAAAGATGTGGATCAGCAATGCTCCTTTCGCGCATGTGGCAGTGGTTTGGGCCAAGGATGAAGCAGGTGATATCCGGGGATTAATTGTTGAGAGGGGAATGGAGGGATTTTCCACACCGACTACGCACAGTAAGTGGAGCTTACGGGCTAGTGCTACCGGTGAGTTGGTGTTTGATCATGTAAAAGTGCCAAAAGAGAATATTTTTCCTAATATCAAAGGATTGAAAGGACCATTGAGTTGCCTCACCAAGGCTCGTTATGGAATCGCGTGGGGCAGTGTTGGAGCCGCCATGGACTGCTATGATACAGCACTTCGGTATTCAAAAGAGCGTATTCAGTTTGACAGACCCATCGCTGGGTTCCAGTTGCAGCAAAAAAAACTGGCCGAGATGATCACAGAGATCACCAAGGCCCAATTATTAAACTGGCGATTGGGAGTACTGATGAATGAGAATCGCGCAACGCCACAACAAGTATCCATGGCAAAACGAAATGGTTGCGAGATAGCTGCAGATATTACAAGGGATGCCAGGCAGATGCTGAGAGGAATGGGTATTACGGGTGAATACTCAATCATGCGTCATATGATGAATATTG
>DAINQQ010000322.1:0-4277 GCA_036742645.1 Flavitalea sp.
ATTGTGAGCGAGATTCTTGAATCTTCCGTTCCCATTGTTGTCTACGTGTTTCCTGGTGGTGCTCATGCAGGTTCGGCCGGTGTTTTCATCACTATGGCTGCGCATATTGCTGCGATGGCGCCGTCCACCAATATCGGTGCCGCACACCCTGTTAATCTGCAGGGCGGCATGGATTCCACTATCAACGACAAAGCAACGAATGACGCAGCTGCGTTTATAAGGGCTATAGCCGAAAAACGGAAGCGAAACCTGGAATGGGCTGAAGAGGCAGTCAGGAAAAGTGTTTCGATAACCGAGGTTGAAGCTGTTCGAGAAAAAGTTGTAGACCTGGTTGCACGAAACGAGCAAGACCTGATCCAACAGATTAATGGCAGGGTGATAGAACTAAACACAGGAAGCAAGGCAATACAAACTGCAAATGCGGCAGTCGAAAGAGTTGAAATGAGTACCGTTGAAAAGATCCTGGATTTGATCAGCGATCCAAACATTGCTTACATTCTTATGATGCTGGGCTTGTATGGTATTTTATTCGAACTGTACAGTCCAGGTGCAATAGCGCCGGGAGTAATCGGCGGTATTTGTCTTATACTTGCTTTTTACTCGATGCATACATTACCGCTAAATTATGCGGGACTTGCCCTTATCATTTTTGCGATTATATTATTTATTCTGGAAGTAAAAATAATCAGCCACGGAATTCTTGGCATCGGAGGCGCTATCGCTTTAGCACTTGGTTCAATGATGCTTATCCGCACTGATTCCGCGCTTGAATTCATGAAAATATCGTGGGGTGTAATCATAGCAACGACTGTAGTGACAGCAGCATTCTTTTTTTTCGTGGTTACAATGGCTGTCAAAGGGCAAAGGTCAAAGCCAACGACCGGCAGAGAAGGAATCATTGGTGAAATAGGCGAAACCTTAGCAAGTCTCGAACCTTCCGGAATGGTAAGGATTCACGGGGAACTTTGGAAAGCGGAATCAGTTTCGGGAACTATACTGCAAGGTCAAAAGGTGAGAGTAACGGCGATCAGGAATCTTACCCTTTATGTAGAGCAACTAGGCAAGAAGGATGAACCCGGCTCTTCAGTCTAATCAGTATCAGGCAAGTCTATGAACTCTGGATCTATTGCAAATTCATTTCCAAAAATAACGTATACCCAAAAACGAACTTATATGGAAAATTTCCCTTTGGTACCGATGATTATTGGAATACTGGTAGTATATATCCTGGCCAGTTCTATTCGCATTTTAAAGGAATATGAGCGTGGCGTAGTTTTCAGGCTGGGAAGGATGGTAGGTGTTCGGGGCCCTGGTTTGATCTTATTAATTCCTTTAATTGAGAAAATGGTAAAGGTAAGTTTGCGGACCGTTGTTATGGATGTGCCGCCGCAGGATGTTATCACCCAGGATAACGTCTCAATAAAGGTTAATGCTGTCGTATATTTCAGGGTTATTCAGCCTGATAAGGCAATTGTTGAAGTGGAGAACTTTTTGGTTGCTACTTCGCAGATCTCGCAAACAACTTTGAGAAGCGTGTTAGGACAGTCAGAGTTAGATGACCTGCTTGGACAAAGAGAGAAAATAAACCAGAGGCTTCAGCAAATTATAGATCATCAAACAGAACCATGGGGAATAAAAGTTTCAACAGTAGAAGTGAAACAAATTGATCTTCCACAGGAGATGCAAAGAGCCATGGCACGTCAGGCAGAAGCAGAACGGGAAAGACGGAGCAAAGTAATTGCTGCAGAAGGTGAATTCCAGGCCTCCCAAAGGTTAGCCGATGCGGCAAAAATATTAAGCGAACAACCAAGTGCCCTAACGTTACGGTATCTCCAAACCTTAAGGGAGATTGCAGTCGAAAACAATTCTACTACTATCTTCCCGGTTCCCATTGATATCATAAAACCTTTTTTAAGCCAAAGCGATAAAAAAGAGTAGAACGTAGTGACAATTTTCGAGAGGAGCTGGAAGTAACGTTTACGTCCATCATTGTTCGAACGACATGGAGAATTTTTTGCGCCCTCGAATTCCAATACCCATCCTGTTATTTCGAACGAAGCGCTCATGCTCTGGCCTTAGTTTGGTGTTCGAAGCGGAGCGAAAATCTCAGGGACCACGAATGCAATGTTTTTTTCCAATCGCTATTATTTGGAAAGCCTGGAAACCGTGACTTTACTATTCTTCGATGGTCGGAGTGCCTTCGTGCTATTTTTTGCAATTACTGGTTTTGCCTTCGGAGACACAGCAGGCACAACAACTTTTTTAGAATTCTTCACATAAGGTAACGGATTTACGGCACCCGTATATTTATAAATGCCGAAATGAAGATGTGGTGGCGTATACTTCGCATTTCCTGTATTGCCAACTGTTCCTATAACCTGCCCTTTCCGCACGAACTGACCGGTCTTTACCTTCTGCTGATCGAGGTGAGCATAATACGCTGTTACCTTATGTCCTGTTGATTGAAGCCACAAAACCTTACCGCCCCGAGGTGTATTGCCTCTTGATACGATGATTCCGTCACAAATAGCTACAACAGGAGTGCCCTTCCTGGCAAAGATATCAATGCCTTCATGTTTTCGATCGCCCCCATCCCGCACAGCTCCCCAAAAGCTGCCTACAAAGCTTCTTTTACTCGCTACAGGGAAGACCAATGATTTACTTATTGTAGAGATGGGAGTTTTTGTAAAAGAAGAAGAAATGAGAGAAACTACAATCATCACCGCAACGACAAGAAATCTTTTCATCAGATCATGGAATTTGTCAATAAAACGGCAAAGATTGTTTTTATTGTTCTGTTATTTGCTAAGAAATTCTTAATAAAAAATTCTCCACGCCGGCGCAAGGAGCCAGGACGCAAAAATTAGTCTTTTACGCCTTAGCACCTTTGCGAGAAACGAAAGTTATTGTTTCGCATCTGTATTAATCATCCATCCAATACCATATTTATCTCTGAATGATCCGTAATAATCACCCCAAAATTGTTCCTGCATTGGCATCTCAACCTTACCACCGTCAGACAAAGCCTTAAATAGTCTGTCGGCTTCTTTTCTCGTATCGGGATGCAGGGCTATGTATACATTGTTTCCTTTTGTCAACTTGAAGCCCATCTCTTCACAGGCATCAGTACCCATCAGAAAGTGTCCGGCCATGATAGGAAGCGCAACATGCACTACTTTACTTTTCATTTGATCGCTCAATGGTGGCATGCCTTCCTGCGGTGGCGTATCACCAAACCGCATGATTCCACCTTCGAATTCGGTTCCAAAAACAGACTTGTAATAATTGAATGCTTCTTCTGTATTCCCGTCGAAATTGAGATACGTGCTAACCTTTGCCATGTTTTGAAATTTTTAATGGTGATCGAATATTTGATTGCAGTAAATAAAAAACGTTGCACGTTTTCACAGGCCTGATTGACTTTACAATACGTTGATATTTGAAATGGCCAATGGACCGACTGAGGAACGGATTCCGGCACAAGAACGATGCCATGAAATATGTTTGCCGGTATCGGCAACAACTATAAATAATTTATCACACACCATCCAGTTATTCCTCTTATATCTGCGATGCCCACACAAAACTATTTCCAAAAAATACAACTCATAGGGTGTAACAGAGTCTTTTAACGGGGCAAATGCGACTTTCAGATATGAATTAATAGAAACAACAGCAGGCAAATTCATGATATTGAAAATAAATTGAAGAAGATCAAGGAATTTAAAAGTCAGACTGACGTCAACAATAATGAGGCGAATCCTGATGTGTTTCTATAAGTGATGATTAAATGTCGGCCGCAGCCTGAGCAGTTTACAGTATTTTTAAACCCTAATTAACTGCTATGTATACAAGACGGTTGTGGTTTATCATTTTTTTATTTTCTATCGTTCATTTTTTCTCGTGTTCTTCTTCCAGACAAGCAACATATGAAGTTGTTCCCGGCACTCGCAAGGTTGTAAAAGAATTTCGTGCTGCATGGGTAGCTACTGTAGCCAATATAAACTGGCCCAGCAAGCCGGGTCTCTCAACCGAACAGCAACAACAGGAAGCAATCGCACTGCTCGATTTTTTGAAAGCGCATCATTTCAACGCAGTTATATTCCAGGTGCGGCCGCAGGCAGATGCGCTATATAAAAGTTCGCTTGAACCGTGGTCGTACTATCTCAGTGGGATACAGGGAAAGGCACCAGAACCATATTATGATCCACTGGAATTTTGGGTTGAGGCAGCGCATGATCGCGGATTGGAACTGCACGTTTGGCTGAATCCATATC
>DAINQQ010000323.1:0-4275 GCA_036742645.1 Flavitalea sp.
ATAGCCAAAGATTGAATGGTCTTGCATTTGAGCATGTGTTCCGATACGCAACTGAAGATAATTCCGCGGATTTAATCCGTGCTAATCCGTGTAATCCGTGGCAGTAACAAACTAGCTACCGCGAAAGGGCCACTACCTGTTGGAAGGTGACGCGTGCTTTCAGCGTAAGTGTTTGCCCGTTCACGCTGACATCCACTGTGAGTGTATCACCATTTGTCCCTCTAGTGAAATTAGCCGTAATGCTTTGCGGCCGGCCGGGTTTAGTGCCTATTTCAAAATGTTCAATTTCTGCTTTTATCTCATTGCGCCGGCGTTCCCAGTCGCGGAAATTCTTAGAACGTCCCCGACCACTCGACCACATAAATGGGTCAGGTAAAGGATCGACCACTGGCAATTGGTTGAGCGCGGGTAATGAAGCCGGCGGATAGCCTGCACCGCTATTTTCAAGATTGTAAACGAATGGGATCTGGGCAAATAATTCAAGGCACATTAAGTTCAGAAAGAACGGCGACGATTATAATTTTTAATTTCCTGTTCATTTTTTTTATTGTTAATATACAAAGAGGCAATACGCTCAGGAGCTTAATATGAATGCCGTGGTAAATGGTAGCTACTTGTATTATTGAAATTCACCGAATTTGTCCAGTTCGTATAGCTCATTTGTACGATTTCCTTGTCGAATGCTCAAAAGGAATCTCGAAATATATATAATGTATCCATGAGGAAGATGAAAAAAAATTAGACTGCCACAGGCTAAAGACTCTAAAGCAAGGCGCTAAATTTCATAGATTTTTCCCTGCAACAGGATCCGAATGCCATTTGAACGAGGTAAGCTTTTCTTCAACTCAAACACCGAGTTTAGGAGTTTTGCGACCCTTGCGTCGGGGCCCTTTGTAAAAACAGAGGGCCATAAACCAACCACGTGGCTTATGGCCCTCTGTTTTATTATCACTTGCTTCGTTATTGTTAACCGCCTGCGCCCATTAATTCATCCATCTCACCCATCTGTGCTTTTTGCTTGTTCAGATATTGGATGAATTCTCCCTGGTCAAATACCTTAGTTCCCTCTTCACCAAATTGGCGGACAAGTACGAATTTATCCTGCCTCGCGTCATCGTAATGAACCCAGGCTGCTTCCACATTCAAGGCCGGTATTCGGATTGCTCTCAACTCGCCCGGGTAATCCTCGTTGCCCACGCGTTTAAGACGGTTTAACGCATTTTCAAAGCTGGTGAAGTACTCTTTATTGGTTTGGAGTTGCATAAACTGGGGTTGTTCTTCGTTAAGCCCAACTTCGTACATAGCAACGGGAGCCGCATCTTCGAATTCCATCACGCGGAGACTAACAGGTGTTTCGGGAAGGCGGCTTTCGCTATTGATCTCGTTTAGCCCCATTACATACGTGTGATGAGCTGTAGAGTATTCGGGATCGGGAATCTCCTGGCCAACATTAAATTTTGGATTGTTGAAACGGGCAAAAGGCCTCACCTCAGGAATGGGACTGAGTAATCGTGGATTGAATTGAAGATCTTTTAACCACATAAAATAAAAATGCTTTTTAGTAAAATAAGTGTGTGTCCATGAGCCTGAACCCTGGTAATTAGTTGCAAATTCGTTGTAAGAAAGAACGCTTTTACCGTAGATCGGGTCGTCGATATAAAGGTATTCTCTTAAAAATACCCGTGATACACCATAAATCACCATGAAGTGGCCGCCGCCGCCATTCCATCCGATCCTGGTTCCCACAACCAACCCCTGGTCAATTTGGCTTTTGATATCATTCCAGCTTATCGTGCCACTTTGCATGCTTACATAGTTCAGTGTACGATCGAGGGCTTTGTTGAGATACCACGGAACATTACAGGGCGAGGGTACGGGAGAGGTGCAACAGCTTTGGGTAAGTTCTTTGCTCGCGATCTTGCATTGCGTCCAGGGGCTTAAACCCGAATAAAAATGAGACACACTCTTGGCCGTAGCGGCCCAACACCAGTTTGATTGTGTTTGCGCTTCCATGTTAAATGGAAGTACTACGTTTTGATAAAACCAGTTGTAGTAGTTGAATTCGAAACTCAGAGGAATACGCGACAGGTTATCGCGGAGGATGTTTGTGGGAGGCATATGACAAGGGTTTTTAGATGAAAATTCCAGGACGGACCATTTGTTCAGGGGATATACAGATATGCAACAGGCAAGGTAGTTTAATTCAAAACCGAAGTCAATAGTCTATATGTGGTATTTATGTCAAACGGCATAAGGCGAATACTCGCTGATTTTTGCCGAAGGATGTCTCGAGATTTTCATTTAGAATTTTATTGCGCCTGTTGTATGAAGGAGCCTTTTCATCGCTTTATCGTAAACAGAGCAGTTACAGGAAATGTGGTTTCTTGTAACTGCTGATGCGGAAATTAATATGAGTTTGGGGTTGGATATTATTTGGGCAACGGCCCGGCCCTCAGAGCTGAATCTTGTTAGATTGACCTTACTCAGCGCTAAGGAGATGAAAAGATAATCGTGGTTATTTACAACAATTTTATCGCCTAAACGTTTTGAAATGCTTTGAAACCAGAACTTGCAAAAACCATCCGGCCAGTTATCTTTTCGTTTATGCGTTTATTAATCTATGTTATTTTGATTTTTCAGGTTCTATTTTCAGGGATTGATGTGTTCGCGCAGCAAAAAGAGTCTGTCCAAAAGCCTACGCTAGGCATTCATTTTGTTGTCAACGATTATTTTTTTCGTGGATCTTTTAAAACATACTATAATTCATCAATCACTAAACTGTCTCCGGGGTTAGCATTGAGTTTTACAAAAGGCATTTCCAAACATTTTGACTGGACTGTAACCGGCTACGGCACGTTTGCAGATAGCGTTTTAAAAAATACACGAGCATACGGTGAGAGATCTTTTTTCGCTGATGCCAACTTTTCGATTCGTGCAAAAATGTTTTCTAATACAAAAGCGGTTCAGCCTTTTCTTCAGGCTGGTCTTGGTATATCGCGATATAAAACTATCACGGAACTGGGTGTTCCCTTTGGAGCAGGATTACAGGCCAATATTTTTCGGGGTGGGTATTTAATCCTTCAGACAAAATACAATCTACCGCTTGGCTCTGCTTTCACAGATTATTTCTCTCACAGTCTGGGTATTGCGACAACTATTGGCAAAGCCAGGCGCAAGCCGACTAAAAAATCTATTGAGCCTGCAATTAGCCTGGACACGATACGAATAGATACAGCGGTACAAATAGATACAGATAGCGACGGAGTGTTAGATTCTGCAGATATCTGCCCAACTGTGCCCGGTCTGAAAGAATTCAACGGATGCCCCGATCGGGACAAGGATGGTGTTGAGGATAGATTCGATCAGGCCCCTGATGTACCTGGTTTGGTTGAGTACCAGGGACGACCGATACCTGATACGGACAAAGATGGTATTCTTGATAATGAAGATAAATGCATTGAAGTGCCAGGAGTACCAGCATACAATGGTTGTCCGGTTCCTGATAGAGACAATGATGGCATAGCGGATGAATATGACAAGTGTCCGGATATTAAGGGTAATACAAATAATGGATGTCCTGGAATATCAAGTGAGACTAAAGAGAAGATCGAGCGTGCCGCTAAAAATATTTTCTTTAATACAGGAAGCTATACTCTATCATCAAAATCAATTATCGCTCTCAATGAGATAATAGCCATTCTGAAATATGATCAAACCCTGATGTTAAGCCTTACAGGTCACACGGATGATGTCGGCGACTCGGTAGTAAATGAAATTTTGAGCGAGAAGAGAGCCATGGCAGTATTAAAGTATCTTTCTGATAGAGGCATTTCTAAAGATCGCTTTAAAGCTTCCGGAGTTGGAAAACGCCGACCTGTTAAATCGAATAGTACTGCGAGTGGAAGATCATCAAACAGAAGAGTAGAATTGAAATTTGAGTATTGATTGTAATTATTTTGACTGCTTAATATTGTGCTCATACAGTCGCGAGCTTGTAATGCATTCGTCGATCATCATATTTGAGCATTAATAGTGTCCCGGGAAATTTAGTAATTTGTATTAAAAAGGAGGCTTTTCGAGGCCTCCTTTTCCGTCTTAGATTTACGAGTTCAATTATCGATTCATTGTTCAATATCTCCAGGACTCGTATGAGTTACCTAAAACAATCCCATAGGGATTGAATGGTGGTAGAAAATATCGGTCTCGTAATTAACAATCCGGTAGGGATTGAATATGGGTGTTCGATAATAACGGAGGTTTCGGGAAGGATTCAAT
>DAINQQ010000324.1:0-4274 GCA_036742645.1 Flavitalea sp.
AGAAGTTGAGCAAGGCCTTTATTCTCAAAATTGAAGGTTGAGAAAGTTGGTTCTCCCGGTTGTTTCAATTGCTGAACATGGGTAAAGTATGCATTATAGACAGGTGTCAATTTATATTGATCGTTACCTATGGCTTCGAGATGAAATTCATTCTTCAGACTCCGCATTCTTTCTTTTTGTTCTTCATTAAAAATCCCGTTGAGTCTTGCCTGTTCCCAAAGCTTTATCATCGCCAGCATTTCATCTTTCTTTCCGTGTTTGCGCAAACTTTCCAGGCTCAACGACAATCCGAAACCTGCATTGTAACCCGCACCTAATGCAAGCATCCATTCAATATCTTCCGGTGTGGTTTCAGGACGCAGGTTGAACCATCCCAGCATTGACGGCATCAGGTTACGACGAAAAAATTGCTGGTTTTTTAAACGTAGCTGCAACTGGCTTTCACGGAAACCTGCATACCAGGGCTCACCCCAGTTCATCCGCGTATAAATATGCCAGAAATAATGCCCGGGATTACTGGCATCGTTAATCACTTTTCCTTTCAATTCTGGCTTTAAGTTATCATACCATGTTTTGGTAAATAACTGCCGTGCGTATTGACCCATACCGGTCGCCCAACACCCTTCGAGACCATCAAACGAGATTTGCATCAACCCGGTTTGGTTGAATAATTCGGCAATTGTCTTTGCCATTTTCTCCTGCAATTCAAAACTGGTAAGAAATACTTTGTAAGGATGATCCATCAATTTCCCAATAGAATCATGTTGAAGGTGGGCAGCAGCAGTGGTTCCAAATGCTCCCCGCTGGCATTCGAGCAGCTTCCAGGGTGCAGCTGGCGACACGGAACCATAGCGAATAATTTCATTGCCGATAACAACTGACTTGAGTGTGTTGTTTTCAAACTGGTTAAAAAAGGTGGGATCCTTGATTCCAATTTCCGTGGATGTGGCATCGATGTTTTCGGTCAGTTGTGAAAAACCAACTTTCGCAAGGCCCGCATCTGGCCGTGGAGTAACATAAGGATCATTAGTTGTAATAAAATTTGAAAGCGTATGAACACCGAGCCTTATGTTTTTTTCATTCGCTCTACCGACGCAAACCTTTAAACTTTCCCAGTTCTGCGGAAACTCTTTCTTTTTTAATTGAAAATGTCCCCAGTTCTCAAATGGATCCGGGTGGTATAAATAGCGAAGTCCGGCTTTTTGCGTGACATCGATCGCTTCCTGCAAATTGTCGGTACCAAAGCCCATTATGAGATACGATTCTGAAGCACGAACGGCTTGTTTCCCCCAAACACCGTCAAGTAAAGGATGAGGAAGATTTTCTTTTAATTCAATCTCTCCCAACACGGGCAGTACATCTTTATTTGCGACACCGAACAAGGCTATTGCACTCCCGATTACGCCACCATCTTTAAAGGATGGAGAAAAGTATGATTGGTGCTTCCAGTTTTCGACGATGCGATCCTTGTTCCTGTTGCGGCAATAAGCCTGGAGAACACTTCCAAATTCGGTTGAACGGGCTACATCGCCCCTGAATAATTGCTTATTCAAATCAGTTCCTCCGACATCCGACTTGCTTGCTGTTTCAAAAATATCGTAGGATGGTTCAATATCGCTTTCAGCATTCGGATAACCACCCAGCGTTTTTATATTCAGCGCCTGTATGCCAATTGCAAACTCTTTGTCGCGAACCACACCGACTACTTCACCAATTGTATCGGATATATGCGTGGGATAAGGACCCCATAAAATGAGTTCTATATTTTCTGTATTGGTAAGTTGTTTTAAAGTAAAACTTACATAAGAAGTTTCCTGTTTAACTTTCACAGTCGCTTCTACAGCTGCCGTTGGGTATGCGAATACAAGTTCTGAAGTCTTTGACTTCCACGTGCAGCTTTGGGGAGCGATAATGTTTCCCTTGACCCTGATACTAAGCAGTGCATTTGCCTTTTCAGCGACCATGTATTCTTTTTGAAGTGCAACACTTTTCATACTCGTTATCCTGCCCTTCGCGTCGAGTTGCAAACGCCATTGCTTCGTGGCAAAACTCACCTGCGCATTAACAGGCTGGCCAACTATGCAACCAAGAAAGAATAATAAAAATGTGCATGTCTTAATTCTACCAATCATGACGTATAAAGGTTAAGGTATTTTTATATCCGAACATAAGAAATCTGCGGCTATCGGCTATGGTCGACAATTTTCTTGCTGATGTAATACAATTAGAATTTGCTATTTCAGTTTTACTTCGGCTGCCGGTCTAATCTCTGTTCCTTTCTGCTTTGTAAGATCATCACCTATTTCACTTCTATACCTGTCGGCAATTGCTGTCAGTTGTTGTACCATTTCCGGATATTTTTCTTTTACGTCGAGGGTTTCACCGGGATCGGTACGCAAATCATATAAGGCTAGTTTCACACTGTCACTTGCATATTTACCGGGATATCCATCGTTCCCTATGGCGGAAATGCGTTTATACGTTTGCGAAACACAGGGAAAGGTTAATACCCATTGCCCTTTCCGCACTCCTTTCAAACTGCAACGATCGTAATAATATACAAATTCATCGCGAGGGTTCGCGCCAGGCTCTTGTTTTAACAGTGGCCTGATATCTATGCCGTCAATTTTCCTTGCCGGCTGTTTGACGCCGCAGGCGTTTACAAGTGTTGGCAATACGTCCATGCTCGCTGCCATATTGTTACAAATAGCACCAGGAGCAATTTGTGCAGGCCAATGAATAATAAACGGCACCCGCACACCGCCTTCCCATGCTGTTCCTTTGCCTTCCCGAAAACCACCTGTATTACCGGCATGGTTGCCGTAAGTTAACCATGGACCGTTATCGCTGGTAAAAATGACAATCGTATTTTTTTCGAGTCCATTGGCCCGGAGTGTTTTCATAATTTCACCTACCGACCAATCAATTTCCTCCATCACATCGCCAAATAATCCTGCACCGCTTTTTCCTTTGAATTTTTCCGAAGCCGCCAACGGCACATGTGGCATTGGATGTGCTAAGTACAGGAAGAACGGACTGCTTTTATTTTTTTGAATAAAACTAACTGCCTTTTGGGTGTACATCCCTGTTAGTATTGCTGCGTCATCCAGGGTCGCAATTGTTTTGGTTGGAGTGTTTCCTTCTATTAAACGAAGTATCGGCCATTTCCCTCTTGCCGTGGTGGTATCTAACGGTTCTCCGTTATAATTAACCGGCCAGTAGTCATGCGAATAAGGAATTCCTGCAAATTCGTCAAAGCCATAACTTAGCGGAAGAAAGGGCGCTCTTTGTCCCAAATGCCATTTGCCAAACATTCCGGTTTTGTATCCATCATTTTTCAGTAACCTGGCAATGGTTTCCTCTTCCGGATTTAGGGCAATACCAGAAGACGGACTGAATGCACCATTGACACCAATACGATTGGGATAGCAACCAGTTAAGAACGCAGCACGTGAGGCAGAACAAACTGCTTGTGCCGCATAAAAGTTGGTGAACCGCATGCCATTTGCAGCAAGCTTGTTGATATTAGGAGTTTTGTAGGGGAACCCGCCATAACATCCCAAATCACCATAGCCCATATCATCCATCAAAATCAGGATAACGTTTGGTTTTTTTGGACCTTGAATCAAACCCGCTGTATTGCGTCGGTATGACATCAAGAAAGTTGACGTCAGCGATACAAAGACAATAAGCATTAAAACTTTTTTCATATAAACGTGAATCTATTTAAACATCCAATATAATAAAGCCATAGTACCAAGCAGCAACAGGGATAAGTTTTGTTTGTATTTTTTTAAAAAAGGTTTCAGTGTTCGATCGCCGATGTTAAATATCTGCAACTGTAGGAGGCCTGAATCCAAGGTTATTAGTGATAAAATGAAAGATGATTGTTGGATTCCATATTAATACAATCCCCTTGCAGGAACAATCCCAGGCATATCGGTAAAAAATCTGCTTTCTGATTAACAATCGCGTAGGGGTTGAACAGTGTAAAGGCCTTTCACGTCTGATCAACCATCTGGTTGGATTCCACATTAGTCGGAGCTTGTGAGAAACAGTTGTATCGTATTCTTATTTCTTTTGCCTCTCAAAACAATCCCGTCGGGAATTGCATATCGGTAGAAAAACCTGACCCCACAAACAATCCTGTAGGATTGAATACGAATACAAAATGTTATTGGTTCATCACCCGTGGAATGACCAGTCCGCCAGTATGACGATTGAATCCTTCCCGAAACCTCCGTTATTATCGAACACCCATATTCAATCCCTAC
>DAINQQ010000325.1:0-4265 GCA_036742645.1 Flavitalea sp.
TTGGTTTTTGTATATCATTCATCTTAGAAGTTTGTACTAACTACGTTAGGCAACGACTGCTTATCATGATGGTTTAGTCACCTTGATTTTTTGCAACCATCTCTTCACTCTAGTTTCTGCCTCTTTTTCCTTTTCGCCTTGAATAACAAGATATATCCCGTCTCTTTCCACTCCTCCTTTCATTTCAAAGCCTTCTAATATCGTGCTGTGCTGACAGAGGTCGTTTACCGTCTGGAAACTACTTCCTACTCCATAACCTGCATTTGTATTGAAAGGAATTATGGTTTTCCCGCTTAAATCATATTCACGCAAAAAAGTTTTCATTGGCGGCGGCAGCTTCATGCCCCAGGTAGGGAAGCCCACAAACACAATATCATATTTGTTGACACTCTTAATTTTTGTTTTTAGGGGTGGTAAATACCCTGTTTCATTTTCCTTCACCACCTGTTGTACCGTAGCCTCGTAATTCTCGGGATATGGCTTCTCTAATTCAAGCGCCACCAATGTCCCGCCTACATTTTTGTGAATAATTTTCGCTATTGCCTTTGTGTTGTTTGTCCGGGACAAATACACAATTAATACTTTGTCCGGGTCTAACGAGGAGCCCATTCTATCATTGACATCCTTCACCTGGGATAAAGAACAAGTTGTAATAAAAAAAAGAAAAGCCAACCGCATGTGCGCCATAACTTTCATTATGTTGGATGTTGAATGTTGATTTTTTGAATGAGCAATGGAGCTTCCGTATCAATTTCTCGCATGTTCCTTTTCGTTACCTACCATTACCTTGTCTTTTCATCTTTCTTACGATTTTAAATTTTGCTGCCCGGACTATTTCTACTGGGTAAGTAGCCTGGTGAAAGACATCGAACCTAACGTCCAGTTAGCTCCTTGCTGCACATACACTTCTGTTACGACGAAGGGATTGGTGACTTCATTGCCGCCTACAACCGCTACCAGGCGAATTTTGTTCAACAGGATAGCAGTGTTTCCAATGAACTGCACTGACGTTTCCTGGATATCTGCATGCTTGTAGTGAATCCCTCCGCTTTTGATGACGTTGAGTTCCTGCTCTTTGGACATAGTTCCTCCCATATGGACAAAGACCGCCTTTTCGTTGAAGAAAGCGGCCAATGTATCAACTTTTTTCTCTGACATCCATCGCCACTTCTCCCTTGAGAGATTAATAATTTCTTGTTCAGTATTTCCACCGCTCCTCACAGGAGTATTTAAATTACCATACTCGTCATCCGTTACTCTTTGTAACCATTTAGTTCCCCCTTTTTGACTAGGCGAATTCGCAACGTAGGCAAAGCCACTTCCAGGTGATGCACCGTGCCAATGTTCCACTCCAGGAAGACATTTAATTACATCCCCTTTACGAACGGTTTGTTTGGCCTTGCCCTTTTCGTGGTAATAGCCGGTACCCTCTGTAATAAGTAGAATTTGCCCACCGGGATGACTATGCCAATCTAATCTTGCTCCCGGATCAAACGTTGCAACAGATATACTGAACGAAAAGACGCTATCAGCGCGATTCAATTCATTGAGCCAAACATTTCCTACGTGATGAACATTGGGAGACTTTTCACCTTTCGGAAAAATGGAAGCATCCTGCGCCACTGCCTGAGTCGACAGGGCCGCTGCTAACAAAATCGTGAAATACAATACTTGTTTCATCATTTACTTTATTATTTATTCTCGTTTCGACTATACCGTTAGCTAGTACAGACGCAGGGACTAAGGGTACAACTTTACAGTTGAGCAATTGCCTAACGACCAACCATTTTTTGTAACTGTTCGGGATAGCGAGCCCCTTGCACTTCGACCTGTGAAATTGCATCGTGGATCTCTTTAAGGTCTTCCACTGTTAATGTAATTTCAGCAGCGCCAAGATTTTCTTCCAGACGATGCAACTTTGTGGTACCCGGAATAGGAATTATCCACGGCTTTTGAGAAAGCAACCACGCTAGTGCTACCTGGGCAGAAGTTGCATTCCTTTCTTTTGCAATCTTTCCGAGCAAATCAACTAAAGCCTGGTTTGCTTTTCGATTCTCTTCAGAAAAACGCGGAACAATGTTGCGAAAATCATTTTTATCGAATGCAGTATTCGCATCAATTTTGCCTGTAAGAAAACCTTTACCCAAAGGACTGAATGGCACAAAGCCGATTCCTAATTCTTCCAGTGTTGGTAGTATCTCTTTTTCAGGCTCCCGCCACCAAAGGGAATATTCACTTTGCAGTGCAGTGACCGGTTGAATCGCGTGTGCTTTACGGATAGTTTGAACGCCTGCTTCGGAAAGACCAAAGTGTTTCACCTTTCCCTGCTGTATCAGTTCTTTTATCGTGCCTGCAACATCCTCAATGGGCGTATCAAGGTCAACACGATGCTGGTAGAGCAAATCAATCGCGTCTGTCTTTAAACGTTTCAATGCTGCTTCAACATACTCTTTGATATGGTCGGGTTTGCTGGTCAATCCCAACTGTTCGCCGTTCGGACCAAATTTGAAACCGAACTTGGTAGCGATGACAACCTTATCACGGAAAGGCGCAAGGGCTTCTCCTACTACCTCTTCATTAATAAATGGCCCATAGGCTTCAGCCGTGTCAAAGAAAGTAACCCCTTTGTCGAAGGCGGCACGAATAAGCTTAATAGCATCCTGTTTGTCTGTTGCAGGTCCATAGCCAAAGCTTAAACCCATACAACCAAGTCCAAGAGCAGATACTTCAAGACCGCTTTTCCCTAATGTTCGTTTCTGCATAATTTTTTGTTTGTTGCACAAAGGTCCTAGGAATAAACTACGTGTCTGGTATACGGATTACGGATTTACCTACCAATATCACTGTTCCGGGCAGAGCTATTGAGTTAGAGGCAGGTAAAGCGCTAATTTTGAAAAAGCTAAAACAAGCGATATGAATAATATGCGACGTTTTGAAACCATAAGCGATTACAATGCATTCAATAACAAGGAAACGCTGCATCCGCTGGTGAGTGTTATTGATATGTCAAAGGCAAAGCCAAGGCAAGCCTCCAATATGTATTTTGGTTTTTACACCGTCTTTCTGAAGGAGGTCAAATGTGGTGACCTGCGCTATGGAAAGAATACCTATGACTACCAGGAAGGCACGCTGGTATTTATCGGCCCCGGACAAATTGTTAGCGTCGACAGCAAGGGTGAGACTTATCAACCGAAAGGATATGCTCTTGTCTTTCATCCAGATTTAATACATGGCACTTCACTTGGAAAGCATATTCAGGACTATACTTTTTTTGGTTATCAATCGAATGAGGCTCTTCATTTATCAGAACGTGAAAGAAAAATTGTTTTGGATTGCTTTTCGAAAGTTGAGTATGAATTAGAACATGCCATCGACAAGCACAGTAAAAGATTGATTGCATTCAATATCGAACTGTTGTTGAACTATTGTGCCCGTTTTTACGACCGGCAATTCATTACCCGTGATAATGTCCACCAGGGAATCTTAGAGAGGTTTGAGAGTCTGTTGAACGAGTATTTTCAAACAGACAAACCCCAGACTATTGGCTTGCCTTCTGTGGCATATTGTGCCAGCGAATTGCATTTGTCGCCTAACTATTTTGGTGATCTGATAAAAAAAGAAACAGGAAAAACAGCGCAGGAATACATACAATCAAAGGTGATTGATTTGGCTAAGGAAAAAATATTTGATCAAAGCAAATCAATTAGCCAAATAGCCTTTGAATTAGGATTTAAGTATCCTCAGCATTTTGCCCGACTCTTCAAACAGCGCGTCGGGCAGTCACCCAACGAATATAGACTGCTTAATTAATCGCTCTTAAAAAAACATTATACCTGAATGTAGTCCCGTTGGATGCCGCAAAGACATGGGGAAGCTTACAATGTCACACCAATACATATAACTTAAAATCAGCGTGGAATGCCCGATCACCTTATTGTTACCAGCGAACAAGCGAATTATATTGCCCTGACGCTATTAAGAACAATAATACTTTCCACGATTTCCCGGTGACGAACGGAATGAATTACTTCCCTTGTCTTTATTCGAAGAATGCATTCAATACAGCAGGGAGATCATCTGTTAATGGCTCTTAATGCCAGCAGCATGATAGGCAAAGCTTAGCCAGTCCAGCAATTCCTTATCAATTTGCTTTTTATCATGAATCCTTACCCGGTGAGTTACCATTGCATTCCATGTACCAGCGGATTCAAATCTTTCAGTAACTGCCGCCCCTTTTCTTTTTATGCCGATATCTAACCTGTCCT
>DAINQQ010000326.1:0-4248 GCA_036742645.1 Flavitalea sp.
CCATACCATTCAGTACCTTTTGAATATTGTGGTGGTGGTTCGTTCCGTTCAATGAAACGGAATAAAAATTCTGAAGATAAAAAGGATCTGTATGAATTTCCAGCAACTTCGTTTTTACAGCTTTCAGAACCGGCACATGCTTTCGCATATGATGCCATTCAATAAAGTCGTCGAGTTGCTCTTTAATAATGATTTTTACAGCGGGAATTTCGGCCTCGCGCCTTTGAAGTGTCTCATCCTTTAATTTAGACAGCTCATCAACATTCACGAGAGTTATATTTGGTAGTGACGCAGCTGATTGCTCAACATTACAGGGAATTGAAAGATCAATAATCAACTTCTCACTCATGCCCTCAAGATCAGACCTTGTTATAACATGTTCGGGACTGTTTGTCGCAACGAGTATAATATCAGACTGGCTTATATACTTTCTAAGCTCATTTACCGGAGCATGTTGTAATCCAAGTTCATCGGCCAGTTGGAGGGCTTTATCCTCTGTGCGATTGATCAGGGTGATATGTTTTGCCTGAAGATAATCAACAAGATTTTTACAAGTGTTGCGTCCAATTTTGCCCGTTCCGAGTAAAAGGATTTTTTTGCCCGACACCTTCTTCACTTTTTCCCTAATGCACTGCACTGCCGCGAAAGAAACCGAAACTGTCCCGCCACTGAGTGCTGTCTGGTTCTTGATCACTTTCGATGATTGCAGTACTGCATTCACTAATCTCTCTGTAAATGCGCCAATACAAAAATGCTTTTTAGCAAATTTAGCAGCGGATTTTATTTGCCCCACAATCTCATAATCTCCGAGGATTTGTGAATCTAATCCTGCGCCGACATTAAAAAGATGAAGAATTGCCTCCTCGCCGTTTTTGATATAGGCAAGTTGTTCAAAAGTATCGCGACTTCCGTCTGTATGTGCACACAGTAATTGAATCAATTGCCCGGCACTGCTGGCGAGACCATAAATTTCTGTTCTGTTGCAGGTAGAAAGTATGAACAATTCACGAAGACCTTGTGCTTTTGCATTGACCAGGATCTCAGCATATTGCTCGTTGTTAATAGCAAATTGCCCGCGCATCGCTGCGTCAGTCTTCTTGTAATTGATCCCGGCAACAAAAAACTGGGTTATATCTGTGGTATTCGCTAAATGCATATGATTCTAAGCCGAATGCAAAAATACCTTCAGAACTTCCATTACAAGAATTTTTATGTCATTACACTGTCATATTACCCGCTGATTTGCATCGCATAATGATGTTACTCAAATCATACAAGCACCAAAATCGGGGATTCAGTAACCGAATTCGTGAAAAGTTCCAAACAATAGATTGTGCATCTTTACTTTTGCACTCAACCAATCATAAACATTTGAATGAAGCGTGGCGTCATTTTGATGAATCTCGGATCTCCAGATTCTACATCAGTAAAGGATGTGCGACGGTACCTGGATGAATTTTTAATGGACGAACGAGTGATCGATAAACCTTACCTGTTTCGAAAGATATTAGTAAGCGGTATCATCGTCCCTTTTCGTGCTCCAAGATCGGCAGAAGCATACCGGTCAATCTGGACGGATGCCGGCTCTCCCCTTATCGATATCACACGCGGAGTTCAAAAGGCTTTGCAGGAACAGGTCAGCGATCCTATTGAAATAGCGATGCGATATGGAAACCCAACGGTAAAATCGGCCTATGATCAACTGCAAAAAAAGGTGCCCGATTTAGAGGAAGTGATCGCAATACCCTTGTATCCGCATTACGCCATGTCGTCTTATGAAACGGCAGTTGAATATGCAAAGAAGATTCATTCAAAATATAAATATCCGTTTAAATTAAGGTTCGTTAAGCCGTTCTATAATCACCCCTACTTTATCAACGCCATTACCGAAAGCATCAGGCCGTACTTATCTCAACCTTACGATCATATTCTCTTTAGCTATCATGGCATCCCGGAAAGGCATGTGATGAAGACAGATCCCACAGGGTCTCATTGTTTGAAGGTGAACAATTGTTGCGCGCTAAACTCCATGGCTCATGCCACTTGTTACCGGCATCAGATCATTGTAACGACGAATTTGGTTGCCGAGCGATTACAGATTCCCAGGGACAAATACAGCTTCTCGTTTCAATCGCGCCTCGGAAGAGACGAATGGTTAAAACCCTATACAGCAAAACGGTTTGAAGAAATGCCTGCGGAGGCAATAAAAAAATTACTGATCGTTTGTCCCGCTTTTGTAAGCGACTGCCTTGAAACGCTTGAAGAAATAGCTGTTGAAGGAAGAGAGAGCTTTATTCATTCGGGCGGTGAATCACTGACTGTCATACCCTGCCTAAACACAGATCCGCTATGGATTGAGACGCTAGCCAAGTGGATAGGTGAATATGATTCAGTCGGGAGTCGGGAGTCCGCAGTCGGGAGTGAGAGTAGCAACCGATAAAACCAATAGAAATGATAAATTAAAACAATGTATTTCTTTAAACGTGTGACTCCCGACTCCAGACTCCCGACTCCAGACTCATCTACGATTCACCATGTATAATTACATCAAAGCGCTGCATATCATTTTCATCGTAACCTGGTTTAGCGGGATGTTTTATATTGTCAGGTTATATATATATAATACGGAAGCGGGTAAGAAAAGTGTGTTGGAAAGAGATATCCTGCGAAATCAATTTACAATTATGATAAGAAGGTTATGGCTCGGGATCACGTGGCCATCCGCAATCCTTACTTTAATTTTTGGTGGCTGGATGCTAATCCTTTTAGGAACGATTCCGGGATGGCTTTGGATCAAATTGATTTTTGTATTGGCGTTGTATTTCTATCACTTCTCGCTACAACATATTTATAAACAACAAATGCATGGCGTCTTTAAATATAGCTCGCAGCAGTTAAGAATATGGAATGAAGTGGCCACTATCTTCCTTGTTGCGATTGTAATGCTCGTCGTAGTAAAACAAAGCATCAGTGTGGTATGGGGCCTGACAAGCATTATACTATTAACTATCGTCTTAATGAGCGCTGTCAGAATTTATAAATATCTGCGCATGAAAAAATAAGAACCTCGCGGTGAGTGGTGAGTTCAGAACCTCATACCAAAAACCACAAACTACAAACCACAAACAAAATGCATCAGCCCCCCTTCCAGCTGAAAATTTTCAGGAAAATAAGTGGATTCTCTTATTCGTGCAGTTATTAAAAATGCGTAATTCGATTATTTTTACGACTCTAAATCACAAAAAAATTATCAAATGAAAATGATCAAACTCCTGGGATTGCTTGTTGCCATGTCCATCTCACTTGGCATCAGTGCGCAACGTATTAAATTGGTTGAAGGCGATCTGTCCGTCTTGAACAGCGAACAAAACATCAATACAGAATTCACGTACGACAATATGAAGGTTGGCAAGTACGAAAAAGAAGCGGATTATGTTTCGGACAAAACGGCGAGCCTAAACAAAAAAGAGCCAGGACGTGGAGACACATGGGCAAAAGCGTGGGTAAGCGACCGCAAAGAACGATTCGAGCCTAAATTCAATGAACTGTTTGCACAGAGCAGTAAAATGAATACCTCGAAAGATGCCAAATATACCCTGATCTTTAAAACAGTTACTACTGAGCCAGGCTTTAACATCGGTATCACAAGAAAGAACGCTGAGATCAATGCAGAAGTTCTCGTTGTCGAGACCGCGAACAGGAACAAAGTTGTTGCTAAAGCAACTGTTCAGAAAGCTGTTGGAAGAACATTCGGCGGCTTTGATTTCGACACCGGCGAAAGACTTAGTGAAGCGTATGCAGACGCTGGAAAGGGTCTCGGAAAGTTTATCAAGAGCAAATAAAAAAATTTCCCTTTTAGGTATGGCAGACTATAATCAGTCTGCTTTTTTTATGTCTGCCATCGGACAAATTAATATCCCCTTAATAGCGCGTGTCCTAATTCTTCATTCTTGACTAGAGACCTGACTCCTGACCGACGCCTAATATCGGTCTTACTGCAGAGCTGGCATGATAATTTTGTGTTTTTCCGTATACTCGCACATTATGAAAAACAAAGATGTACCCGGAAGAGAAAGTGGTAAGAACGAGAAAATAAACCCCGAAACGAAAAAGCTTGGTGATAAAATCGGACCTGCTAATAATCGTAGCAAAGACAGTAGCTCAAAGGAGTCAAACAAGGAAGCACATACCCAGGAGAACGGTGAGAACCAGGATCGTAAAGACGGATCTTAAGTATTTCATAAATAC
>DAINQQ010000327.1:0-2256 GCA_036742645.1 Flavitalea sp.
CAAAAAGGGCGGTTGCAGACAGTATAAAAGATTGACGTGTTTTTATTATTTTCTCCAGGATAAAGCATTGACGTTTTGCCCAATTATCTTTCCCATGGCCAGTCCTTCTACATTATCCTGCCGGGTATGGATACCTCCCTGTAAGCGGCTATACCCGCATTCCTCGGCTGACTGCCAGAACGAACTGAAGGTACGCGGCTTGAACCCAATATTTCGCACAAGGTCTTTCTCCCGGAATGCATTTGTGTTGTCTGTCAGACTGAAATTATCCCCAAAGATCGCAGTAAGAACAGTTGCCATGGCTGCAGCCTGCGTGGAATGTCCAGATGCAAATGCAGGGAATGGCGGCTCCGGCCAAAACTGAACATAACTGGTATCTATAAACGTGTCAATGTAGGGAAAAGGACGTTGTGAATGGTAAGTGTATTTGCATCTCCAGCAATCAATAAAAGCATCTGCTACCGCCAGTCCGGTTCTGGCATAGGCCTCAGCAGCAGTAAATAAATCCGAATTAGTTTTCTTGAGCGAAATGGAGGCGATATTGTATGAATGCCCGGGAGGACCATAACTTTGTTTTGGATCGTCACTCCACCACATTGCAATTTCTTTTTCTTCCTGCGTAAGGTTCTTATTGATATTGTAAACTTCAAGGAATTCCTTGTAATAATCTGATGCAGGGTCGGTTGAATATGGAATAATGCGTGGGACTGGCACAGTTGCATTAAGGGGGACAAAGTTTCGGTTCAGTCCCCAATATGTATGCATGGGATATGGTACAGAAGACTGACTGCCTGGAGGTGGCGTGATCCAATAACCAGGACCTGTTGGGTATCGATAACTACTGTCAAAGATGCGTTGTTGGCCATCTTTTCCTCCATCTGTTTGTGACCAGGTAAAAATGGCATCAGCAATACGCTTACCGAACTCGATAGAACGGCTGATCATTTGCTGATCATTCGTTTTCTTAACTTCCTGGTCAAGGATCAACGTTTCCAGTGAATCTATTTCATGTGAAGTACTATATGGATAAAATTTCTTAATGATGGAAGCCTGCCCTGCATTCAATGCCACTACCCAGTTATAATGTTTGGAAGGTTCAGGAACCGGTAAGGTCGGCATGTGGTTTAGTTGGCCTGATACACTGTGGTGAAGCAAACTCCCATATACTACACTTTCAAACATGGTAAGGCCTATATAAGCCAAACATCTTGACGTATAAGTAGGCGTATTAGGTTGAGACAATATAACTGTACGCAACGTCATATCCGCCCATTGTATGCCTACTTTGGGTGTAAGTAATGCATCGTTTGGGTTATTAATGGATGCATCATTCTTGGAACAACCACTAAATAAGATGACAAGCACCGCAATCAGTAATATCGTTGCTTTCATATGCTAAAAAAATTGTTGAAAAAAACATCACCTATCCACGCCCAGCAATTCCTCTTTTGACATAGAAAACGAACCTGGTTTATTATCGGGCGAAAGAATGACATCTGAGACCGGTTATTTTAATGATACATTGAACCGGACGGTCCAGTTTATACTGATTGAACTTCTTTGAATGAACGGAGTCCATTTGCGATCTGACGAAGCATAAAGCCAACTACCATCTTTAAGCGCCGGTCCGGGATCGCAACCAATAGTACTTTGACTAATTGATTGTTTAAATCCAATACTTATCCAGATATCCTCGCTTTTTAATTTAACTATCTGCGTTAATTTATGGACGTTCCACTGATTTGCTTTCGTTACACTTGTAACATCGGCAGAATACAATAAACTGCCGGGAGCCTCCTCACTTAAAGGACCATAGATTTTTATCGTGCAACTATCCGGTTTGTTAGCAATATAATAGTGAACTTCTATAATTTCCTTACCGACCAGGTCCCCAATTTTCGTAACGGTAAACCGGGCAGCAGCCTCATAGCTACCGGCAGCAAGTTCAGGAGCATTTGAAGCGTTACCTCCATAGTATAATAATTGAAATTCGGGAGGAGGAGGGGGCGTGGACGGAGGCGGAGTGTTACCGACTGCGGGGGCCGGGTCATTTTTTGTGCATGTTATCAAAAGAAAAGATAACATTATAAGAAAAAGAAGTTTTGTTGATACTTGCTTTTTCATGGTAAATTTTTTAATGGTTATCGGGGTCGTCATCCCCGGTATAAATTTTCATAAGAACTACCCACCACGTTCCATACAGAGGATGAGAAACTGAAGGTTTTCGCGTTAGGATAGGAAGTTCTTTTGAAAGGC
>DAINQQ010000327.1:2356-4232 GCA_036742645.1 Flavitalea sp.
ATTAGCTGCCCCCCTTCTCCGCGGATATATTTTTTAATTTCCTGGAGATTGACCAGGTAAGATTTATGAATGCGGAAAAACTCATACCCGCTTAGTAACTCCTCATATTCTTTTAAATGCCTCGAGGTTACAATATCATCTGCTTGCTTAAAAACAAAACGTGTATAGGGCCCGCTGCTTTCGCAATAAATAATATCACTGACGTTTACAAACAATAAACCTTCGAGGGTGGATAAAGCAATCCTGTGATTGCTTTGCGAGCCGCTTTTCATATTGTGAACCAGCACTTCCAAATTTTTATTCAGGTATGCACGATTCAGTCGTTTTTCAGCCTTTGCAACGGCAATCCGGAGTTCACCAAGATCAATCGGTTTGAGCAAATAATCAATCGCACAAAATTTAATTGCTTTCAGCGCATAGTGATCAAAAGCTGTGGTGAAGATCAGCTCAAAATTTATCTCAGGAAGTTTTTCCAGGATTTCAAAAGAAGTTTCCGATTGTAATTCTATATCAAGAAAAACCAACTCCGGTCTTTGTTCGGAAATTGCTGTGACGCCTGTTCTGACAGAATCAGCACTCGCAACCACAGTTATTACCTGGCAATGTTCGTGCAGCATTGCCATTAACATTTTACGGCTATGCTCTTCATCCTCTATGACAACGGCGCGAATCATACATGCTGATCTTTTAATTACGTGATTAGACGATCTTATGTTTCTTCTTTAACAGGAATGGAAATCGTAACTCTTGTTCCAACTGCCTGCGGTGTTTCTTCCGTATAGTGTTGCGGTTTATATAGATCTTCAATAACCACTTCAATTTTGTAATCAAGTAATGCAGATAATGTTGAAATACGTTCGTTGGTCACTTTTATCCCAAGCGCAACGTGTCGCGAAACCTTTTTTTCTTCAATTTGTTGTGCCTTATCTCTGCCAATGCCGTTGTCTTCAATTTTGCAAACGAGCAATCCATTGTTTCTTTCAAGAGTAAGCCATAGGTCGCCTTTACTGTTTTTGTTGATCAATCCATGCTGAATAGCATTTTCAATGTATGGTTGAATAAGTAAAGGAGGGATGTCTGTATTGTCAATATCGATCTTTTCATCCACTGTAATATGATAATCAAATTTATTGCTGAACCGAAGTTGTTCGAGTTGAATATAAAGTTGCAGTAATTCCAACTCATTGCTTACACTCACCGTATTTTGGCGGGAGTTTTCAAGAATTTTCCTTATCAGTTTTGAAAACTTGGAGAGATAGTGGAGTGCTTCTTCCTTTTCATGAGTCGTGATGAAATGTTGAATGGAGTTAAGTGAATTAAAAATAAAATGGGGGTTCATTTGTGAACGCAAAGCAATCATTCTTATCTCAGCGATCTGTTTATTGATTGCCGTTTGACGCATTTGTTCCTTTTTGATCCTGTTTTCACGAAGCTTAAAATATAGGAACACGGCGGCGACGAGTGCAATCGCTGCAAGTGTTTTAAACCACCAGGTAGCCCAGAATGGAGGACTAATGATAAGTTTCAATTCAAATCCCAGGTCGTTCCAAACGCCATCATTATTTGAAGCTCTTACCTTAAGTGTATAGTTACCGGGAGGGACATTTGTGTAACTGATCACACGATTTGTTCCATTATGCACCACTTTTTTATCAAAGTCGATTAGTTGATAATCATATTGATTTTTTTCAGGATGATCGTAATTGAGGGCTGCAAACTCAAAAGAAAAGAAATTCTGTTTATAGGAAAGTTTAAGTGTTTTCAAATCTGCATAAGAGCTATCCATCTTCAATGCCTCATCAAAAATCATTATGCGCTTAAGAATGACAGGGGGTTTAAAATTATTTATTCTGAGTGAATCCGGGTGAAAGATGTT
>DAINQQ010000328.1:0-4206 GCA_036742645.1 Flavitalea sp.
ATGTGATTTGAAAATTTGAAAATTTGAAAATGAGACCCGTTTTAAATGCTCAGATTAGTTTTGCGGCTACCCCTGAACAATCAATTTTGACACCTTCTAATTTGCTAATTATTTATTTTCAAATCCCAAATCTTCAAATTTTCAAATTAACCACTCGCCCTAGTCTTTCAGCGTGCTTTTGTACTTATCATTAAGGCCTGCAATGACATCGGGGGTTACATCATAAAGGGTGTCCTTATAATAGAGCATGAAGCCCGGTTCATATGAGAGAATAAATGCGTAACCTTTTTCTTTATTATATTCTTTGAGATAATCTTCCACTTTCTTTCTGAGATCAGTCATCAAGTCTACTTTCTGTTTTTGCAGCTCCTGTTCCAGATCCATTTGACGTTTCTGGTACCGTTGCTGCATCTGCGCATATTCGCGCTGGGCAGCTTCGCCTTCCGCCTGGCTCATATTAGCTCCCTTCTCCTGCCATTCCTTGATCTTTTTCTGATAAGAATTTTCGAGGGTTCTCAATTCAACGGTCATTGCATTTTCCCTTGCCTTCATTTCGTTGGATACTTTTTTGAAATAGTCGAAATGTGCCTGGAGAGAATCAATGTCAAAATAAGCGATCCGAAAATCTGAACCCTGGGTTTTAGTTATGGACGGCGGCGTGGCTTTTACGACCGGCTTTTGTGAAAAGTGTAAATAAAATAGAACCGCGATCAGAGCCAAAGAAAGAACGCTAAGAAATGTAGAGAGATGTTTCATTAATGGTATTTGTTTCCCTTAAATATGCAATCCACTATTAGACCAGACTGTGCAAGGTAAAAGGTTACGTGATAAGAGAATTGTTAAATGTAAGTTGTTTCACAGGGTGGCAAGATTCATTATACTCGCTCTGGTACTGCATCTTGTGGATCGGATGTTTACTTGTATTCGGCTTGGAAAAGTGGGTTATTGTCCTAAGTATATACCACACTGTGGTAATGTAAAAAAAGGCCGAAATACTTGCATCGCATTTATATTTGTTTATTTTTGTGAGTATTAAACCCTTTTTATGAAAAACGGCTTAATACATACATAATGTATTAGGAATAAACTTACTATTCAAAATTCAATATATTGGGTAATAGAAAAAAAACTTTTTTTATTACCTTTTTTTATGCCTTGTACTTAGCTCCGTGTGACTGAGGTGGCGAAGCTGTAAAACGAAACGGACGGTGATAGTTCTTTTTCTTGAAACTGATCAAACCTATTCAACTTTGAATAGTCATTATTTCCTGATAGACCCGAATCCTGCAAACGCAAAGGATCTACATTACCCATTTGAAAAAAATGCCAATGTATCAGCAACCCTACCACAGAAACGATTTAAGCAGCTCCCATTTTTTAGTAACCGGAGGAGCAGGTTTTATTGGATCTAATATCGTTGAGTACCTGCTTAAATTTAGTGCGGGAAAAGTACGAGTGCTCGACAATTTCAGTACCGGCTCGGTCAATAACATCCACCAGTTTTTAGACAATCCTGCCTTCGAACTAATAGAAGGCGACATCCGTGACCTGAGTACCTGTCAGCGAGCCGTAGAAGGGATCGACTATGTTTCTCATCAGGCAGCCCTCGGCTCTGTTCCACGATCAATCGATGATCCTATCACAAGCAACGAGGTAAATGTAAGCGGTTTCCTGAACATGCTTGTAGCGGCGCAAAAATCTGGAGTAAAGAAGATGGTATACGCTGCAAGTTCAAGCACTTACGGGGACAGTCCTGATCTTCCAAAAGTTGAGAGCAAGATTGGTAATCCTTTGTCGCCGTATGCCATTACAAAATACGTAAACGAGCTATATGCGAGTGTTTTCTCCAGGCAATATGGCTTTCATACAATAGGTTTACGATACTTCAATGTTTTTGGCCCGCGCCAGAATCCCCAAGGCCCGTATGCGGCCGTTATTCCACTATTTATTACAGCAGCTTTAAAGCACGACACAACTTATATCAACGGCGACGGGGAAACGAGTCGGGACTTTACGTTTGTGGAAAATGCCGTTCAGGCCAATGTAAAAGCCTTATTAAGCACAAATATCGAAGAACACCAGGTAGTAAACATCGCATTCGGCGAGCGGACAACCCTCAATCAACTGTGGGAAAGTATTACAGGGTTGCTCGAAACGAATATCAAACCAAAGTACCGTGACTTTCGTGCGGGCGATGTAAAACATAGCCTGGCTTCAATCAGCAAAGCAAAAGATCTTATAGGATATGAACCCCGAGTATCTGTAAAAGAAGGTTTGAAAACATCTGTAGAATGGTATAAACGTTCGAACGCAACCGCCAAAGTTCCGGAACTGTGATTTGCTTTACAGATTGGTTAAGGCGTTTTGGTTATATTATCACAGATGAAATAAAGACCCATTAGCTTCATATCATGAAAATATTAGTTACCGGTGCCGCAGGATTTATAGGTTTTCATCTGTGCCTCTCATTACTGAGCAGGGGCGACCAGGTAATCGGCCTGGACAATATAAATGATTATTATGACCCTTCCCTGAAGCTTGCCCGTTTAAAGGAACTTGGAATTACAAATATTGTTGATGGTGAGAAGGTAGCTTCGGCATCGTATCCGGGTTTCAGTTTTATTAAAACAAGTATCGACCAAAAGGAACAGCTCTTTTCATTATTCAGAGAAAGTAGTTTCGATGCAGTGGTCAACCTGGCAGCACAGGCCGGGGTAAGGTATTCCCTGGTAAACCCAGACGCTTATATACTCGCCAATATTGTCGGTTTTTTGAATGTGCTTGAAGCTTGCCGTCATTTCCCGGTCAAGCATCTTGTGTATGCTTCTACAAGTTCCGTATACGGCTCCAATACGGCAATGCCCTTCTCCGAAAGTCAAGCCACCAATCACCCCATATCACTATACGCAGCCACAAAGAAGTCGAACGAATTGATGGCTCATAGTTACAGTCACCTATATAACATTCCGACAACAGGTTTGAGGTTTTTTACCGTGTATGGCCCGTGGGGCCGGCCCGATATGGCTTTATTTCTTTTCACAAAAGCCATCATTCAGGGCGAGCCGATAAAGGTTTTCAATGACGGAAGGATGCAAAGGGACTTTACTTATATCGAGGATATCGTCCAGGGCGTGGTCAGGGTGCTGGATAACCCGGCAATGCCTTCCACCGAATGGAGAGGAGATCATCCCGACGCTGCAACTTCTTATGCACCTTATAGAGTCTATAACATCGGCAATAACCAACCCGCGGAGCTGATTGAATTCATTGAAGCAATTGAGACCGAACTGGGAAAAAAGGCAATTAAGGAATATTTGCCCATGCAAGCGGGTGATGTACCCGCGACGCATGCCGATATAACTAATTTGGCAACGGATACCGGTTATTCACCACAATTTTCGGTTCAACACGGAGTTAAGAATTTTATTATCTGGTATAAAGATTATTTTAAGGTTGGATAGTAGGATTTCTGTGAGTCATTATATCTTTACAGAGCAAAAAGGGCGATCCCCGAATTGCGATTCACCCTAATTCCACTCTGAAAAATTGAGTCGCATTCACGAGCAGGCAGAGCTAAGTGTATATCCATCCATTCTATGATTTTACTCTAAAATCAACGCTTACAATTACTTACCGCAAATAATCAAACATGAAAGTTAGTCGTTCAGATTCCAGGTCTTATTTAATAATTGGAATTGCTGTCGCTTTTCTGATCAGTTTCTCGTCTTGCGCAGGTGTCAAACAACTACATTATTTCAATGATTTGCCCGACTCTACACACGTTTTTCTTCCCCCTATGAGTAAAGAAGAGCGGGTCGTTGAATATGGTGATCAGCTAAATATTATGATCACAGCTGCAGAAAAGGAAGCTGTTGCCTATTTTAATGCACAAGGCGCGGTTATGACAGGTGGCCAAAGTACGTCATCCGGCAGCGGGGGCAGCGGAAGTAGTAATAGCGGCGGAACAGCGGCTCCAGGTGGGTATGTTGTAAATTCCATGGGTTATGTGGAATTTCCGATCATTGGAAAGATAAAGGTCCTGGGTTTAACCGAGCGACAACTGAAAGAGAACTTAACTAAATTGATAGGAAAATATGTAAAAGACCCATTGGTTGAGGTTCGGTTTACCAACTTCAGAGTTACGGTACTTGGTGAAGTTCAAAGTCCCGGATCATATACATTAGACATGCAACAGACAACCCTTTT
>DAINQQ010000329.1:0-4099 GCA_036742645.1 Flavitalea sp.
TGGACTCCAGTGTCGAGATAATTTGCTCGCAAGGCGCGAAGAGCTTTGCGTCCTTTCGTCTTTGCGGGAATCAATTCAATACGCAAATGACATTATATAAAATGATTTGATTATGACTTTTGATTTCAAAATGGTTTTCGCGGTAGGTATTTTGTTTTTTTCAGCCAGAACAATTGCAACGGGGCAATCGAGCGACGAAGTGTACTTGTTTTCTTATTTCAAAGACAATGGACAGGATGGCTTACACCTGGCGTATAGTCTCGACGGATATACCTGGAAGAGTCTTAAAAGAGATAGTTCGTTTTTAATACCCATCTCAGGGAAAGACAAATTGATGCGTGACCCATGCATTATCCGTGGCGCTGACAATAAATTTCATATGGTGTGGACGGTAAGCTGGAATGAAAAAGGGATCGGATATGCCTCTTCCGATGACCTGGTTCATTGGAGTGAACAACAGTATATACCGGTCATGGAACATGAAGATTCAGCCCGTAATTGTTGGGCTCCGGAAATTTTTTATGACAGCGAAACTAAAGAATACATGATTTATTGGGCCACTACCATATCAGGACGATTTCCCTCTACTGAAAAGTCAGGTGACGACAAGTATAATCACCGCATATATTACACAACTACAAAGGATTTTAAAACCTTTGGCAAAACCCAATTATTATACGACCATGGGTTCAATGTAATCGATGCCACGATCATCAGAAACAGGAAACAATATGTGATGGTTTTTAAGGATGAGACACGAAATCCAGCACAAAAAAACCTGCGGGTCGCGACGAGCAGAAACCTAACGGACGGATATAGTAAACCGTCGCCTCCTATCACTGGTAACTACTGGGCTGAGGGTCCAACTATCTCAAAAATAAGAGGTCAATGGATCGTGTACTTTGATAAATATACCCAGCATACGTATGGCGCCGTCATCTCGAAAGATCTTGTAGACTGGATTGACATATCTGACAAAATCAGTTTTCCAAGAGGCGCCCGACATGGAACCGTTTTTACCGTATCTCGTAAAGAATTTGAACGTCTTTCAGGTAAGAAGCGGCGCTGAGGATTGCCTTTAACATGATTCCAAAGGATGACATCCTTGATTGGTTCATGGTTCTCCGGTAAGGTTACAAGGAAGTCATCCTCACATCAGCACATCGTTCGCGTAAGTTTACAAGGAAGTCACCCTTACATCAGCACATCACTCGTGTGAGTTTACAAGGAAGTCATCCTTACAGTAGCACATCATTCGCGTTAATTAGCTACAATTCGCGTTATTAGTGTTTACAGGATACCTCAGGATAGCAGACAGCCTTATAAGAGCTATTTTACTGGGGCGGATTTGCGCTTGTTAATATGGAACTACGACGCCTTCTTATTTGCACCACTTTTGCAATAGGCTTGCTGCTGAGCAGAGGTCTTCTGCAGGCACAACGTCAACTCGAATATCTCGACCGCGGATTAGTGGCCATTCGCAATGGAGAAGGAAGAGTGTTTATAAGCTGGCGACTGCTCGGTACTGATCCAGAAAATATTTCCTTCAATCTTTACAGAACAATTGCAAACGGAAAAACTGTTAAAATAAATAAGCGACCACTTGCACTTGGGACTAATTTCACCGACCCCGTTGTCGATAGTTTATCAGAGAGAAGCTATTTTGTAAAAGAGGTAACGAACAAAAAGGAAGGAGAAGAAAGCAAACACTTTTTCCTTAAGTCAGGTAATTCGAATTTTTTATCAATCGCTTTACAAACCCCGAGGGGCTACATGCCTAATGACGGTTCCGTAGGAGATCTGGATGGAGATGGCGAGTATGAAATCGTCTTACACCAGGCTGGCAGAACAAGAGATAACAGCCAGGCCGGGATCACTGATCCGCCCATTTTCCAGGCCTATAAATTCAATGGCAAATTATTATGGACGATCAATCTTGGTAAAAATATCCGGGATGGTGCACATTACACGCAATTCATGGTGTATGATCTGGATGGCGATGGAAAGGCCGAAGTAGCTATGAAAACCGCAGACGGAACGATAGATGGCAAAGGAAAAGTTATTGGCGACTCCACCAGGGACTGGCGGAATAAAGATGGAAAAATCTTAGACGGCCCGGAGTTTTTCACCATATTCAATGGTCTCACCGGCGAAGCAATGGCTACTGTTGATTATGTTCCATCAAGATATCCGCTCAACGGCTGGGGCGGTATTGGGGGCAACGGGGGCAATGACAACAATGGAAACAGGGCTGATCGTTTTCTTGCTTGTGTGGCGTATCTCGACGGTAAACTTCCCAGCGTGATCATGTGCCGGGGCTATTATGGTAGAAGTGTTTTGGCTGCCTGGGATTGGCGAAACGGCAAAGTTGCATCTCGCTGGGTATTTGATTCACAAAACCGCGAGAATCCTTATTCTGGAATGGGATATCACAACTTAACAGTGGCTGATGTGGACGACGATGGAAAGGATGAAATCGTGTATGGATCGATGGTAGTTGACGACAATGGAAAAGGATTGCACACTACCGGTCTTCGTCATGGGGATGCATTGCATGTAAGCGATCTTGAGCCTTGGAAACCTGGATTGGAAGTTTTTGGTGTTCATGAAATCGAAGAAGATACAAAAGGACCCGGCGCAGCGGTGTACAACGCTAAAACCGGCGAAATCTATTGGAAGGGGAACATGGACCAGGATGCAGGTAGAGGTGTTGCAGAAAACATTGATGCTGATAATCCCGGCGCCGAAATGTGGTGGTCTGGTTCGAACGGTTTATTTAGCATGAAAGGTGAACGGGTAGGCGAAAATCCTTCATCGACTAATTTTCTCATATGGTGGGATGGTGACTTCACACGTGAGTTATTGGACGGCAATCATATTGAGAAATACAAGTCCGGTAAAATATTTACAGCTGAAAATTGTTCGGCGAATAATGGTACAAAATCGACGCCCGTATTGAGTGCAGATCTATTTGGAGATTGGCGGGAAGAGGTGATATTTAAAACAACTGATGGACAGGAACTACGCATCTTCTCAACAGCTATCCCAACCAGTCATCGATTGACTACGCTCATGCACGATGCACAATACCGGTTAAGTATTGCATGGCAGAATGTGGCGTATAATCAGCCACCGCATCTTTCTTTTTATGTTGGTGATGATATGAAGAAACCTGGAAAACCAAATATTATTGTTAGAAAATGGAACGCTGAAAAGACAAGATAGGGTGACGAGAATGGGCTGCATTCACTTCAACTAAAGTTTAAATAATACAATTAACAATGTCATTGAGTAAGATAAAGTACAGATGGTTAATAGCTGCTCTTGCATGTATTTCATTTACCATGCAAAAAGAAAGGCCAACGTTATACGTTATTGGTGATTCCACTGTAAAGAACGGTGACGGCTTGGGGAGAAATGGACAATGGGGCTGGGGAAGTTTCATCGACCGCTATTTCGATACGACGAAAATCAACGTACGCAATCACGCAATCGGAGGAAGAAGCAGCCGGACTTTCATAACGGATGGGCGTTGGGACACCATCCTGGCATATTTGAAGGAAGGAGATTACGTGATCATACAATTCGGTCACAATGATGCAGGTCCGCTCGATGACACAGCAAGGGCGCGTGGTACAATTAAAGGAACCGGCGAAGAAGTGAAAGAAATCTATAACCCGATTCGGAAGAAACAGGAGATCGTTCATAGTTACGGTTGGTATCTCCGCAAGTATGTAAGGGAAACAAAGGAAAGAAAAGCGATTCCCATAATTTGTTCGCCTATCCCAAGGGATCAATGGAATGATGGAAAAGTAAAGCGTGCCAACGAGGACTATGGCAAATGGGCGCAGGAAGTAGCGGCATCTGAAGCGGTTGAATTCATAGATCTGAATACTTTGATAGCAGACCGATATGACGCCCTGGGCCGGGAAAAAGTCGGAGGTTTCTTCTACGGAGATCATACACATACAAACAAAGAAGGCGCTATCCTAAATGCAGAGGCCGTGATGAAAGGAGTAAGATCACTTGAAAGAGTTGCGTTAAGAAATTATGCTGTTTTCCGGTAATGATCAAATGAAGACGCCGCAATTTATAAATA
>DAINQQ010000330.1:0-4022 GCA_036742645.1 Flavitalea sp.
TTACTGTTACCAGGTTTGTTGCAGGATTGGGGCAAAAAAAGTGACCTGTTGACCGGTGATAGTATCAGCGGGAAGGTCTGCAGATAATGGAAATGATAGGCCCGAAATACCTGTTGAAAATAGTATTTGATGACGGGGGTCCGCCGTCTGCAAAAACTGCGCGCATCCCGTCCCGTTGGCCTGACGTGAAAAGCTTCACTGCTTAGAACAAGTAAAGACATCGAATCATTTATTAATCATCGCATTCCGCCAAATCTCTTGTTCGTAATACGTATAAGAAACGCACTCGTGCTGGCCTAAGCAATTCAGGAAAGAAAAAGCAAATAAGAAGAGTATACAATCGCGCATGATGAATACTTTGTCGGACAGCAAAAAGCATCATAGCTGCGCACGAATGATTTCAACGAATTCCCCTTCTTTTTTTAGAGAATATTGGAGTAAGTCACGAACGAATGTGACAGCAATAAGTATAAACGCTGAATTCTACAAGATTAATGATCAAGAGGGACTGACTTATAAGCGAGCCACTTCAAGAGGAGGAACGAAGTGGTGTTCCGAAGATAAGCGTTGTAAAACAATAAATTTTCCTCCAATAATCAAAATTACCCGGAAGAAATTTTATGTTTTATTTACCGTTGCCTTCTTGATAGAATGCTATTTTTGACCCTTTAGCGGAAATATTATGAAGAAGATTGTACGTATTTTTCTGGCCAGCTTAGTTCTGTTTTCTTGTAGCGATTCTGATCCGGGGAACGAAGAAAATAGCAGCGATATTACAGTTGCCGCCCCTCCCGTTGTTCCGTTTTCGATAGTAAATGAGTATCCGAATGATACCGGATCGTATATTGAAGGTTTAGCATTTTATAAGGGTCAGCTCTTCGGGGGGACCGGAGCCTCCCCTACTGTTTCAAATAATGGAACATGGATTGGACCAATTGATATTCCGACCGGAAAAATCAAAAAAAAAGTGGACCTGGGCGATGACTGGTTTGGCGAAGGCAT
Organism: Flavitalea sp.; assembly: GCA_036742645.1. Classification (GTDB taxonomy): domain Bacteria; phylum Bacteroidota; class Bacteroidia; order Chitinophagales; family Chitinophagaceae; genus Flavitalea. The sequence continues at coordinate 1,003 of DAINQQ010000330.1, forward strand.
TACTTTCCTCAATGACAAAGTGTACCAGCTCACCTATCAAACAAAGAGGGGTTTTGTGTACGACGCCACAACTTTCAAAAAGTTGAAAGAATTCACGTATAATTCTGCAGAAGGTTGGGGCCTGACGAATGATGGCAAAAATCTGATCATGAGTGATGGAACCAGTAGCCTGTCATTTCTCGATCCGGATTCGCTCAAGCTACTGAACGTGATCGGAGTTACTGATAACAACGGACCGGTTGGTAATATTAATGAGCTGGAATACATTAACGGTAGCATTTATGCGAACCAATGGTTAACACCTTATATCCTTAAAATCGATCCTGCCAGCGGCAAGGTAACTGGACGAATGGACTTTACTCAATTGACCGAGCAGGTAAAGAGTCAGTATCCCAATGCCGAAGAGTTCAATGGCATCGCTTACGATAGCATGACTCAGAAAGTATTTGTAACCGGAAAGAAATGGCCAAAGCTTTACGAGATAAAAATTCTTTAACTTCTTCGTCTTCTTTGTGTCTTCCGTCGTGTTCGTGGTGAACCCATTAACTGCACGATCGGGGGTTCACAAAGAACTACGGAAGAGACAAAGTACACGAAGAAGTGATTATTTGGAAATAATATAGATCAACGAGCTGGCTTTTTCCTTATTAGATAAAGCTTTGATATTTGATAAGGCGCCATTCCAAAATCCCTTTGCAAGGTTTGAATGCCCGGTTTTGTATTTCTCGCTGAGCAGACTTACATAAAAGCTGTCGAACCACATCGGTTGAATACTCCGCAACGGAAGACCATGACTTTCCAATAATCTCTTCATAGCAACAGGAGAGAAATGATACAAATGCCTTGGCGTATCGTATGCAGCCCAGAATTCATTATAAATGTTTGCGTCATAGCAGGTATAGTTGGGAACAGCAATAAAAATATATCCCCCCGGCTTAAGCACTTTTTTTAGCTGATCGAGATATTCGTGTAGTGAATGAACGTGTTCGATCACATGCCATAAAGTGATAGCGTCAAAGTGGTTTTCTTTCAATTCAAATAGGCGGGACGAATCTTCCAGTTCGATTGAATTCAATTCAGAAGCCTTTTGCCGGGCCTGGCTGTCGGGCTCTAACCCCGATACTTTCCAACCCGATTGTTGCATATAAGAAGCAAATGCACCGGTACCTGCACCAATATCCAACAGGTTACCACTTTTAAGTTTAGTAAACGCGGCAACCGTACTTCGTTTGCTCTTCAAAGTATACTTTCTTACGACCTGGTATAACCGGTTTACGATCCCCTCGTTTGTGTCAGTGTGCGAGATGTAATTCTCCGATCGATAGTACCGGCCAATAGCATTTTGGTTTGGAACATTTTGAGTAAATCGCAATGAACAATCACTACACTGCCATATCTCGAAAGGCATTTTTGATACTGTATAATCAACAGTAGTCAGGCCTTTTGTTATATGAGAAGAATTGCACGAAGGACATTCCGTATAAAATATTAAATCGGTCAAAGTATTTTATTTATAACTATGCCACGCTTTTGACGTGGCATTGAAGAACAGGATCGTATTTTTTATTTAGGCGTGCTGATTGTTTGCTGATTATTGACAGAACCCGAATTAATGCCTCGCTGGAAGAAATGAAAGAAGATAACAACCACTGCGATCGTCGCCAGGATCAACGCATATATCCACCACGATTCCTTTTCTACATAAACTGTTTCCTCATTCAGATAATCGGTCATGGCTGTATTGGTCACTTCCCGGTCACCGACAAGCATTGTATGTTGCGCATTGGTACGGATCACTCTCTCCGCCGGAACTGGATCCAGAAACCCTATAAGATGTTGCTGCGCTTCGAACACAACTTCTCCAGAAACGTCTGTACGTAAAACGCCGACGTTTTCCCATTTTACCTCTTGTTGGGTACGGATTTTATTTCTGAGTTCAAAAGCCCATTCATTGTACCATCGGATTGCTTCGTAGTCGGCAATTTCTTTTTGAGCGGCCAGATAGGTAAAGAAATCTTTATCAGGCGCATCGAAATACCGGTCGAACCTGTAATGATAGGAAGGAGGGATAATTTGCTTGTTGACAAAATCAGACTGTGCAGGCTTTCTTTCGACATAGATGGTACCCAGACCAGGAATGCTTAAGCTCTTATGCTGTACCAAATAACTATTAAGCGGTGCTACCATGCTGCGAAGGTAAAGGTCGGGATTGAGAATTTAGAATTCGAAATCTGGATCCAGAATCAGAATTCTGGTAACAGACTCCAACATTTATACAACAAGGCTGATAACCAGCTGTGCTAACTTAGCAGTCCCCAATTTCTTTCAGACTTCTGAATTCTATTTCTTTTGATTAAACGAATAAACAATTCCCCCCAAAATATTGAATCCGAAAACCTCGTACTGGTTCCAGCGCTCATATTTGTTGTTGAAAATATTGTTCATCTGTAACCAGAGATTGAAGTTCTTTGTAATGCGGAACTCGGCACCTGCGTTCAGATCGAATGCGCCTTCGCCTTTGTAGTTTGTATTGTTCTTTTTGTATTGAGCACCATCCCACACCCACAAGTCCGAGCGGATCCAGAGGTCTTTTAAGACTTGCCAACGCAATCCCGCATTGAACTCGATCGGCAGAATACCCCAGGGCTTTTTTTCCTGTTGAAGATCGCTGAACTGGTTCCAATTCAAACTTGCCTTCGCACTGAACTGCTCACCTCTTGCATATTCAACCTCTCCATGAACCTGTAACTGGTCGAGTTTCGGTTCCATGATAATTAAGAATGTTTTTCCATCGATCGCGTCATTGACAAACAATGGGATATTTCTATGCTGCTGAAATCCTAGTTTAGCGGAGTAGCTGAAATGATTGCCTATTGATCCTTTAAATCCACCATATCCCTCAGTTACCTTTGTGTTTCGCATCATGCGCATGCTATCCACCGGCTGTGCAAGCCAGGGATTGATAGAAGCAAACCGCTGATACGATCCTTTGTTATAATATCCAATCCAACCGAATTGCA
>DAINQQ010000331.1:0-4014 GCA_036742645.1 Flavitalea sp.
GTATCTGAAGGCACCTTAAACGAGGTGGTAGTAATTGGCTACCAGTCTGTGCGAAAAAAAGATTTGACAGGTGCTACGAGTGTAGTAAATCCTCAGAATACACAACGACTTGCTTCCCGCTCACTGCCAGAACAACTACAAGGAATGGCCGCAGGTGTGGCGGTTAGGACCGGCGGAGCTCCCGGACAGGAGGCTGTGGTGAACATCAGGGGTTTAAGTACTGTCTTTGGCAACGGTAATCCGTTATATATAATCGATGGCACTTTTTCAGACCCTAATACAACCGTAAACCCCAATGATATTGAAAGCATCCAGGTTTTAAAGGACGCTTCTGCAGCGGCTATATATGGTTCACGTGCAGGGAACGGTGTTATTATTATTACAACAAAAAAAGGAAGAGAGGGGCCGCTCCGAGTAAATGCTACCGCAAGATATAGCATGTCGGAAGTGCCTAAAACCTATGATATGATGAGTGCATCTGAGTACGTTGCTACCGCAAAAACCGCTTTTCAAAACGCTGGATTTCCAGTGCCATCTGGTATAGCCAATTATAATAGTGGAGTGAACACTAACTGGGCCGACGAGATATTACGGACAGGACACCTACAGGACTATAACCTTAGTCTTTCTGGCGGCAGCAAAAATGCGACCATCTTTATTTCGGGTTCTTATTTAAAAGATGAAGGAACGCTATTAGGGCAAAGTTTCGACAGAGCTGCTCTTCGGATTAACTCCGAGGTTTCCAGGGGAAGGTTTAAAATTTCGGAAAACCTAATGTTGTCAAATTCTAACAGGCACGCGCCGTTCCAAGGTACTTTCGAAGTGGGTAACCCCTGGTATGACATGTTTAACAACCTTCCTCTTATACCCGTTCGTGACAATAGTTACATCACGGTTTCTAATCCAGGGGGTTATGGAATGGGCACGGATGAAATCCCTACCTTCTCGCACAACTACATAGCTCAAAATGATCTGTGGAGAGTAAACTCGAATTTTTTCAAGGCTTTAGGTAACATATATCTTGACGTAAGACTTCTTAGTTCGCTTAGCTATCGGTTAAATGTAGCCGGGGAAACAAGTCTTGATCATACAAATACGTTGCGTAAGGTAGGAATCTTTTCGTGGAGGGCGAATTTAGCACAAAGCTCTGTAGAGGAACGTCGCGGTCAGTTCCTAAACACTATGCTGGAACATACACTCAACTTCAATCAAAGGTTCAAAGATCATTCGATCGGTGCAGTGTTTGGCTTTAGTAATCAAACGACAAAAGACGAGTATAGCAGTGGTAGTCGTGCTAACCTTGCCGTTTTTGGCGGAGATTATTTTACCACAATAAATTCTGCAACAGGTGCCCTCGGGGCTACAGGTACTCTAGGTAAAACCTATATCAGTTCTTATTTCGGTAGGTTAAATTATAACTATAAGGAAAAGTATTTGGCATCTTTTACTTTCAGGTCTGATAAAAGCTCTTTGTTTTCGCCTAATTATAGAAGAGGCTATTTCCCTTCAGGTGCAATTGCATGGAAGATCAGCAATGAAGATTTTTTCAATACAGGAGTTTTATCTGATCTGAAACTGCGTGCGTCTTATGGAATCTTAGGTCTTGCAGGTTTAGGACGCTATCAATATACCGGTTTCTTAAACCAGGGAACAAGGGCTGTTTTTGGTGTCAATCAGGTTGAGGTAACAGGCGGCACACAAGCGCGACTGGTGCCTGGAGACCTGAAATGGGAACGTAAAGCCACCGCCAACATTGGTTTAGATGCCTCGTTTATAAACAATACGCTTACAGCAACTATTGACGTATTCCGATCTAAAACCAGCGACGTATTAATAGAACAACCTCTTCCGGGCTACCTCGGAAACCTGGGTGGCAATCCGGTTGTAAATATTGGTGAAATTGAAAATAAGGGTGTTGAATTGGAATTAGGTTATCGTCCAAGGGCGTCAGGCAATCTTACATGGAATGTAGCCGCGAATTTTAGTATAATCAGGAATAAAATCTTATCTCTCGGCAATTTGGGCATCGATGAAGTAACCAAAAAACCCAGGAATTATCTCCAAAGCGGAAATACACGTTCACAAGTGGGCCGCTCAATCGGAGAATATTTTGTTTTAAGAACTGACGGAATTTTCCAGAATCAAGGAGAGATAGATAAACACAAGGCGCAGGCAGCATATGCTAAACCTGGCGATATTCGTTATATAAATTCTGTTGATGGTGGTTCAACTGATGACATCAATGATCAGGACCGGGAGTTTGCAGGATCTCCGTGGCCTAAGTTTACTACAGGCTTGCAAGGCAATTTGAACTTCAAGGGACTTAACCTGAATATTCAGCTTTACGGGGCGTTTGGTCAGAAACTTTACAATGATGTGATTCGCGATTTAGATGCTATGGCATATTCTAATTACAGAACAGGACTTAGTTATTGGACTCCAACAAATACCAGCACAAGTACTCCACGTTTAGGTATTTCCTATGCTGTTAATGGAGTTTCTGACAGGGGTATTCAATCAAATGTGAAGGGTAACACAGACCGGTGGATCGAAGACGGCTCGTACCTGCGGCTGCGTAACCTCGAAATTGGGTATGCCTTGCCGAAATCATTTTTAAATAAGGTACACTTGTCTGACTCCAGGATTTTTGTGAGTGCTCAAAATTTATTTACTATAACTAACTATAACGGACTTGATCCGGACGTGATAGGGGCAAACGCTAATCTCGAGCCCGGGGTAGATATTGGTTCTTATCCAGCATCGCGCATTCTCTCAATTGGCCTGAACATTGGCCTTTGATCAAGTGTAATATTTAAAAAGAAAACAAATGAAAAAAATAATTTTTCTAATAATTGCGGCTTCATTCATTACGATCTCCTGTAAGCGAGACTTTGATGAGCCCAATCCAAACCAGGCTACAATCAGTAGTTTTTGGAAAACAAGTGACGATGCTATCCAAGGTGTGAATGCAATTTATAGTACGTTTCACCGTGGCGCTGCAGGTTTTTCAAGGGTCATTTTTTTCCATGGTAACCTGAGAGGTGATGAGGGATATGGTTCGGGAGGCGATGGAGGACTGAATACCTTAATGAGCTTTTCGATGGACGACCCCAATTTTTGGATGACAGCGGACATGTGGGATAATCTATACGTTGGAATTTATCGTGCAAACCAGGTCATTGCTTTTGTTCCCAATATTCAAATGGATGCAGATTTAAAACGACGGCTGGTGGGAGAAGCAAAATTTTTAAGAGGTTTGTTCTATTACTACCTCACGCTTTATTATGGGCGTCCCGCCTTGGTACTCGAGCCTTCGCAGCCTACTATGCAACCGCGAAATGCTACTTCAGAGGAAGCTTGGGCGCAAGTGGCTAAGGACTTTACAGAAGCTACTGCTGATCTTCCTACGTCGTATGGAAGTGCAGACCTGGGCAGGGCAACCAAGGGAGCCGCGTATGCGTTCCTCGGTAAAACTTACTTACAACAAAAAAAATATGCAGAAGCTGCAACTGCATTTGCCTGGCTGGTTACAGGCCCGGGTGCTGCTCTCTACGATCTAATGCCCAACTACAGAGACAATTTTCTGATTACTTCAGAAAACAACAAAGAATCTGTATTTGAAATACAGAACATGCGTAAGGATGATGAAAATGGAGATGACGATATCCGTTCGGATATTCGTATGAATACCGGTGCATCAATATCCAAATTTTTTGCTCCCAGCGGTCCAGGATTTCAGGATGGAGCGGCACGCCGTTGGGTTGTGAATGAATTTCATTTGGAAAAGACAGCAACAGGTCAACGCGATCCACGTTTGGCGGCCACTTTTCTTTATGATTCTACTGATATTGGTGGCCCTAACGTAACGATGGTATATGGCCGCACATGGGCAAGCCGCTACGGACTAACCAATTCAATGGTTTTTTATCGTAAGCTTTTAAATGATCATTGGAGAGATGATGAACGTTTCAACTCACCAAATAATTACCGTGTTGTGCGATTTGCGGATGTATT
>DAINQQ010000332.1:0-4002 GCA_036742645.1 Flavitalea sp.
TATTCCATTGCGTTGATCCGACCAGTTAACATAAATTGTACCCTTGCGGGAACCATTGCTAAGATCGCAAACTGTTATGGGTAAACCGTTAGCACGGGAAATGCCTGGAATGTCAAAATTCCACCCTCCTGGCATTTCGGTAATAACTTTCTCATTCGACCATGTATTTCCGGCATCTAATGATTTATTGAAGACCAAACCATTTGGACCTGCCCATGCAACATACACTTCGCCATTGGGACCAGCCGCAGGAACAGCACCTTCTACTGTGCTATCGCTATCCTTGCTATCGCCGCCTTGTTTATCAATCCTGAGTGCAGTTGACCAGGTTATCCCACCATCAGTAGATTTTGAAAATAAAATGTGAGAGCTGTCCAGCGGATTTGTGCTTCCATACTTATCAAACAGCGTCCATGTAGTATAGATAGTATTGTTGCGGGAATCGACCACAGCCCACTGTTTGTCGTTTTGTTTAACGGCCGTATACCCAATCGATGCGCCGGGACTCCATGACACTCCCTGGTCCGTTGATTTCTGTGCCACGATCTGGTCTAAAAATGGTCCGCTCGGCTGTCCCGACAAATGAAAAAAATAGAAATGTCCGTTTGTATCGCAGATGATTGCCGGATCGCCCCAAATTCCCAACGGACTTGACAGCGTTTGAATGGTCCATGTTCTCCCGGTATCACTGGAATGGTAAACAGAACGGATGTTGGCACCAGCAACAATATATTTCGGATTTTTTGTGCTGATCATAATGCTGGGCTCTTCCGGTGCCTGGCTGTTACTGATCATTACATTAGTATGTTGGCAGAAAACAATTTGAAAGGCGAAGAGAAAGAAAGATGTAAACGCAACTTTCATACATCGCAATTAGAATCATTGTAACACTGGTACCGAATGAATGGCTCTTGCCATTTCTTTAATAAGTGAAGTATCTTTTTCAATAGCATTGCCTACAACTATAACATCAGCTCCTGCTTTGCAATTGAGATAAGCCTTTTCTGCATCACGAATTCCGCCACCAACTATAATAGGTACTTCAATGCTTTTTGCTACGGTGCTGATCATTTCTTCGCTGATGGCTTTTTTTGCACCACTACCCGAATCCATGTAAATGATCTTCATGCCAAGCATTTCACCAGCAAGCGCAGTGCATAATGCAATATCCGGCTTATCGGACGGAATGGGTGTAGCATTGCTGATATAGGAAACCGTTGTTGAAGCACCACCGTCAATCACCATATATCCTGTCGAAATTATTTCAAGTCCACTCTTTTTTACAAATGGAGCAGATATAACATGCTGGCCAATGAGCATATCGGCATTGCGACCCGAGATAAGAGACAAATAAAGTAAAGCATCGGCGTGCTTGCTGATTTGAGAAGGGCTACCGGGAAAAAGAAGAATGGGAATAGTACAGGAAGATTTAATCTGCCGGATGCAATCATCCAAATGATCGGTGACCACTAAGCTGCCACCCACAAAAAAATAGTCTACGTTAACCTCTACAGACAAAGCAATCAGTTCATTCAATGATGAAACAGAAACTTTATCGGGATCAATGAGTACAGCAAAGGATTTTTTTCCGTTCTGTTTCTTGTCCAATAGCGATTTATAAACAGGCATCTTCATCGGAACCATTATTTGCAAAAATGCAAAACTTTTGTCAATAGAGAAGTATTAATGCAAGGGATTTTAAATATTGAGAATGTGGATGGTAAAATGAATAAGGGAAAATACGCCTTTTTGTAGAACATACAATTGTACATAAAGTAATAAAACTTTTCCGCGTCAGATTACCACATCATCCCGATAGCTTTCAGGGCCATCGTACTACGTGGCTCGAAGGTACCATTCAGTTCTAAGGCGGGTAATCCCATTATGCATTTTTAAAACCACGGAGATCACAAAGTTTTTACACGGAGTACACAAAGAAATCCCTGTGCTCTTTGTCTTGTCTTCTTTGTGGTTAAATAAAGATGATACATGACATGATGAATACCACGTACAATTTCATTATTATGAGAGCCAAAGCTGGATACTATTAAATGACTGATAAAGTTACTGCGTTGGAAAATTTACACTGAACAATACCAGTTCATGGTTTAAGTTTCTTTCATTAAGGAAGCATCTACATTCTGCGGGCAAATTTTCTCATTTCTTTTATCGAAAATTCTCATCCCCACCAAAAATTTTCGATGGAAAAAAAATCTTTTTTCATACCAATTTGATGGATTGCAGCAGGGGCTTGAGCTTGCAATTTTTACACTTCTGTTTATCCACACGTGTGCATATCTATGGCTTCATTTTTTCGGTTCACAAAGATATTTTCGTCGTCTGCCCCATAATTTAAATTTCCACCAAAACCCATTAAAAGCAGTACTATGGCACGTGAAAGTAGACAACCCGTTAAAGGACTTCGCTTCCAGCGCAAGTTCACAAAAGAAGATGTCAATGTCTTCGATCAATTTGAGTATGATTACCGTACTTCTGTAATTCGGAACCCTAGTGGAGAAATCGTTTTTGAAATGAACAATGTGGAAGTACCAAAGCAGTGGAGCCAGATTGCCACTGATATCCTTGCCCAAAAATATTTTCGAAAGGCCGGTGTTCCGCAACCGGATGGTTCTTTAGGTCGTGAGACCTCGGTGAAACAGGTGGCGCAGCGTATGGCAAATTGCTGGAGAGTATGGGGTGAACGCTATGGCTACTTTGAAAGTTTTGATGATGCTCAGATTTTTTATGAGGAGTTAGTTTATTCTATTTTGAACCAGGCTTGCGTTCCCAATTCGCCGCAATGGTTCAATACAGGATTGCATGAGAGTTATGGTATCAAAGGCAAACCTCAAGGTCATTACTATGTTGACCAAACGGATGGCCAGTTAAAAAAATCTACATCGGCTTATGAACGTCCGCAGCCGCATGCCTGTTTTATTTTAAGTGTTGATGATGACCTGGTGAATGATGGAGGCATTATGGATCTATGGGTTCGGGAGGCAAGAATTTTCAAGTACGGTTCTGGTGTTGGTACTAACTATTCAAACATTCGTGGAGAAGGCGAGAAGTTGAGTGGTGGTGGTACATCAAGTGGATTGATGTCTTTTTTGAAGATCGGCGACAGGGCAGCAGGTGCTATTAAAAGCGGTGGTACTACCCGTCGTGCTGCTAAAATGGTTTGTTTGGATTTAGATCATCCCGAGATTGTTTCATTTGTAAACTGGAAGGTTGAAGAAGAGAAAAAAGTTGCCGCATTAATTGCTTCAGGGTATCCAAGTGATTATGAAGGCGAAGCTTACAGAACTGTAAGTGGACAAAACTCCAACAACTCTGTTCGTATTCCCAATTCCTTTTTTGAAAAATTAGAAAAAGATGAAGATTGGGAATTGAAAGCAAGAACAGACGGTCGGGTAATGAAAAAAGTTCCATCAAGAGATTTATGGAATCAAATTACATATGCAGCATGGCGATGTGCTGATCCCGGTACTCAATTCAATACTACGATCAATGAATGGCACACTTGCCCGGAAGGCGGAGAAATAAGAGCGTCGAATCCTTGCAGTGAATATATGTTCCTGGATAATACGGCTTGTAATCTTGCATCGGCCAACCTGATGAAGTTTTACGATTTCCAAACAGGAACACTCGATGTTGAAGGGTTTGAATATACCTGTCGTCTGTGGACAACGGTTTTGGAGATCTCTGTGTTAATGGCACAATTTCCTTCCAAAGAAGTCGCGCAATTGAGTTATGAATACAGGACGCTTGGATTGGGTTATGCAAACCTGGGAACCTTGTTGATGGTGAGTGGCATTCCTTACGACAGTGAAAAAGCAAGAGCGATTGCAGGAGCTATCACAGCAATCATGACCGGTATTTCTTACAAAACATCTGCAGAATTAGCCGAAGTAATGGGAGCATTCCCCCGTTATGAAGAAAACAAAGAACATATGTTGCGTGTGATGAGAAATCATCGCCTTGCAGCATACGATGCAGACAGTT
>DAINQQ010000333.1:0-3981 GCA_036742645.1 Flavitalea sp.
CGTTCTTTTATGATAAGGAATGATACTGAACTGATCCCAGATTTCAGGGCTTTAAATAAAGGTCCTGGATAGCGCGATCCAACGGATTGGTTCGTCACTATGTCATCTAGCTCCATGGCTACGGGTTACTACATTGCTCCGTTTACAAATGATCATTCTTTCCCCGCTTTTTCGCGAGATGCACTTTAATACGCTCTCTGAGGTAGGCGCGGCCCTCTTCAGTATCCGCATCGCTGTTCTCGATACTGTCCATGCTTAAATAAAAAGGGATTTGCAATCGGGAGATTTCATCAAGTTTTTTCCTTGAAAATAATATTGTTCGAAAATTCTGTGCATGTGCCATGCCCAGTTCATACATGACGTTTGGATTTGCTTCGGTGATATCTACCAAGATAATATCACTGTCCTGTAAACGATCGCCGTAAACTTTCAGGATATTTCCTTCATTGGCTTCCCTATCAATTCGTATTGCTGTGTAGCCCATTTCCTCGACCACAGGCTTTACCAATTCGTGATAAAATTGATCTGGTGCCGGATCGTAAGCCATCAAAATAAGACATCTTCTTTGAATGCCTTTATGTATCGCGTCAATTATTTCGGTGATCAACCGATCTTTTTCCGCCGTTGGAAGATCGTCGAGTGTTATGGTTTTTAATTTTTTTATGAATGCATCATCTATCTCAAACCATTTTTTGATTTGAGCTGTATTGTCGTCATTCCAATAATTCAAAGAATCTCCACCGGCAAAAGGCAATGGAAAAATAGGTTTGTTGGTAGCAAAGGCAAAGTCGAGCACCATCGTTGTATGTTTTTTGCCTTTGATAGTTATCAAAGCATCCACGTCCCTAACCAATATGAAGCGTCTCGCCTGCGCGGACTTTCCAGTTAGTTCTTTTACCCTGCCATTGGAAAATCGTTTTATGCCTTCTTCCTTACGGTCGAGGTTTGGATCGGGTAACCAGGTCTCAAGGCGTTCTTCAAGTTGGAAATTTTTATTTTCCGCAATTATTTTCCTGGCGGCCATCCAAACCGAGTGGTCCGTTGAAACAGAGTCTTCTGGAAGTTCTGCGGAGGATTGAAAACCGCCGGTGACCAAAACGAAGTCAGTATTTTTTAACAAGACATAACTAAGGTCTTGTATGAAGGCAGATTCATTCTTGCTAAGTTCTGTCCCGCCATATATCGCAATAAACCTTTTCATGACAGTGATAAAGATACGGCGGCAATTTGTCCACGCTTTTCTTTGTGTCTTCCTTTGTGTTCGTTGTGTAAATTAATAGAACCGGGTGAATTGCAACCGACCTGTAAATTTCAGCAATCACCGGGTCATAGATAACACCCAATAACAGTAGCGGGTAGCGAAAAGGTCGATTTCCTGGGAAAACACTATTTCTATAGGTACCCATACCTGGATTGTGGTGCAAATTCTAGAATTTTTTCGAAGACGGTGGAACCCGCTATGTCATCCATAGATAAAGCATATAGTATGAATGTCTTACTCCGTACGTAGTGATGTCACGGGGTTTGTTCTTGCAGACTTTAAAATTTCATAACTGACGGTGAGAAGAGTTACAACAAGAAGGCCCAACAAACTTAGCGCAAAGATCATCGGACTGATGGATGTTCGATAAGCAAAGCCCTGTAACCATTTGTATGCCGCGAACCATGCCAGTGGAATCGCCACCAGGCAGGCGACAGCAAATATTTTTACAAAAACCCATACAAATAAACCGATCACCTGCTTTTCATCAGCACCAAGTACTTTTCTTATACCAACTTCTTTTGTACGCTGTTCGGCGGTATAGGAAGCCAGTCCAAAAACACCGAGCACAGTGATCAGAATGGCAAGAACCGCAAATGCTTTTGCGAGAGAGGATACCCGTCCTTCGACAAGGTACATACGATTGAATTCATCACTCAAAAACCAGCGATCAAATCCGGTGTTAGGAAAAACGGCTCTCCATTTCTTTTCAATAGATACTATCTTTTGCTGAAACTTGCCAGGGGGCAATTTGATGTATGCAATCTTGTCAATGAAATGCAGATGTGGGTTAAGCAGGAGCGGTTCGATGGGCTGGTGCATCGACCGATATGGAAAATCTTTAACAACGCCAATGATACTATATAATCTTGCAGTGTCATTGTTATCCTTCACCGTTGCGCCGACGACCTTACCGATCGGTTGATTCAGCGCCTTCACACCGGCTTCGTTGATGATCATTGAGCTGCTATCATTTAGATTGCCAACCTCGAAATCGCGGCCGGCGATCAATTGCAACTGATACGTTTTTCCAAAATCAAAATCCACATTCAACTGGTTCCACTGGAGGTTCTTATCGTTAAAATCAGGAAACTTTACATTAGCGCCGATCCAGCCGAAATAATCAAGCCTCGGTAAATGATTGGCCATCGTTACATACTCTATGTCGGGATCCTGCAAGACAGACCTTTTGAATTCAGCAAATCTTTCCTGCTGGGCAATACCACCAAACCTGATCGATAATATCTGGCTGCCCTGTTCATTCAACTTCGTCGTTTTGAGTTTGTCCATTTGCTTTATGACGATGAAAGTGCAAATGATCAATATCAATGCTACAATGTACTGAATGGTAACGAGGCTTTTTCTGAAGAGTTCAGCTCCCTTTCCTTTTGCAAACTGTCCTTTTAGTACTTCAACAGGCCGGAAACGTGAAAGATAGAGTGCGGGATATATCCCTGAAATAAATCCCATAAAAATTACAATACCGAGTACGATGAGAAGCATGTAAGGATTGAAGAGTGACGCGAAAGAGAATGTTTTATGGGCTAACTGGTTAAATGGTTTTAGAAATAAAATCACAAGCACAAAAGAAAGTAACAGGGAGCCTAAAGTCATGAGCAAAGATTCAAGGAAAAATTGTTTCGCGATTTCTACTCTGTTGCTACCAAATGATTTTCGCAGTCCCACTTCTTTTGCTCGTTTGACTGAACGCGCAGTAGCGAGGTTCATATAATTGATACAGGCGATCAGCATGATCAGCATAGCGATTCCACTGAAGATTGCAAGATAAGTTTTGTCTCCTCTCGTATTGTCCTCCCATAGATTTTTAGGGTCAAAGTGCAGGTCAGACAACTTCGTCATGAAGGAAGTGAATTTCCATCCTGCGGCTGCTGAAGCGGAATCAGTAAGGATCATCTGGTCGGCAAGTTTATCGAAGGTGGCTTTCAATGGCTTCGTACTGGCACCAGGTTTAAGGACAATATAGTTTTCGAAAAAATTAGTATTCTCACCAAATCTCGAAGCTTCAAGAAACTCATTGAATTTGTCGCCATAAACTGCGCGAAGCGCGTTCAGATTTAAAATATACTTCGGTTTGAAATGCGAGTTGGAGGAGTAGTCACGGTAAACACCCGTTACTATTACATCAATCTCCTGTCCCCGTGTTGCCCAGGTATGTTTTACAGTGATGGTTTTTCCGATGGGATCCTCCTTACCAAATAATCGTTTCGCGCCGGTTTCACTGATCACCATGGTGTTGAAATTGTCGAACATTTTTTGTTCGTTGCCTTTCAGTAGGTCAAACGCGAGAATATCTTTGAAATTCGGTTCAGCCCAGCGTATCTCTTCGGTGAGAATGATCTTGTCTTTCGACTTATCGTGTAAAGAAGTAGGATAACCAATATAAGCGATACGTGCTGTCTGAACTACTTCACTGCGGTTGTCCTTCGCATATTTCATAAAAAAGCCGGGCGATACCGTGTTGTCAAAGCTTTGACCATCCGGGTTTTTGAAAGTCGCTCCAACACGATAAGTATTTTTGTAATACGGATGCATGTTGTCATAACTCAATTCATCGCTTACATACAAAAAAATGAGAATAGCACTCGCGAGACCAAGTCCCAGGCCGAATATATTAAGCAGTGAAAACAACTTCTGACGCTTGAAATTGTTGGGCTTCGAAGACTCAGCCCAACCTACGGCTCACAACCACGCCAGTATGC
>DAINQQ010000334.1:0-3967 GCA_036742645.1 Flavitalea sp.
AGAACTCGACTGTTCACAGTTCAGAAGACCTGGTGAGCAGGGAAGGTTGTTTTAGTTTGGCACAAGAACCGGAGACGATCCGGTTTTTTGTTTATCGCACTGAGGCAAAGTGCGGTTAAAATGTTTTTTAGTTGCGGAACAGAATTTTACACATTGAAGTGTGTTTTGATCTTGTATTTCTTTGCGACTTTGCGTCTTTGCGAGAAGTACTCGGGCAAAGACGCAAAGTCGCAAAGATTTGAGCCCGTTAGAATTTAAAAATGCCTGCTAGCATCTGGCAGATCTTTATTTTTGTAGTCACTCCTTATTGTCCGTCGGCGAAGAGGTCAGAAGGGTGGGAATAATTCGGTCTAACGGAAGAAAAAAAAGAGGCCGGAAACTCTCCGACCCATTTGAACAGTATTCAGTCCAATCAAAAATTAAACGCGAGACGAGCAAATATCCTTCTTCCATTCCCTCCCATTTGTACGGCATCCCAGGGTCCGCCAGTCTCGTTGTTGAAAGCCCAACCCCTTGCGTTCGGGTTGATGCCAAGATCAGGATGAACATTGAAAATATTATCGATGCCCCAAAAGAAAGTTATGTTTTTAGTGATCTTACACGACACGTACAAATCTGTTGTCAACTTGCCGCCATAGATAAATTCGTCTTTCACAGGACGGCTATCATCATCTGCTGGCACAAATGCATAGAGATCGCCCCTATTAAAAGGAGGATTAAAATCTGATGCGGTACCGTCACCGTAGCCGAGGATCGTCACTTTTCCAAAATATGTTAACCGTGCGCCAATTGTAAGCTTGCGAATAGCGTGTTCAAGGTTCAATCCAAACTTACTATTCGGCGCTGATGCCAGGATGAACTTCTGCTCTCTTTCAGTAAGAAATGTTGCACGAAGGTCCTGTGTGCCATTCAGTTTCGGCGGTACGTTGATGTTATCGATATCCATGTCTTGAATATTGCCTGTCAGCAGCACCTTGAGGGCTCCTTTATTCATCCTTTTGTTGTATTCAACCACAACGTCGATGCCTTTATTTGTTGTGTTCACAGCATTAGCAAAGAATTGTGCAAGACTAACATTCAAACGTGCCATTTCAGATCTTAGAAAAGGATCGAGAGCAGGATCTGATCCGTCGAATTGGCCAGAGATCACAATGCGATCTTTTACGCGTACCCAATACCCATCGACAGTAACAATCAGTTCACTAATCGGTCTCCAACTGAAGCCCAAACTTCCATTCACAGATTTTTCCTGTTGTAATTCTGGTATACCTGCTGCCATGGTAATCGGACTATAATTGGGAGCGATCTTCACTTCTGCAATAGTGCCTGCCTGTACAGTGGTGAATGTCGAACTGAAGTTGATCTGTTGAAGAGATGGTGCCCGGAACCCTGTGCTTACTGAACCTCTGAGGTTAAGATTGTTTGCTGCCTTGAAACGGGTGGCAAATTTGTAGTTATGTGTAAATCCGAAGTCGCTATAATTTTCAACCCTTACGGCGCCGCTAACCAGGAACCGATCCGTGATATCCATTTCAGCATCAACATAAACTCCAACGTTTGAACGGTCCGCGGCTACCTCATCATCCGGCTGGTAGCCAGGAAAACCCTGTGAGCCGGTTGCCTTATTGCCTGTTGGATCATAATTTTTGTATGAAGCTTCTTCTCCTGCAAAAATTTTATATCGTTCATAACGGTACTCTGCACCCACCGCAAGATTGAATCCAGATGCAATGCCGGGAATTTCTTTGCTGAAATTAACGTTTAGGGTGTTTTGTAGGAAATTGAAACCGCCGTCGTCGAAATGCGTCTGGTTGGGTCCTAGTGAGGCATTAAAGGTTTCATCACCATAGAAATGAAAATTATTTTTTCCGACGGTGTTACTGATATCCCAATTCCAATTTGAACCTGTTATTCCTTTCACCCCAGCGGCTAAAGAGGCGTCATAAACCTTTGTTTGAATATGAGGATTGAAATATTGCTCACCATCAGCAGCGGTCTTAATAATCCCGGGCACCAGGATAATATTGCCACTCATATCTGTGGGGAAACGGTCAGGGCGAGCCGAGAAGTTTCTTGTGAACGCGTACGCATCAGATGATTTATGGGTATAGCCTCCGAACGCATAGAAGCTCGTTCGGCCTGTACCGAGCGGTATTTCAGTATTTGCAAATCCGCCCACATTTGTAAGTGATGCATCACCATGTGCGCGACGGTAAATATTCGTATACATAAAATCTTTACTGCCTGCGTTGGTATCAAGCGCCTGGCGGAATGTTTTACCCGTTTTTAGAAAGTTTACGGTAAGATTAATAAATCCCCCCTTTTTGCCAACAGGCAAACCATAGTTTGCATTCACTGTAACAGCATTACCATCGATCTTTCCGTGTTCTATATATTGGTTGTATTCTTCCTCAAAAGATGGATTAAATTCTTTATCATGGTATGCCGAGTGACCAATATTGGCGCTGAAATGGTTTACATTCTTCTTCAGCACGATATTGATAACGCCAGCTATTGCATCGGAACCATATTGAGCAGAAGCTCCGTCGCGCAGGATTTCCACGCGATCAATCGAACCGATCGGTATCGCGCTGAGATCCGTTCCCGAGTTTCCGCGGCCTCTTGTTCCGAACACAGCTACAAAAGCAGTTTGATGCCGACGCTTTCCGTTGATCAATACGAGGGTTTGATCTGGTCCTAATCCACGCAAGGTTGCCAGGTCAACATGATCGGCCCCATCGCTCCCACTCTGTTTGTTGTAGTTAAAAGAAGGTGCTGAATAATTGATAATCGACGTTAGATCCATACGCGCGGTAGGCAGTGCTACCTGTCCGACATTTACGACATCCACTGGAACCGGGGTTTCAGTTTTCACTCTTCCGGCGCGACGTGTTCCAACCAATACCACCTCACTCAAATCGGTAGCGGCTGATCCCATTGATATATTTATCTCTGTTCTGCCATTAACATTTAAAGATTGCGGAAAGTAACCGACTATTGTTATTTCGAGGACATCGGTTGCACTCGCTTCTATTGTATATGACCCGGCGTCGTTGGTAGTTGTTCCGTTGCCGGTTGATTTCACTCGAATAGATACACCGGCAATCGGGTTGTTGTTACTGGCATCAATAACTTTCCCCGTGATGGATCGTTTTTGAGCGGATGCCGGCAGGTAACTTGTGACGATCAAAATCAGGCAAATCAGCCTGGTAATTTTTTTCATAAGAAAGATTTTACGTTAAAAATAGAACATTCGGTTTTCATAGCGCTGGCGTGAATCAATAACAAGCAGCTTTCGATGAATAATAAGGAGTCAATTTGAAAATTTGAGGATTTGAAAATGGCGAGGAACCAATTTGAAGACGTGCCTGCCGGCAGGTTTGAAAATGACCAGGAAATTCGGCCTTGATAACAAGGCTTTGTTTTTGCTGAATGCACGGCATGAATTTGGACACTCGTTTGTGAATTCTCTATTGGAAAGAGCTGACGTGAGCGCATTAATTAATAAGCATACGGAATTATTTACACCAGCCCTTCAGAAAGTAATGGGAGACCAGAATTATGGAACGTGGTGGGATTGCGTGGCTGAACATTTAGTTAGACTCGGTGAAATTCGAATAGCTGAGAGAAGCAGAGATTCTTCACTAGCAATGAAACTGAGAGTTGAATACATAGACAACAAAAAATTTATTTTTTTACCCGACCTGGAGAGAAAGATCAAAGAATATGTATCCAGTAAAAAATATAAATCCTTTTTTAGCTTCTTGCCCGAACTGATCGGAGTATTTCAGGAATAGACCGTTGGATTCTAATGCTCTTTTGCCGCTGCATCGCAAAGTTTAGGTATCCCCATGTATCGGCAGCTTTTTGCCTGTGGCAGTCTGGGGTTCACGAAGAACACGAAGAGAATCGCACAAAGGTCTTATGTATGAAAGATAAATAAGCAAAAAATTAGGTTCTTGAAATA
>DAINQQ010000335.1:0-3962 GCA_036742645.1 Flavitalea sp.
CGCCATCTTTTCTGAATAACTTGATGAATAAATCTCAGCTGCCCTTCTTTTTATTGCTACTGTTGCGATCACCTGATTTGCGCAAATCTTCCGCATACCGGTCTTCCTGCTGATCCCGGTTTTCACCGCCGGCATTTTGGGCACCTGTTTGCGAAGTGCTCTGTTGATTTCCAACACTGTCCTGGTTATTACGATTTCCGCTCTGGTTTCCTGCATCTGCATTCTTGTTTCTATTGTCCTGTGTCATGATGTTGCTGTTTAAAGGTTTTATGAATGAAACCGTAAAAACAATGCCATAAAGAAAAGGAGCAGCTAAAAACCAAATGCTATTTCATTTCTTTCACTACAGCTCGTACATAATTCAGGCTGTGCTGAATTTCTGGTGCATTGTTCATCCAGTTGTATTCATACTCCGCAAATAGAGGCCCTTTAAATCCTTGTCTCCTTAGCTCTTCCAGTACTGCTTTAATGTTGGATATTCCTGTACCCCAAGGTACATCATGAGGCCCTGCCGGAGGTTTTGGCTGCACAGCTCCTGGTGTTTGCCCGCCTTGCCCTGGAGCAGGCCTGGTCATTTGAAAGGCGGTGTATTCAGTACTTGGTTTTTCGTGCAGGTCTTTCATATGCAGTTCAAAAATTCTCCCTTCCAGTTTTTTCATCATTTCAACAGGGTCAAGGCCTGAACGCACCCAATGACCGATGTCGGCACAGGCGCCTAATCTCTTGCTGTAGCCCGCCGTGTATTTAATTAAAGTGTCGGGGCTCCAGTAACGTGAAGGCCTTGGATGATTATGAATGGCAATATTTACTCAATATTGATCAGCCAGCTGGGAAACCAGTGGAATAAATGTAGGATCCGGTTCGCTTGCAAACTGCTTTAAACCCATGCCTTTTATAAACTCAAAAAGTTGTTTCCAATCTGCTTCTGTGTTAGGCGTTACTACTCCGTAAGATTCGATTGCAATGTCTTTCTTTTTTAATAAGCTTAAAACGGAATCTCTCCTGGAGGCAGGCATGTGATAATCCATTGTCCCTTCAATTCCGGCCCCGATTTTTTGACCAGGGAATCCTTCTATATGTTTTATGCCAATACTATCTGCTTTATTCAATGCTTCTTCAAACGTGAACATCCTGAAAGAATACACCTGTGCTCCTAATTTCCATCCCAATGATTCGGGTGTTTTTTGTGCTATGGCATTTTGTGCACAGCCGGCAACGGCAAATACAATTAACAGCAGGGCAGTTTTTATATTTCGTTTCATGATAGCAGCAATTTGTTTAGACTTGTAAGTTATTATTTATTACTAAGCAAAAAGTATGGACAACTGATTAGAGTAAAGTACTGCAATGTCATTTTTTCCTACTGGGAAACACAAGAAAGCAGGCATTTTTATATCATGCCACAAACGGACGGGTTCAGAATGACGGGCATAGCTGAAGTGGGCGCTTCTACCAGTTCTTCGAAAAACTTACCTCGACCCACCGGGTTCCACTCCATACCAGTAACAATTCATCCGAACCTTTCATCTTTCTTGAAGCGGCACCAAGTTCTGTTCTGTGCGTTGGAACGTTATCTACCATAGTAAAGGGCAATCCTATAGCAGATTCAATGAGCAGCAGATGCCCGTTTTCTTTCCCCCTCGTGAGAATTACTTTCGGATTGGTTCCATCCCCGCGAACGGAAAGGTAACTGCTATCGCCAACAGTGATGGTAAATTGCGTTTTTGTTACCTGAACACTTCTTCTGGGTCCTATAGAAAGCATGGGTTTACGTTTTGATTGTTATAAAGCTAAAACATATTTCATGTCATACTGAATGAAAACAATACGCCGGTACAGCGCAAAGGAATTGCGTTTGTTAATGAACAGGAGCAAAACAAAGGAGGCAGTGAAGCGCAAAAGTGCGATCATGATTTTGTTTATGAAAGTACTTCAGGGGGTGGCATGCCGGACGGCTTTGAACGGTCCTCGGGCAAGGGTATAAACTCACGGTTATCTGTAGGTGGCAACAGGATGCGGCCTTCCTTCCAGTCGGCCTTTGCCTGCTCAATGCGTTCCTTTCTTGATGAAACAAAATTCCACCAGATGAACCGTTCCCCTAGTGGTTCACCGCCCAGCAGCAATAAAGTGGTGGCTTCTTTGGCAATCATTACAGGATCCACACCTTTGGTAAAAACCAGCATTTGTCCGGCATTAAAAGTTTGCCCATTTAATTCCATACTTCCCTTTGTTATGTAAATGCCTCGTTCCGGGTGCTCCTTTGGCAACCCAAACCGGGTACCTTTTTCCAGGATAGCATGTAGGTAAAAGAGCGGAGAATGTGTTTTCACATCATTTCGCAAGCCATAAGCATTGCCCGCAATCAAACGCATCCACCAACCTTTCTCCGTAAACACGGGTAACCTGTCGGGTTTATAGTTATCAAAAACAGGTGTTGATTCCTCATCCTTTTCAGGCAGCGCTACCCATGTTTGTATCATCTCCAGGTTGCCTCCGACAAGAGAGGCCGGATCCTCAAAACGTTCCGAGTGGGCAATGCCGCTGCCGGCTGTCATCCAGTTTACTTCGCCCGGACGAATAACCTGCTCAACACCCAAACTATCACGGTGCGTTACCTGTCCGCCAAACAAGTAGCTTACCGTCGATAAACCAATATGTGGATGGGGCAATACATCAAGGTTACTTACAATTGCAGGTGCAACGTCCACTGGCCCTGCATGATCCATAAAAATAAAAGGACCTACCATCCTTCTAAGCCGGAAGGGCAATATTCGTTTCACATCCATTCCAGGTGCTATTGAGGCTTTCCGGGCTTCTATCACTAAGTCAAGCATAATAAGTAGCGTAAGTGTAGGAATGAAGATACCGTTAATTGAGAAAAACATCTGCCACCACAAGCCTTTACAACGCTTTTTGATGTAACTGTACCGGGCAATTGATAGCACAGGGCAACCGACGGAAATCAAAAACCAATAACCATCCGGCTCCGGACTTATCAGGACTTACTAATCTTTGTGTCATGACCTACATGATTGTTGAAAAATATCGTTCAGGAAAGAGCAAAGATGTTTACCATCGCTTCGCTGAGAGGGGAAGAATGCTACCTGACGACGTAACATATATCAATAGCTGGATCAGTGAGGATCTAACTACCTGTTACCAGGTATTGGAGGCCCCGGGTATAGAAAAAATTGATGAATGGATCAGCAATTGGAATGACCTTGTAGACTTTGAAGTAATACCGGTTATCAGTTCTGCACAGGCCAAAAAAAAAATAGCAGGGTGATCCAACCATTTATGTACTTCAATATGGACGTTATAACATCTTTTTACGGGTGTGCCTTACCGTTGATATCTATAAGAAAGTTATAGAATATATACTCATAAAAAGTGCTGCTGAACGAATCCACAAATTTTTTTTGCCCACATGCTAACTAATAACCTTAGATTTATAAAACGAATTCTTCCCCAAGAAACTTATCCCCTTTCCACTAGTCCTTACAGTGAAATCGTTCTGAGTACTATTTAATTAATCAAACCATTTCTGAAATGAGAAAGATGATCTTCCTCCTGCTGGCATTGCCATTTGCAGGCCTTGCACAAACTAAATCAGTGATCAACACATCACGCTATTTTCCAAAGAGCGGAAAGTGGCAAGCGTTCGAAAAAGCAGTGTCTGCACATGCCAAAAAATATCATAAGGATGATTTTGCCTGGCGGGTATTCACTATTGAAACCGGTCCTGATGCAGGTGGTTACATGATAGTAGAAGGTAATTCCAACTGGACGACTATTGACGGTAGGGGCGATCTGGGTGCTGCCCATACGGCAGACTGGGAAACTTCCGTGCAACCACTTTTACAAGATAAGTTTTCTACCATGTACTTAACATTTAGTAGTGATCTGAGCACGGTGGCGCAAACTGCATATACCGAAAAAATTTCCATTAACCATTTGTTTAT
>DAINQQ010000336.1:0-3954 GCA_036742645.1 Flavitalea sp.
ATTGGCAAGCCGGTTTTCCTTGACAATGTGTTTAGCAAAGGACGTGATAATGCCGGGGATTATACACTTCATTATAGTAGCTGGTGTGGCGGCATTTATGAAGTTCTGTCAATCGGCAACAAGTACGCGATGTCGGATCCCCTGAAGATGGCTGTACCAAATAAGAGGGTATTTGTCTCAAAAGACAATTATAAATATACTGGTGAGCTGGATATTACAAAGGATGCTTTCCTGTTAAGCCAGGAAACGCTGCCGGCGAAACATTCCAGGCGCGTTTTTGAAGTGCCGAAGAATTCTTCCTCGGATAAAATACAGGATGTAATCAACAAGGCGGCGCTGTTGAAAAATGCGAGGCCAATCATTCATTTCGGGTTTGGCACATATATATTAGATAAACAACTAACAGTTCCTGCCGGAAGTGATATGCAATTTATTGGTGATGGGTTCATTTATGCGTCTGTATTGAAAAAGGGATCAGGTTTTCCAAAAGGGAAGTCTATGTTGAAAGTAAATGGGCCAACGAATGTTGTCCTGCGAGACATTCAAATTGCCGATCACGAAGGTGGGGGTTATGATTTGAATGCTATTGAGTTTGTAAATGTCGACCAACCCGGATCCTCCGCGTTTCTGGATCAGCTGCACACTGCGTCGACGACTTCTATCGAAATGAACGGGCTGGACTTTTTATACGTACAAAAACAAAATTCTTTTTTCAGTACCGGCAACCGGTTATATGGCGGCGAATTGACAAAGCAAGGGAAAGGCACTGCCGGATTATATTGCTATGGAGGTCAATTCGCTGACCTGACTGTTCGGGGGAATGCAAAGTTTGTTTCAAAGGATTGCTGGTGGGAGGGACCGAGCAGAAAGCCGCTCGACATTTCAGGCTCTGGCAGCATTACTATTGATGGCGTAATGATTGCACCTGTTAATGCCGACAGTAATGATATAATAGCTATAAATAAGTTTGATGGCAAGATCAGCATCATGAATGCCTATATTCAGGGAGGGATATCTGTGGCGCCCCAAAATCCTGCATTGAGTTTATTCTTATGGAATATCCATTTTTATCATGCGATGAATCCTACAAAATTCATCACTAAGGCTTCGAATTTCAAAGGGGCTTTTCTAGGATTGTCTACCCAATGTTTTCAACCGGCTGATCCAACTTGCGGGCAAATCATCTCAAAAGAGGACAGACTTTTGAAGGTAGCCGATGAGCAAAGCTTTCTATTGGAAATGCTCGCCCAGGATAGGGCGGCAATGCCACGTCGTTATATTGCTAAAACCCCGGGAACAAGCACGATCTCATTATCAAGGGTTTCTATAGGAAATTCAAACGTAGGCCTAAAGTTTGTTAAATAGGAATTTCAATTGTCACTTCATGACAATCCATTGTGCGTAGGATAAACGCAAGAGACAGGAGACTACCACAGGTGAAGCGGATTCGATCAAGTGTTTTTAAAATAAGAGAAATTGTATGTGTGGTTTAGCGGGGGTTTTTTATTTTGATCAGCAGAATGCTCAATCGGAAACGATTAAGCGTATGACTGATTGTTTATCACATCGTGGTCCTGATGCAGATGGCTTTTACAGTGATGCAAATATTTCTCTTGGACATCGGAGGCTATCTATTATCGATCTTTCTGCAGTCGCAAACCAGCCATTAATTGATCATGCGGGCAGGTATGTTCTCATATTCAACGGGGAAATTTACAATTTCGCGGATGTCAAAAAACAATTTCCTTCTTACCCATATACTACAAGTGGAGATTCGGAAGTGATATTGGCTGCCTATGGCGAACTTGGACCCTCATGTCTTGACAAATTTGCAGGCATGTTCGTATTTGCTATATGGGATAAGCAGCAAAACGAATTATTTATTGCCAGGGATCGCATGGGGGTTAAGCCACTCTATTACTTTTTAAATGAGAAATATGTTGTCTTTGCCTCAGAAATCAGGGCTCTTTTAAAAAGTGGTCTTGTTCCGCGAAAATTGAGTAAAGAGGGATTATACGATTTCTTCAGTTATCAATCTGTGGGATACCCCTTCACCATTATTGACGGCGTTAAGCAACTTGAAGCCGGTTCATATCTTAAAATCAGAAGCAATAGCTTCGAAGAGGTAAGTTATTGGAACATTGCTGAAGTAGCAGTGAAGTCGGATTACATCAATGAGCAGCTCACGAAGAAGGAGGTGCGGAGGCTTCTATTGAAATCTGTGGAAAGAAGACTGGTGAGTGACGTTCCGGTAGGCGCCTTTTTATCAGGTGGAATTGACTCCAGTGCAATAGTAGGTTTAATGGCAGAAGCCAGCGGCAACAGGCCAAATACATTTACGGCTTCTTTTGAAGAAAAAGAATTTGACGAATCGGCCTATGCAGATATTGTTGCCAAAA
The DNA here is from genome assembly GCA_036742645.1 of Flavitalea sp. Lineage (GTDB taxonomy): Bacteria > Bacteroidota > Bacteroidia > Chitinophagales > Chitinophagaceae > Flavitalea. The sequence continues at coordinate 2,400 of DAINQQ010000336.1, forward strand.
AGTTCAATACCAACCACACAGATATCAGACTCCGCCCTACTGTTTTTATTGACGAACTTGAAAACGCTTTGAATGCCATGGATACGCCGAGTGGTGACGGCATCAATACATATGTGGTTTCAAAGGCGATCAGGAAGGCGGGCATCACGGTCGCTCTATCGGGTTTAGGTGGTGATGAACTATTTGCGGGTTATCCTACTTTCTCGAACTGGGCCCGGCTAAAAAAATATGACTCGTTATGGCCGTTGACCATACCGGTTAGAAAGTTAATCAGTAAGTCCCTTTCGTTTAGCAGTTCGGGTAAGGTCGACAGAATAAAAGAATTGTGGGATCAGCCTGCCCTTAATATCGAAAATGTATATCCCGGATTTAGAAGGGTACTTTCGAGAAAACAGTTAAATGGTATTCTGGATATTAAAATGGAATCACAAACATCAATTGAGCAACAGTTCCAGAGACACGCAAACTCTATTCATAAGTTTCCCTTATTAAGTCAGATGACAATTGCTGAGTTATCAGGATATACTCAGCACACCTTGTTAAAGGATACAGACCAAATGAGTATGGCGGTTTCTTTAGAGGTGAGAGAACCTTACTTCGATCATGAACTGGTAGAGTATGTTTTAGGAATACCTGACAAATGGAAAGCGCCAACTTATGCGAAGAGCTTTTTGGTAGAATCCCTCGATGGGTTATTGCCACCCGAAATTGTTCATAGGAAGAAGCAAGGTTTTGTTTTTCCGTGGAAGCTTTGGTTAAAACGCGACTTACGTTCTTTTGGCGAAAAACATATTTATCAAATGGCTGAAAGGGACTTTATCAATAAGCCATCCCTGTTAAAACTATGGAGTCGTTTTCAAAACAATGATTCCTCGGTACGTTGGGCAGATTTATGGTTGTTCATAGTCCTGGATTATTGGCTTGAAAACAATAGTATAAATGATTAGGCGCCCCAAGATCGCCATTTTTATTGATTGGTTTGAGCCCGGATTTAAGGCCGGAGGGCCGATTCGCTCCATTGCCAATTTTATACATCATTTGGGAGATACTTACGAAATATACATTATAACAAGTGATCGGGACATAGATGACCTTAAATCGTATGAAGGCGTGTCGACTGACAATTGGATCGACCGACATGAATACAAGGTATTCTATGCCTCACCGGGAGGCCTGAATTTTTCCTCCATAAAAAGATTACTGCAGCAAATCTCTCCAGACTGGATCTATGTGAACGGAATGTTTTCATGGACGTACTCGATTTTACCGGTTCTTGTGCGCACGTTCTTTTACAAAAAGGCTTCAATACTCCTTGCCCCTCGTGGGATGCTAAAAGAAAGTGCGTTAAAATTCAAGCCAGCAAAAAAAAAAATCTTCCTGGCGATTTTCAATGCAATTTACGTGAGATCCAATGTGATTTTTCAGGCAACCGACGCCGGCGAAAAGCTCGATATTGCCTGTATATTTGGAAAAAATGCGAAGACTGTACGACTTCCCAATTTTCCTGGCATTCAAAGGAACTTCATACCGGTTACCGATAAAAAGCGAGGGGAAC
>DAINQQ010000337.1:0-3940 GCA_036742645.1 Flavitalea sp.
GTATCTAGTAATAGGGACTGATCATCAAATAGACCACCACGCCCGTTACTGACACATATAACCATATCGGCCATGTGATCTTCGCCAGCTTTTTGTGTTTCACCCAGTCAGCGATCATTGCGCGATATGTTGTAAACAAAATAAATGGCAGAATCACTGCAGCCAGAAATATATGGGTGATCAGAATAATAAAATAGATCATCCTCGTTTGCCCGACGGCCATTAGTTCCGCCCGATCCACTACATTATCGTGATTAACATCTCCAAATCTTGTATCCCCCGCAAGCAAATGATGAGATATATACGAAATAAGAAACAGGATCGAAAAGACCATTGCTGTCAACATCAGGTTTCTATGCATTACAAATTTTTGCATCTTCACCGCAACTAATCCAAGTACTAATAAAATGCTGACTGCTGAATTGATACAAGCATTGATCAAAGCAAAGACGTGTATATCAAACCCGAGTTCAACATCGAGCTTAACCCTGCTCAGAATAACGATGGCTGTAAATATTACAAACGATACTATTCCTATCAACCATTTTGCCTGGGAATCATTTTTTGCGAGCAGGGGTTGTAACATTTTTAGAACAATTTGCTTTTTTTCTTTCGATCCTTTTCCAAAAGTAGGAGTGTCAGGTCCTCTGCCAGTTTTGATAGAGAAGCTGTGTCCAGGCCATCATAGTAACCACGCACAATTCTTTCCTTATCAAGCAAAATGAATTTTCCGGTATGAATAAAGTTTGAATCGACTGTGCCACCATCCTGCAACCCCAATTTTAGTTCTTTGAGCGCAAAATCGTATATCTGCTTTTTCGGACCTGTCAGGAGCCACCACGTGTCGTGATTGACGCCGTATTTGTCCGCGTATTTCTTCAATACCTCGGCCGAATCGCGTTCCGGATCAACACTGAATGATAAGAACTGAACAAAGGCTGAATCTATTTTTCGTCGCCGATCCTTCATTTTTAATGCATCCTGTAAACCCTTCATATTTGTTGTAAGCGCGGGACATATCGAAGCGCACCGGGTAAAAAAGAAATCCGCAATAATGATTTTATCTTCTAAATCATCCAAAGAGACTTTTTGTCCCAATTGATTCGTGAGAGTGATATTCGACACCCGATGCCAGAGAGTATCTGTTGCACTTTTGCCACCTATTACTTTATTGATAACCGTGTCAGCGTAATACCGGGGTGGCATGTGGACAGCGTCCTGGCTAAGTTTCTTCACCACAAAATAGCTTATCACGGGCAATAACACGGCGAGGCACAATGCTAAAACAGATTTCTTACTCAAGTCCCTAATTTAAATGTGATGTCTTTACAGCCTTCGACTCAACAAATCAACTCCATAACCCTTCTGGATTTTCCGATTGCAAAGGTACTACCGGACATTGGTTCGTCGGTCATAATAAACCCTAAAAATGAAAGTAGATCGCTTAAGCGAAGCTATGTTACATCTATGTCTCTATGTTTGTATGTAGTAACTTTTTTAACCACATTAAAAACATAGGAAGTAGATAGCAGTATCGTAAGGTGAATCGAGAAAAGAGAATGCCGCAAAGCATGAAACAAAAAAACCATCTCAATGAGATGGCTTTCATAAAATATTTAAAGCTACTTAATTTACTTTTTTCGGGTCTACTTTATGCGGGCCTTGTGGAGGATGAGTTGCCTTTTCTTCTACTCTTTTCGAGTCATGCGGCGCCATCGAATTTCGTAATTCCCGAAACGAATGTCCATCCCATAAAAATGCTCCGATGAACCATAGAAATAACATCGCAGGCACCGCAATTGTCATGATCATGTTTTTGATCTCGTGCCTTAAGTGCATAAATTCCGCGATTATATAAAAAGCTTTCGCTCCTGTAAATATGATATATAAAATATTAAACCATATTTTCTTTTCGTGCGAAAAGTTGGGTGCGATGAACATCCCGATTATCAACTCGATACACGTAATTACCAACAAAATCCAGAAGGTTCTCCAAATCGCACGTGTATCGAAACTTCCTTTCTCTGCCGCGTGATGTTCCTGATGCGTTACTTCAACATTATCCATACAAATGATTTTATTAGCTAAAATTTAGAATAGGTAAAAACAAGTGAATACAAATACCCATACGAGATCAACAAAGTGCCAGTAAAGTCCCGCTTTCTCAATCATCAGGTAATGTCCTTTTCGATCAAAAGTTCCGTTCCAGGCCATGATCAACATGATGATATTAATAATAACACCTGAAAAAACGTGAAATCCGTGGAATCCTGTTATCGTAAAGAAGAAATTAGTGAAATTGGTAGACGCCATAGTGCCATCGTAATTGGTAAAAGGATTACTTCCCCACCACGCACCCTGGTGATAAAGGTGTGTCCACTCCCATGCCTGGCAGGAGAGGAACGCAATACCTCCGAGAATTGTCCAGGCCATCCATTTTACAACACCCATTCTATTGTTGTTATGCCCCGAGGCAACCGCTAGTACCATGGTTACAGAACTCATGATCAGGATGAACGTCATCAAACTCACGAATACCAACGGAAGATTGGCATGGCCCAGGAACGGAAAAGAGGAGAAGACATGGTTGGGATTGGGCCAGGCATTACTGGAAAAACGGATGGTGCCATATGAAATCAGGAACGCACCGAAAGTGAAAGCGTCGCTCATCAGGAAATACCACATCATTAATTTCCCATACTCAACATTGAAAGGACTTCTCCCTCCTGCCCACCATTTTTGATTCGCTGGTACTACATGTGCCATGTTTGCTAATTAAGGTTCTTCAATTAATTTATACTGATACTTCCGTTTCTACTATATCGACATCACAAAGAATATGAACAGGTAAATCCACAACACATCAACAAAATGCCAGTATGTGCTAGCCAGCTCAATCGATATCGGGTCATAATTCCTGATCCGTGAACTGAAAGCTTTAATGAACATGATCATTAACGCGATAACCCCACCAACCACGTGCAATGCATGCAATCCAAATATGATGTATAAGAACTGCCCCGCGCCCGATGCACCCTGCCATGTAAGCCCCCGCTCCCACAGTTGCATAAAGGCTATTAGTTGAATCACTATAAAACCAATGCCTAATATTGCGGTGACAGTAACTAACCGGCGGTACTGCCGCATGTTTCTCTCCTTAAATGATTTCAACGCCATCTGTACCGTAATACTACTTAATATTATTACCGCTGTTGAATAATAAAACAGGATCGGTATCTCTATTGTCGACCAGCCCGGCAAGCTTCCTTTGACAATATAGGCGCTTGTGAGCCCTGCAAACATCATAATGATGCTCGCTATGGCTACCCATAAAGTGAACTTATGGGGATGTATCTTTTTTCGTTGTGTACTCACTACTTCTGTAACCACGCTTTAAGTTTTATTTTCCTAAATTTTATCTGCAAGCAGTGCTAATAAAACGACTGGCAGATAAATGTAACTTCCGAACATTACTCCTCGTGCTGCTTTTGTTTCCATCCTTCGATAGAGCTTTACTGAAAGCCATACCATCCACAGATTGGCAGCTAATACAATCCAAAAACTTACGGTTCCACTCATTCGCACCAGGAAAGGAAGTATTCCCACCGGAACCAGGATCAGCGAATAAATCACAGATTGAATCGCCGAATATTTTGTGGGACCTTCCACCGAAGGCATCAGCTTAAAACCGGCCTTACTATAGTCTTTGTGAGCTATCCATGCAATTGCCCAGAAATGCGGGAACTGCCAGAAAAACTGTATCGCAAACAAAACCCATCCTCCAATGGTAAGCTCGTCTTGTCCTGCCGCCCAACCGATCAGGCAGGGTAATGCTCCGGTAACAGCCCCTACTAACACAGATACAGCGCTCACTTTTTTCAATGGAGTGTACATGAATGCATATACAAACCAACTGAATGCTGCAATGACGGCAGACAAC
>DAINQQ010000338.1:0-3911 GCA_036742645.1 Flavitalea sp.
CGCTGTAATTAACGATTCAAAAACCGCACGTTTCGAAAAAGCGGGAGCAAATTGCGGAGGAAACTCTGTCATATTGAAGTTGAATAAAAAGATCAAGTGTACCAGCATCGCGACTGATGGTTCGGATTTTTTTGTCACTACCGCATCATCTTCCCCTACCAGCGGTGTTGGCATGGGTTGCTCTGTTAAATTTGATACAGACTCAATAGAGATTAAACTTAACCAGTTTCTGCCTCCCGGCAACTATACGTTACATATGAAGCAGGGCTCTGATGGGAATACTTTGCTTGATTATTGCAATCAGCCGGTGCCTGCATCAGAGGTGGCCGATTTCTCGATTGATCCTGTTCCTTTTACGCCGATGGATAGTATTGTTCCATTAAAATGTTCGCCGAATACTTTACGATTGATTTTCGACAAACCGATTATCTGCAGCAGTATTGACACAGATGGAAGTGATTTCAGATTGAATGGCCCGAACGCTACTGCGATCAGCAGCGCAAAAGGAAATTGTAGCAGTACCGGCACTGCATCGAATGAAATCATCTTGTCGCTTGCCCAACCTTTACAACGCAATGGAACGTTCCTGTTAGTTCTGCAGAATGGTTCTGATGGAAATACTATTTTTAATGAATGCGGTGTCCAAACTCCGGCCGGTTCATCTCTAAGCTTTTCAATAAAGGATACTGTAAACGCAGATTTCAGCTACACGATTCAATATTCTTGCTCAGAAGATGTTGTTGACTTTGTACATGACGGCCGTAATGGAGTTACACAATGGAGATGGAGCCTTGATGATAATCTATCCGGCACTCAGCAAAATGTGCAGGCAAAGTATCGTGTGTTTGATAAAAAAGATGTTCAACTTATCGTAACGAATGGATTCTGCAGTGACACATCGCGCCAATCGTTTACCCTCGACAATTTTCTGAAAGCGGATTTTTCGGTTCTGGAAGATCATTGTCACTCGGAACCGGTTTTTTTCAAAAGTACATCCACTGGAAAAATCGTTCGGCATGACTGGCAATTTGGAGATGGGAATACAGGTGCTGGCGACTCATTAAATCACGTTTACGGACCGCCTACGAGAACTACAACATATAAGGTGCGACATACGGTAACCGACAGGTACGGTTGCAGTAAATCTGTTGAAAAAAACGTGAACATTTATGTGAATTGCCAGATCGACATACCGACTGCTTTTACACCCGACGGTGATATGAAAAACGATATTCTTTATCCTCTCAATGCCGTCAAAGCTGAGCAATTAGATTTCAAAGTGTACAACCGTTGGGGGCAGCTGATTTTTCATACTACCGATTGGAAAAAAGGTTGGGACGGGAAGTATAACGGACAGCTTCAACCAACCGGCGTTTATGTTTGGACATTGAGATACATCCATCGTGATACAGATCAATTGATCAATAAAAAGGGAAGCTCCATGTTGATTCGATAAGACTTTGGAAACAGAAAAATTTGTTCTATTTTGTTAGCAACCTCATCGGCCTTACCTATCGGGCTGAAGTGGTAGAACATTCGCGGTTTTTGCAAGACCCAACAACTTAACCAAACCTTAGTGGCGATTGGTATTTCCACAAGCTGTTAATAAGTAACTTTGAAGAACTTCCGTTTCATTTAATTATATTTGGAATGGATGAAAAGATTAGTAAATACCGTTAATGGTATGACTATTGTGAACCAGGTTCAACTTCTACGGTCTGAAGAAGAACTTAAAAATCGAACAGAATTTGACAGACACAATCATTAGCCTTGAAACCGTAAACCCTATTGAATTTTTCGGCGTAAACAATGGCAAACTAGATATTCTAAAAAAGAAATTCCCCCTGCTGAAAATTCTTTCAAGAGGTACTCAACTCAAATTAAGTGGCGCACCCGAACAGGTAGGAAACGCTAAAGAAAAAATTGATCTCATTGTTCAATACCTCCAGCGGAATGGACATATGAGTGAAAACTACTTTGAGCAGATACTGGGTGGTGATGACGCCGAAACCGTTGATCATTTTGTTGATCGCAATCCTAACGACATCCTTGTTTTCGGGCCAAATGGTAAATCAGTTCGTGCAAGAACAGTCAACCAGAAACGCCTTGTGCAGGAAGCAGAAAAAAATGATGTTGTATTCGCGATTGGACCTGCAGGTACAGGTAAAACCTACACAGCCGTAGCGCTGGCAGTAAGAGCTTTAAAAAACAAACAGGTAAAAAAGATCATACTTACCCGGCCCGCTGTAGAAGCAGGAGAAAGTCTTGGTTTTCTTCCAGGTGATCTTAAGGAAAAAATTGATCCGTATTTAAGACCGCTGTATGATGCTCTTGATGATATGATCCCAGCCGACAAGCTAGGCTATTATATGAGTACAAGAGTAATCGAGATTGCTCCGCTGGCTTATATGCGCGGCCGCACGCTAGACCATGCATTCATCATCCTGGATGAGGCACAGAATGCGACGGATCTGCAGATCAAAATGTTTCTTACACGGATCGGTGCAAATGCAAAAGCAATTATTACTGGCGACGTTACCCAGATAGACCTTCCCAAAAACCAAAGAAGCGGACTTGAAAAGGCCGTGAGAATTCTTAAAAACATCGATGGCATTGCACATATTGAGTTAGATGAAGATGACGTTGTTCGTCATCGTCTGGTAAAGGCAATTATCAAAGCGTACGATAGGGATAAGGATAAAGACACCGACTACCAGGGATACAAGAAGCCCACTATTCAAAAGAGAGAAGAGAGCACCGAAGAATAAGTCCGGAATCTATAGTCGGAGTCGGGAGGAAAGACAATCGTTTGACTCCAGCCGCGAGACTCTCGACTCCGAGTCACGGCTGTATAAAAGCTTGCGGATTATGCGCAGGCTTTTTTACTTTTGTTCAACTATGTACAAAATAATTTTCGCTGCGTTTTTTTTATTCCTTGCATCGTGCAGAGATGAAAACAATTACACACCTGCTACTGACGCGGAAGAAGCTGGTACCCAATTCATCCGCGCATCGTTGGATGGCAATTACGCGAAGGCCCGATTTTACTTGCTGAAAGACTCGACCAATTTGCTGTTGATAAAACAACAACAGATCAATTATGAACAACTGAGTGCGGAAAGGAAACGGAATAATCGCGATGCTTCCATCAGGCCAATCGAAATCAAGAATGAGAATGATAGTACTACCTTGTATAAATACTATCATACTTCCAATACAAAGGACACTACAACCATTCGCATCATAAAAGAGAAAGATGGATGGCTGGTTGATCTGAAATCAATCCTTAAGATGTAACATGGGATTTAAAAATATTTTATTGGTTGGCCTCGGAGGAGCATTTGGAAGTATCACCCGTTATCTGGGCGAAAAATATTTCACACAACTATACCCTCAGCCATTCCCGATAGGAACCTTCTTGGTCAATGTCCTCGGATGTTTTTTAATCGGGCTATTTTTCGGGCTTGCATCCAAGAATGAATATCTCACACCAGCTTTCAGATTACTTCTGATGACAGGTTTCTGTGGTGGTTTTACTACCTTTTCGGCGTTCACACTCGAAGGAATAGAACTGTTGCATGAACAAAGATTTTTAATATTTACCTTGTACTTTGTATTGAGCGTGTTATTTGGATTGATTGCAACTTTTGCGGGCTTATGGCTAACACAATAATTATCAAACTCTCTTAAATGATTACTACCTCGCATCCATGGCATGGTGTCCCTGTTGGAAATCTTGCGCCAAGAATCGTAAATGCTATCGTTGAAATTCCGCAGGGGTCACGCGCTAAATATGAAATCGATAAAGATAGTGGCTTGCTTCGCCTCGATCGAATCATATACTCCTCGTTTTATTATCCCTGTAATTACGGTTTTATTCCCCAGACCTATGGAGGCGATAAAGATCCGTT
>DAINQQ010000339.1:0-3900 GCA_036742645.1 Flavitalea sp.
ATTGAATGAATCGGAAAAAAAGGAATTTGAAGAACGCTGTATTACAGATGAACAATTTGCAAGCGATGTCGCTCTCTATATCAGTTCCCGTTCGGCATTGAGAGAGATGTTGTTGGAGCAGAAGAAAAGCGAGTGGGGAAAAGGTGAGAGGAGTGACGTAGAAACAACTGTAGCACCGGTTAGGCAAATGAATAGCAGGAGGTGGATACTGTATGCCGCGGCTGCGTGTTTGATCCTCGCGATAATTGTTTTTCCTTTTTTGTCAAAGGATTCGCCGCAAGAAATCGCAAGTAAGTACATGAATCAAACCCTGGTTACCAGTAGTCAGACCATGGATGGTTCACCTGACTCATTACAGCTGGGCATTGCCGCGTATAAGAAAAAAGATTTCACAACCTCCATGCAGATTTTTCAGGATGTTTACCGTGCCCACCCAGAGAACGATGATGCCCTCAGGTATCTCGGCCAGACTTATGTCATGGCTGGCAATTTCGACAGTGCAATAGCCTCTTTCGACGAGCTTTCACAAAAACAAACTCACAGTAGCTATAATTATGGCCCATTTCTAAAAGCTGTAACATTAATGAAACGTAACCGTGGAAACGACCTACAGGTTGCAAAAGGCTTACTTCAAAAGGTCGTAGAGAAGGATAATAATCTCGATGGGAAAAGGGAGGCAGAGAAATGGCTGAAGAATTGGCCAGATGAATGAGCTCGAATATAAAGTAGTGCAATGAGTTTACTCCTCTCTTTGGTTACCAAAACCGAATTTTGCTACTGGACATTCATCTTTAGTCTCCCTGAAGCAACATACCGCTTTTTCCAATAAGGATCTTTTAAGCTTGCTATACTCACGCCTTTAGAGCTGGAAGAATTAACGAACATATCGTTTTGAAGGTACAGGCCCACATGCGAAACATATTTTCCTTCCATTGTTCGAAAAAAAACGAGGTCTCCTTCCGATAAATATTTCGAAGACTTAAATTTCTCCACCTTTTCAGCAAAGAACTGCTGGATAGAAGTCCGGGGAATTTGTATGAGATAAACATCTGCAAATAATCTCTGCAGAAATGCTGAACAATCAATCCCGCGTTCGTCCATCCCGCCCCATTTATACGGCGTGTTTAGCCATCGCTCAATAAAATGATAGAGGTTTGTATTCCTGATCTCCCCGGGTTGCACTCGTAAATAATTAGCATACTTTAATTGTATCGAATCATAACCGGGAGGCGCTTCCAAAATCTTCTTTACAGGTTCTTCCACAGATGCTTTGCGGATCAACACTTCACCGGAATATGTAGCCACTTTTTTCCCAGGATTGCAGGCAACTGCAGATCCGAGTAGTAAATAATACAGAAAATTTTTGGAAGAAAACATATTAGCACGCTTTACAGAGAATGGTTAAGATTAAATGAAGAACTCCAAATACAACTTGTGTTGATTGCATGTGTATTGTTAGTCGGTGAAACAAGAAAAACAGTAACGGAGCTAAACTGGCATCGGGGTATTTGAGGCGTTCGAATGCGAGGAGAACTTAACCAGACAGGGAAGGACGAGGGAACAATGTTTGTGATCATCTTGTCCCTCTTTGTTTTCCTCCGTGGCGCTCTTTGGTTAATTTCTCATTTACCGGGGAGCGAGAAAATATCAGGCGGAGAATTCACATATGCCATGTTACCTGCAAGGCATCTTGCATCGACTATTATAAGAATTCATCACATTAATACCACTTTTTATGATTTACTATTTAATTGCCGAACAAGATGAGAATGCTATTTGCCTGGTGAAAAATGGCCATGAGAAAAGCTTTCGTCAACAGTGGGGAGAAAAGATTGTGATTTCCTCCACGCATATTATTGAATTACTACCGAGTATCAGTCTCACCTCCACAGGCCAATATTCATTTTGCGTTAACTGATAAACGATGGATAAAAGGATTGGATCTCGTGGTTACAGGATCGATGACAGCGTTCTCTTTACGATGACTGGATTGATCGTTCTTTCATTGTTGGTCCTTGGTTTTCGTTTCAGCAATACTGAGCCGTGCATGGATGTAAACGTCGTTGTAAAAGCGCCTAATTATTACCAGGGATCTCTTATTTCTTTCCGCGCCGACGCAGTCGGCGGTAAAAACTACGCGTGGGATTTCAGTGACGGTAAAACCTACGAATCGAGTCTGGCATCCGTACAGCATTATTTCACAAGCCCCGGAACATATATTATTTCCGTTGTTGTTAATGGCCATTGTGAAGGCTTCGACACAGTAATGGTAACAGAACGACCGTTGGATAGAACACTTTCTCTTCAACCTTCTTTTATAGCCCCTGATACAGCTACGGTCAACAGGCCGGTCACATTCATAGATACGACGGGTGATGCCACAAGTTGGAAATGGCGTTTCGGCGAAAGTGACCTGGTGGATGGCGTAGCACAAAAGATTTCTTACACTTATAAAACTCCCGGAATTAAGCTCGTAGATCTCGAAATAAACGGAAGACCCGATAGAGCATCTACCCGTACCATTTATGTGAAAGACGAAAAACCGCTTGTACAAACGGAGTTGCCACGTCCCAGGCCACACAGGCCGGTTGGAATCCCAGGTCCCGTGATCCGTGAAAAACCTCAGGGACCTGGAATCGGAGGTGGAAATGCCCAGGCAGGAACCGTGCCACAACCGCCGAAGCCTAAAGTCTATCCAGACGTACAAGCCGATGAAGTGATCAACCTCCTACAGGGAGTTGTGACTGGAGAAAAAAAGGCCGCTGACTTTACACAGTACTTCTGCGATGAGTTGGATATACCGGTGACCTATAATGGAACGCCGATGAAGTTTAGCCAGATGTGTAATATTCTCAAAGGGTATAAAAAGTTAAAAAAGATATCAAAGCCCGAAGTGCAATTGGTCAAAAACTCTTCATCGAATTGTATCAACCGAATGATCGTAAACGTGAAGAAAAAGAGTTTTGTCGGAGGCCTTTTGTGAAACTTAAAACGACGCCGGGCACTAAGATCACAGATTACGAGTGCTGACAACTAATATAATCAAACCGTAAACAAAAAAGCTCTGGCTTGTTTACCTATCAATCAATCTTTCGACTAATCAATTATTATTAACAATTTAAAAAACACAAAATGTCATTTAATGCAAAATTAAAATTTGGCGGAAAAGACGGCATCGATGTACTCGCATGTGATTACAAACTTCACCGGGATGTAGATGCTAAGGGCAGACCTGCTTCAGGCGTTTATGGTGGAACCATTAACCTGACCATCGAATCAACTGAGGATACGAGCATCATCGAGTCGATGGTGAATCAGTACAAACCCGTTGACGGCACTGTCACATTCAAAAAGAGCGATGAAGATGCTAAAATGAAAGAGTTGGCTTTCGAAAAGGCATACGTCATTTCTTTCCAGGAAAGTATCGACGTAAAAGGTTCCAAACCCATGCAAATGGACTTCACCATCTCCGCGGAGAAAATCAAGATCGGCAATGCGGAGCACAAAAACGAATGGCCCGCTTAATCCGGTTTCACAATTCGCTCATTGAAAGCCACGGGTCGCAGCCTCTGAAACCTGCACATCGGTTTTCTGATAATTATAAAAGGGTACAGCAGACCGATGCTATCCGCAAAAAGTATGTTAGGTACAGACTCTTAAGATCCGTTTCTACAAGCTCTCCTTTAATCAGTAAATCATTAATCTCGACAGGCAATTGACAGGATAGTATCGCCGGCATATCCATAGAACGAGTGGATGTCCCAACAGGCGTCCGTATCCATAAGAACGTATTCCTGCATCGTCTGTCAGATTAATGATTTATTTCAAAATTGTCCCAATGCATAACCAGGTTATAGCAGATATAGAAATAGAAGATCAGAAAGTTGAATATTACAGTTC
>DAINQQ010000340.1:0-3881 GCA_036742645.1 Flavitalea sp.
ATGTGAAACACCGGTTAGCCACAGAGTCACACCGGGGTTGGCACAGAGGAGCACAGAGTTTTAAAAATTTGTTTCGATTGATCATGGCAGATACAAAAGCAAAAATATTTCTCGCAAACGAACGGGGGCGTATCGAGACATCATTATTTCGCAGTCTTCACACATTTTGTTTTGGAAATTACCAATTGGCATCAAAAGCGGCGTTTGGACCTCTGTATTTGTTGAATGATGATTCACTCGCCGGTGGGCAAACGATCAGTCATACTGTAGAAGAAGATTCAGATCTGCTATTAATTCCCCTGGTTGGTACCATTCAATACCGGGATAGTTTGGAAAACGACTTATTAATCTCGCCGGGAGAATCGTCTCTGTTTTCACTTCCCCGATATGCAACTCTTGAGATAACAAATCCACACCAGGAGGGGCTGATTAATTATCTGCAGTTATGGATACGAAAACCTGGATCATTTTCTTCGGTTCGTCGCGATGGATCTTTTGATCTCGAAAAAAATAAAAATCTCTTGCTGGATGTTTTTAGTGAGGTTCGGAAAACTTTTAACCTCGGTTCTTCCATCGTGAAATTTTCTATGGGAAAATTTGTGGGAAGAGAAGATATTAGCTATAATCTTCACTCTACCTCGAATGGCGTTTTTGCTTTCGTTATCGAAGGGGCCTTTGAAGTAAGCGACCGGTTGCTGGAGAGCAGGGATGGCCTTGCATTATGGAATACTTCGAATATTGAAATGGAGTCTCTTTCAAACAACGCGATCATTTTGATGGTCGAAGTCCAATTACGGTCGACCGTTGTCTCATGAAAGTAAAAATAGCGCTCTTCATTCATCCTGTGAAAAGAGCTAATTGCCGGTACATTTTCGTTTTTATGTAGTTATCCCTTCCTTTGCGTATGGGATTGCGCAACGCAAACATAATAGTGATTCACCTGCTTGGCTGGTTGCTTTTCTTTACACTTATACTCGGCTTTACAATTTCCATGGCACATAATGGACCAGCTATACACTTTTTGACTCGACCGTACTTCATTTTCTTTTTGATTTACACAGGTTTCTTCTACCTGAATTCCGGTTTTTTGTTTCCGGAACTTTACCTGAAAAAATATCATCTATTTTACTTTGCTGTAATTATTGTGCTACTGGCTGGAGTCATGATCGTTCAGCCATTCGACGACCTTATATCGATGGACCGGCCGCCAAGTCCAGATCGGCCACCGCATTTTTCCGACCGACATGGACCCCCGCCGCAACGACACGTACATGTAGACATAGTAAGCTTTATCCTTTTTATCATGGTCTGGATAAGCAGTTCGGTGTTACACATCATCAGGGAATGGAAGTCGACAGAAGCCAGGGCCGCCAGGGCAGAAGCCGAAAAAACCCAGGCTGAATTATCATTCTTAAAATCACAGATTAATCCTCATTTTCTGTTTAATACTCTGAACAATATTTATTCAATGGCCGTGACAAGGAATCAACACACCGCGGAATCTGTTATGAAGCTCTCGAATATCATGCGTTATGTAACCGATGAAGTGTCCCAAAATCTCGTTCCCCTGGAGAATGAATTGAATTGTGTGAGGGACTATATCGACCTCCAACGGATGCGTTTGGATGATAAAGCCGAGGTCCTGTTCTTTGTTACCGGTGACAGTGCTGGCGTGCAAATCGGGCCGTTGTTACTGATGACGTATATCGAAAACGTGTTTAAATATGGCATATCGAGCCACGAGCAATCGCAAATAACGATTCGTATCAACGTTGAAAAAGACAGGATCCAGTTTTTCTGTCAAAATAAAATATTTACTAGCGAACGCCAAACCGAAAGGACGGGTATCGGCCTGCTCAATACTCAACAGCGGTTACAACAACTATATCCAGGCAAGCATTCGCTTTCAATAAACACCGACAATAACCTTTACACAGTTGACTTGACTCTAGAAACGAAGTGACAAGTATATGCAAATAAAGTATGTGGCAATTGATGATGAACCCCTGGGCCTGACACTAATCAGGGAGTATGCCTCCCGTATACCGACCCTGTCGCTTGTACAAACATTCACAGATGCAATTGCCGGCGCAGAATATTTAAGAAAAAATCCGATCGATCTTGTTTTCCTTGACATCAACATGCCCGACATGCTCGGCGTCGATCTCGCGAAAAGCCTCACAGTGAAACCAATGGTGATATTTACAACGGCGCATAAAAAATTTGCGGTTGATGCATTTGATCTTGATGCGATAGATTACCTCTTAAAGCCGATTGACTTTGCACGATTCGAACGTGCTGTGAAGAAAGCAACTGAATTCTTCCATTACAAACATTCCTCCAGGCGGAATGAAAACAAACCGTTATTTGTCCGCTCCGAGTACCAGTTGGTTAAAATTGAGCTATACGAAATTGAGTATATCGAAAGCCTTGAGGACTATTTAAAAATACACCTGAATTCTGGAAAATATATAATGACCTTGATGACACTTAAAGCCATTCTTGAGAAACTCCCACCCACTCTCTTCAAACGTATTCACCGAAGCTACGTTGTTCCGCTTGCGAAGATCAGGTCCGTTGTGAATCGCAGGGTACGATTAACCGAAATTGAGCTTCCCGTGAGTGACCGCTACGCGGATGTTTTACGCGACTGGAAAAAATAATTTTCCAAACTCCGATAGATTCCGCCTGTTCATCGATAGATGGATTAATTCGCTTAAACTTAACCAACGTTTTCACATCTATCAGCGCTATACTATTAACAGTCTACCTATCGGGCATCTCTACGCTTTTTTAACATCAAACAACACAGTTTTTATGAAAATCACAATCAGACCCTTGAGGGCATTTTATGCTCTCACGACAAGCGCAATTATTTTTTCTTCCTGCCAAAAAAATGAAACCTTAAACGGCACAGGTACTGACGCAGAGTCAGCAACAATTGCAGTGGCTGCAAGCCTTAGCAATAAAACAGCCGCTTCCGGTGAGATGGACAGTGTGTATCTTGTGCAGCCTTGCGAACGTGGCGGAAAAAGAGACTCGATCGCCGCGTCAAGCCTGCCGGCAGGCGTAACAAGCTACCTTACGGCAAATTACCCAGGTTACACCTTTCATAAGGCATTTGCGATTGAGAATTCTTCTTCGGCCACAACCAGTTACGCAGTTGTCATTTACGTTAATGACAAACCAGTAGGATTGCAATTCGACGCAGACGGGGATTTCGTGAAAGTTTTAGAGCAGAGAGAAAAAGGAGATCTGTCAGGCCCTGGCCATCACCGCGGTGGACGCTTCGAACATAGAGATGGGAAGGGGAGAGATTCCGTAGCATTCGCGGCATTGAGTGCTTCCATCACCTCCTATTTTTCGGACAACTATCCAACGGATACCCTTGTGAGTGCAATCAGAAACCATGATAGCAGCATCGTTGTATTATCAAAAAACAATGCCGCGTTTGCCACACTTTTCTCTTCAACAGGAAGCTTTATTCAAAGAGCTCAACTAGGAACGAAATCCGGAAGATGTCAGTCTATCGAGTGGTCTGCCTTACCGGCTACAGCACCAAATTATTTATCTCAGGCTTATCCGAACTATGTTTTCGAGAAGGCCTTCTCAGTGACACAAAATGGAACTGTAAGAGGCTATGTAGTCGTGATCGATGCGAACAACACCAAATACGCCGTTGAATTTGATTCAGCGGGAAGTTTTATCGGTGCAAAAACCATAAGATAATTTCCTATGTTAAACCCTTGCCCCGGAGTTTTTTCCGGGGCAGGTTTTTCATACTATCGCTTTTCTTGATTGTCATGCACTTCTTAAAGGTAGCAGAAGCAGTTACAGGTGGACACGAACCACCATAGTGGGTTTTGCCTACGTCTCCCTAC
>DAINQQ010000341.1:0-3874 GCA_036742645.1 Flavitalea sp.
CAAATGCCTGGTGGTGCTGCGAATCGCTCATCTGGGTGTTCAGAAGAAATGAAAAGAGCCTCATGGTGAACATGAGGCTCTTTTTTTTACTAAGGTCCAATAACTCTTAAGCAATTAGAGTTAAATATTCAGTTTTAAATTGCTTTGGCTTTTTCAACCATTCTTCAGATGGCAGCGATTTGAAATATGCATATGTTTTTGCAAGCCCTTCTTCCCTCCTTACATACGGCTCCCAGTTGAGGATTGCCCTCGCCTTCGAAATATTCGGCTTGCGTTGTTTCGGATCGTCTGCAGGCAAAGACTTGTAGACAATCTTGACTTTATTTCCGGTAAGCTTCAATACTTCTTCAGCAAAATCTTTTAAACTAATTTCATCAGGGTTGCCAATGTTTACAGGCATCGGATAATCACTCATCAGCAGCCGATAGATTCCTTCTACAAGGTCATCAACATAACAAAACGAACGTGTTTGCGAGCCATCACCAAAAACCGTCAAATCTTCACCTCGCAAGGCCTGTCCAATAAATGCCGGCAATGCTCTTCCATCATTCAATCGCATGCGAGGGCCATAGGTATTAAATATCCGAACGATCCTTGTCGCAACTTTATGAAAGGTGTGATAAGCCATGGTTATAGATTCGAGGTATCGCTTTGCTTCGTCGTAAACACCACGGGGACCAACAGGATTGACATTTCCCCAATATTCTTCTGTTTGAGGATGCACTAAAGGATCTCCATAAACTTCACTCGTCGATGCAACCAGTATACGTGCACCTTTTGCTTTTGCCAGTCCAAGGCAATTGTGCGTTCCCATTGCGCCGACCTTCAGCGTTTGGATCGGAATCTTCAAATAATCGATTGGGCTCGCTGGCGAGGCAAAGTGTAGTATATAATCTAAATGACCCGGAACATGAATATACTTGGTTACATCATGATGATAAAACTCAAACTGCTCCAGGTGAAAAAGGTGCTCAATATTCCTGAGGTCTCCAGTGATCAGGTTATCCATCGCAATTACATGGAAGCCTTCCTTTATGAAACGATCACATAGATGCGACCCTAGAAAACCCGCTCCCCCGGTAATTAATATTCTCTTTGTCATTAGCTTTTGTTTTGGTTAAAAATGGTCTGCCGATACTCTCATATTTAAATCCTAATTCAGCAATTGCAGCCGTATCAAACAGATTCCTTCCATCGAAAATTATTTTTCGTTTGAGGTTCAATACAATCTTTAAAAAGTCCGGAGTTCGAAACTCATTCCACTCAGTTGCGATGATCAATGCGTCAGCATCATGCAAAGCGTCATATTGATTTTCAGCATAGCAAATTCTATCGCCCAACAATTTTCGAACGCCACGCATTGCTTCAGGATCATAAGCAGTTACAGTAGCTCCAGCCTCCAATAATTCCTCGATTATATACAGTGCGGGAGCTTCCCTGATATCGTCTGTATTGGGCTTAAATGCAAGTCCCCAGATTGCAAAATGCCTGCCCTGCAAATCATCATCGAAATAGTCTTTTATTTTCCTGACGAGATGTAATTTTTGCTTTTCATTGACATCGATCACGGCGTCGAGAATTCGAAACTCATAGCCAACTTCCGATGAAGAATGAACAAGTGCCTGTACATCTTTCGGAAAACAACTTCCTCCATAACCGATTCCGGGGAACAAAAATCGTTTTCCAATCCTGTCATCACTTCCCATACCGCGCCGTACCATGTCTACATCGGCGCCCAATCTCTCACATATCTGTGCGATTTCATTCATGAAAGAAATTTTCGTTGCCAGGAAAGAATTTGCTGCATACTTCGTGAGTTCGGAGGATCGCTCGTCCATAAAAATGATCGGATTACCCTGGCGGACATATGGGCCATAGAGCTGTTCCAATAATTTGCTGGCTCTTTCCGATTGTGTGCCGATCACTATTCTGTCCGGCTTCATAAAATCTTCCACTGCAACTCCTTCCCTTAAGAATTCAGGATTTGACACAACATCGAACTCACCCTGGTAGTTAAGCGAGATCGCTTCTCTTACTTTACTTGCGGTGCCAACCGGCACAGTGCTTTTATTGATGATAATTTTGTAGCCGGCTAATAATTTACCAATTTCTTCGGCCACACCCAGTACATACCTGAGATCTGCTGATCCATCTTCACCTGGTGGAGTCGGTAATGCAAGAAAAATAATTTGTGCGTCCCTGATACCTTCGCCAAGATTTGTAGTGAAATGTAACCGTTCTTCCTTCACGTTGCGTTCGAATAATTTTTCAAGTCCCGGTTCATAAATTGGGATCTTGCCGGCTTTCAGCCGCATAACTTTGTGCTCATCGATATCCACACAGGTAACGGAATTCCCGGTTTCAGCTAAACAAGTACCGGTTACCAATCCCACATAACCCGTGCCTACTACTGTAATGTTCATATTAGAAATTTTGATTTTGAAATTTATTATCTAAGAATTAAATCTCTTGTAATCCCAAAACAAATACAACCGCGGCAAACAAGGCCGCCTTGATTGCAGGACTGACAGTGTCAAAATGCATTCTTGTCACCTTTAATAGTATTATATATGGTGAGGAAAATTATTTTCAGATCCAGCCATACGCTCCAGTTTTCCATGTACCATATATCATGATCTATCCTGTTTTGTAGTTTTTCGAAACTGTCAATCTCACCCCTGCAGCCATTTACCTGTGCCCATCCCGTTACGCCCGGCTTCATAAAATGCCTGACCATGTACTGGCCTGCCAATTGAGAATATTCATCAGTATGTTTCAACATGTGCGGCCGGGGGCCCACGATGCTCATCTGTCCGACAAGTACATTAAAGAATTGAGGAAATTCATCAAGATTTGAATGTCTCAGGAATTTTCCTATCCGTGTAAATCTCTCGTCATCCTTTGTTGCCTGTTTTAAATCGGATTGCTTATTGATCTGCATGCTTCTGAATTTGATGCAGAGAAAAGACTTTTTCTCCTTACCACTTCTGTTTTGCTTGAAGAATACCGGTCCTTTAGAATCTAATTTGATAATCAATGCAAGTAAAGGGACCAGCCAGGATAGAATGAATATGATCACGAGAGCACTGACAATAATGTCGAACAGACGCTTCTTTACCCTGTTGGACAAGTCTTCCAGCGGTTCGTCTCTCATAGTAAGAACCGGCATTTCATTTATGTAATTGATATGGACTTTGTTCTTTACCAACAAGGAGATATCCGGAACAATCCGGAACCGGATGCAATTTTGATCTGCGAATTGCATAAGCTCATATATCTTTGGATTCTGCTCAGGCGCTATACTTGAGAATATTTCATTAGCGCCATGTTGCTTACAGATTTCAAATGCTCCGCTGATATTACTAAGTATGGGATAATGATAGACTTCATTTACGTGCTCTGACTCATCACAAATACCAATGATTTCTTTGTTAAAAGCATTTTCTTCAAAATAAGTGATCAGTTTTTTTGAGATATTATTATAACCAAGAAACAGTACTTTATCGAGGAGATAATCCTTCCGCTTGAAGTGCTCGTATATTGAAAAGAAAATAAACCTGTTGATCAGAAAGGCGATCGGAATGCTGGCAAGGAACACCATTATAAAAGCACGTGAAATAAGATATTGTTGAAGGAAGAATAGATAGATACTGATCAACGCGATAAAATAAACAATCGCATGCATCGACTGCCGCGTGAAATTCTCAAAGGAGAAAATATTCTTTCTTTGGTAAATCTTACCAACAAGGCCTATGACCACCCATGCGAGACTCAGAAATAAGGCGAGATATGTGTATTGCCAATGCTCCCTGAATAAATTGCCGGGAATTAAGAATATTTCCACGAAAAGGACAATATTCAGGGTAAGAATATC
>DAINQQ010000342.1:0-3833 GCA_036742645.1 Flavitalea sp.
GTGGAACGTCGGTCTGAATCCTTCTTTTTCGATTAAAGGGTTCACAGTTGCTATGACTTGGGATTACAGAGGGGGACATTACGCCTACCATGGTATTGGCTCTGATATGGACTTCACAGGCATATCTGCACGCAGCGCTGAGTTCGGACGTCAAAGATTTGTTTTCCCGAACTCTGTTTATGATGATGGAACTGGTAAATATGTAGTAAATACAGACCGCCAGGTATCAAGTGGTGGTAGAAGTTTCTGGGCTGTAGGTGCAACCAACACATCCATTGGTACGAACTATTTCACCAGCGCTTCTTTCTGGAAGTTGAGAGAGTTAGCTATCTCGTACACTTTACCATTCTCATGGATCGGCGACGAGAAAATTGTTAAGCGTGTGGTGGTAAGTGCGGTTGGAAGAAACCTGTTGACCATACTTCCGAAGTCGAACAGGTATGCTGACCCTGAGTTTAACTACACTGCAGCTGGAAATACATTTGGTATCAACAGTGTGTTTGCAACTCCTCCAGCACGAATTTTCGGTGGATCATTGACTGTGACATTCTAAAAGAAAAAAAACTTACGATGAAAAAAGCAACTTTTAAATTTATACTTTTTGCGTCTGCGCTGACGATTGGTTTAGCGGGATGTAAACGGGAGTTGGATATCAATAAAAATCCGAATACCGTAACTGAATCTAACATTACACCGGCACTCATTCTACCCAACGCTTTACATAATGTGGGGTCTCAGACGAGCCTGGGATATGGTTGGTTATCTAACTGGATCGGGCATTGGTCTCCTTCGGGATCATACAATCCAAATACCGAAGAATCTACTTACAATATCACCAGTTCATTTCAGGAAACAAAGTGGGCAAATGTGTATAATGCGCTTTTTGATCTGGATGTGATCCAGGAAAAAGCAAAGGCAAATGGTGAAGGCTTTTACACGGCAATAGCCATGATTATGAAGGCTCATTTATTTCAGAATCTGGTAGACCTTTATGGGAATATTCCTTACAAACAGGCATTCAAGTCTCTGGAGTTTCCTTCACCTGCGTATGACAAGGCAGAAGATATTTATGCCGATTTGCAACTCAAATTAGATACTGCCATCAATATAATGGACACTGCAAGGGTTGGTAGTGCTGAAGAAAGAGTTGATATTGTTTTCGAAGGTGAACAAGATTTGTGGATCAAACTCGCCAACACAATAAAACTTAGGTTATTAATAAGATTGTCTGAAATTAACCCCAATCCAACAGCTGAATTGGCCAAAATTGTTGCTAAAGGTGGCGTTTTGAAATCAGGTCAGAGCGCTGCTGGCAATCCCGGCTATTTGAATGACGAAAACAAGCAAAGCCCCTTCTACGCTACGTACGGTTTGACTCCCAGTGGTAATCAGGCTAATGAGTATTATAGGGCCAACAATTACATCATAACTGTCCTTAAAACAAATAATGATGCTAGGTTGGCTTACTTTTTCAAGCCTGCTGCCAGCCCGCTCTCGCCTTCAAATCCCTTTGTCGGTACTGTGTACGGGGCTGATTCCGATACAGATTTCAATGGAGACCGGACTTCAAATATAGGGTCGGGGCTGGTCAAATCGTTTGATCAGGATCAATGGATTATTACTTCTGTGGAAAGCTTGTTTCTCCAGGCTGAAGCCATCGCCCGGGGATGGCTGTCAGGAAATGCTGCAACGGCCTACGATGAGGCAGTCACTGAGTCGTTTATCTGGTTGGGTGTGCCTAAAGCCGACTCGGCGGCTAATGCCTATATGACCAATAACTCAAGCGCAAATTGGGCGAATGCAGGAACAACAGCAGATAGCAGAGCAAAATTCATCGTCGCCCAAAAATATATTGCCCTTACAGGAATTAATTCACTGGAAGCATGGAACGATTATAGAAGACTTGGAGTTCCCGCAAATATTCCGTTGTCTGTAAATCCTGGCAGAGGTTCCAGAACATTACCGGTAAGACTAATCTATCCTTCGGCTGAGTATGCCGTCAATTCGGCCAACGTTCAGGGGCAGGGATCCATCACGGCGCAGTCAAAAATATTTTGGGACAAATAACAACTTAATTATTTATTATGCTAAAAATATTGAGGTTTTCATTTTTGTGTAGCGCATTGACAACGCTACTTATCGCAGGCAGCGGATGTTTAAAAGACGAGTTGGCAGATGACCAACAGACCAATCCTGACATTTCCAGTTCGCCAAGTATTATTGAAATTCCAGGGCCGGTGAGGGTTAATACTTCATACCGCAGTTCATATACAATTGGTTTGGCGCCAAGCACTAGCGATACAACTTTCAACCTGGTTACAGTAAGGTTAGCTTCTGACCAGCCTGCGCCAGAAGATATACAGGTAGAACTCGAGTTTGTCCCTGAGTTGTTATTAGCCTATAACGACTCGACCGGAGCACATTTGACCCAATTTCCTGCCACTGGATATAAATTTACGCCAGGCTTAACTCTCACTATTCCAAAGGGCTCGAGGGAAAGTTCTCTGCGAATGACCACCGTACCAAATTCTTTGGTTGGAAAGGAGTACGGATTTCCCTTTAGGATAAAAAGCGTGTCTAATCCCAAGTATTTGATCAGCGGAAACTACAACGCGGCCGTAGTCCCGGTTGGAGTTATAAACAAATATGATGGCGATTACAAGTTAAAAATCAAACATACCGGATGGGCGGCTTATAGCATCGCAGATGGCGTTACTTTTGACAACTATCCAACGGATATTGGGATGGTTACAGCTAGCGCCAATGGGGTAGCTTTATATAATTATTACTATGGCTCTGGCCTACAACCTGCATTTGATGCTGGGGGAAACCCCACAGCGTTTGGGGCCGCTACGCCAGTTTTTGCATTTGATCTGGCCACGGACAAACTGTTATCAGTAACAAATTCAAGTCCCGATGATGGAAGAGGGAGAGCGTTTGTTTTGAACCCGACAATTACTACAAGTCGGTACGACCCTGCTACCAAAACTATCTATGCTGCTTATTTTTTAAAGCAAAACGGCAGACCGGATCTGGCTATTTATGATACTTTAACGTATCTCAGGGCCAGATAATAACCAAAGCTAACTGTTAATAACTGAGTCAGTCTTCGAGACTGACTCTTTTTTTGACCCTACGGGTAATTATTTCTCTAGATTCCCTCTCATCGATGAAGCGTTAGGCTTGGCAGACATTATGCAAGAATGCCCTTCGGCATAAGCGATACAACGCCGCTTACTTTGTAGAACCAAAATTTAAACCTAGTCACCACATGAGAAGATCTGCCTGACTGTCTCTATACAGGGCCGGATGCCTTTCCTTAGATCCCCGGATGATGCGTTCCCGCCTGTTCCTTCTGTAACAACAAAGTGAAAAGTTTGGAACTTCTGCCAGTGGATGGAAATAGGTCATCAATACTTACTCAAGCCTTGCGTGGCGTGATAATTACAAACGATCTGGAGTGAAATAAGGAGCCTTTGTCCTATTCAGGCCTCGAAGCATGGAGCAAATCTCGTAGAAAAAATTATCCCTAATCCTCATCCTCTTCTGCTCCAATAGCAGCTTCGTGTTTATAGCAATGGTTCAATTGGTAGTTTCAGACTCCGCAAGAATTCCCTGTTTCGTTAGGTTCGAAAAATCCCACCCGCAAGTCTTCAATTTTCAATCTTCAAATTGGCTGGTCTTCTTATCTAGAGTGCCACATTCATAAAAAAATTGTTCAGGATCAAGATAACTTTCATGTTTAGAAATAATTACATTTTATATTCGCCCACCATTCATCCCATTTAACAACCTATTTACTGTTCGAAAGCTTTCCATTAATTAGTACGCCA
>DAINQQ010000343.1:0-3753 GCA_036742645.1 Flavitalea sp.
AGTACACCAAACACTGCCGCCAAAAAAAATAATAATGTTTGCATGAACATTCATTTTCTTAGTAGATGCAGTTCCTTTCGGAAAGGCATAACGGTGAGCACGTCCTGGAAAAAATTAAATCAGCTTTTATCGGGATTTAATTAGTCTTTCACAAATCGTTGAACAAAACGTTCTCTTGGGTCATCACTCGTAATCGCCAGAATGTAAACGCCGCGTGCAAGTCCGGGCAAATCAATTCGGCCATTTTGATATCCAGTTTCTCTTTTATATACCAGCTGACCTGCCGAATTATAAATGGTGATCGAAAGCTGTTTCACTGTGAACATATTTCCAACTACGTAATCGATTCCCTGTTTAACTATAGTTGGCTGCGCCTGTCGTATTAGTATCGGTGTAGTATCATTATTTCCAGGACCCTGATCGGGCCTGAAATCCGGGTTGCCGATCATAGCGTAATACATTCCATTTCCGTGTGTGCCTATGAGTAAAACGTTGTCCTGCGGACGATAATCCATCGATGTAACGATCGCGTAATTCAAAACATTTCCACCTTCCCTTACCCATGTTACGGTGCTGGAACTAATACTTAATGCGCTGTATAATCCAATGGAAGTGCCAACATAATATTCAGTAACAGGGTTACCAGCGCCATCTTTTTTTACAACTATCATACAGCTTCTAACAGAAGGCATGTTGAGGTTTCCATCAACCTGTCTCCAGGTAGGAGTACTACTCTTTGCATTATTGGTCCACCAGATATTTGTAATGGGTTGATTGTTGGCAGTGTAGTTAGAGATTACGGCCATGATCTCGTTGTCATTATTCGGATTCACAGCGATGTCTGAAACAGAACCTTGCATCCCTATTGGCGTGATATTCACCGGGGCTGTGATCGTTGGTGCGTTTCGTGGGTCATCTAACCGGTATATTTTTCCGTCGGAAGTGCCAATATATAAAACATGACTTGGAAGGTACGGGCCTCTCGTTAATTCCATCGACCGAATCGATATGTTTGTTCCGCTTGTGGGGCTAGCCGGGTTTACTGCAGTTCTTATTCCGGTCATCTCCTCCCACGTAGAAGAAGTTACACTTGAAGCTGACTTTGTCCTGAACAATCGGTTGAAGTTGACGTAATACAAGTCTTCTGGATTGTCAAAATCCAATTTGTTATATGTTACAAATTCACCGTATGCATCCGTCAAACCGGGAAAGGGGGTTAGGCCATTTGGTTTAATCTTTACAAAATCATTGTTCCTATCCCGGTAGAGTTCACCGAATTGAATAGAGCCATACACCGTGAACACTGAGCCTGTTGTGATTGAGCCGATAGCAGCTGCGCCACCGTCACCTCCGAGGATCCGAAACTGATCATTTGGAGTTGGACCGTTTAAACGAATATGAGTTCCGTTATCCTGTGCTCCACCGATAAAATTGTTACGCCCAGCAACCGGATCTATTGCTACATGATAATATTGCAGGGTCTGATAGTTCGGCAGCATGGCCCAGGTTACCGGACTAATACCACTGCTGGCCATGACATTATTTGTCGTTTGTATCCCGCCATCATTAGCACAAATTGCTTTTGCATACCCCGGATTGCTTCCTGAATTGTTAGGCATAAAGTCGAGGTTATGTATATCGGGATGACTCGCAGGATAGATCTTCAAGGCCGAAGAAAAATCTTCCGAGTAACCAGCGATCCATGTTGTACCTGTAGTATTGACAAATCCGCTCGTTGATCTGAAAAGGTTTGTGCCTCCCACAAAAACGGTGTTGGGATCATCTGGCTTTATCACCAGGGTCATGTTGTATCCATCCTGCGTATCCAATGGATCTACTCCATCCATCTGACCGGGGAAATCCGGCATATTGGCTGACAGGTTTGTCCATGCATTTGATCCGGAACTTATATCCAGCTTAAACATGTCGATTTCCGGGCGTGGATTGATGTCATCATCTTGTGATAACCCGTTTTCATAAATAGCATACAGGATGTTTGGATTAGAGGGCGCTGCGGCCAGAAGTATTCTCCTGCTTGTTCCGCTTGGGTCATTTCCTCTCCAATTCGAAACAGAATCCGTTGAACCCGGTAATCCTCCGGCGATTCTACTCCATTGACTGGAATTGCCCGTTGTCGACGTCCATATACCTTTTTTGTCGCGATCCGGGAAACCGCCGTTGACACCGAGATATAGTCTGCCTGTTGATGTGGTCACAACATCCATTTGACCATTGTCAACGGTAGCGGAAGAAGTGCCTTCAAAGACTATCTCCCAGGAGGTGCCGCCGTTTGTTGACCTGATAAGTCTTCTGTGCCCTGCAACATAAACGTCTCCGTTCAGCGGGTTGATAGCGATTCGATGAACGAAGTCGAAAGGGTGATCGAATTCCTCAAGATCGAATGGTGGATTTGGAACGCCCGGTATGTTAAAAGTTAGTTTGGTCCAGGTAACTCCGTTATCAGTAGACTTCCAGACCCCATGGCCAAGGTAGGGTGCTCCCGGCGCATCTGCCGAGCTCGAATAAGGTTCTCCGCCACCTGCATACCAGGTGTTTTCAAAACCTGTTCTTGGATCTTGCACCAGTGCTGTCAAAGTGTGAATATCGTTCTCGGGGCTTACCCTGGTCCAGGTTGCGCCAGCATCGGCCGAACGCAGAATACCACCGCTTACGCAGCCCGATAGAATTACCCTGTTAGTCGTGTTGTTAAATCGCCGATCGTACGTAATCGCTCGTGTTCGTCCGCCAATATTATTTGGACCAGCGGGAATATATGTATTCAGGTTCTCGAGACCAAGAATCCCGGAAAGGGAAAGTTGCTTCACCGGAAGCGTTCGTGCAACAGCCAGTTCTTTCTCATGGATACCGTATGGAATTCTTCCCGTTGAAACGTCTTTCAAGAGGCTATATTCATACTGCGTTCTTGCTTTCGTAAACGTTGCTTTCTCTTTCTCGGACTCCTCCGACTTAGTATTTAAAGATTTGAAGTTAGCCCGGGCGATCGAATCGTCTTTATTTAACAGGAACTCTTTAGAGAAATATGCAATAATGATAATGATAACAACGGGTAACAGTATTTTTTTCATTTGAGCGCTTTCAATACAAAATATTAGGGGCCTATTCCTGTTTTAAGTTTATCAACGGACAATGCCTTTAAAACTACGCAAAATTTGCGGCTCCGGTTTGTGTCTGTGGATTTTATCTAAAAAGTGCTAATTGCAGCGTATCATCGTTAAAATACCATTGCTCACGACTGATCACCTGTTATGCCTTAAAGAGCTGTAATTCATAATAACTCGGTACACAGATTTTTTACCGAATGCATTATCTTTACGCACGGCGATATGAATTTGCAGGCGTTGTTATCGAGTTATCAAAATGATCCCCGTCTTTTTCAACTGACGGACAAGCTTTCTTTTGCCCGACCCCAAAATATCGTTCTAAGAAATCTTCGTGGCAGCTCGCCGGCTTTCGTTATAGGTTCGGTTTTTCAACATGAAGCCTCAAGCCAGTTAAACCATATATTGATCTGTGAAGACGGCGAATCTGCCGCGTATCTACACAATACAATAGAGAATCTGACAAAGGCTCTTAATATCTTTTATTTTCCTTCTTCTTTTAAGAATCGCAAAAATTTCCGTTTATTGAACTCCTCGCACGTTATGTTGCGAACAGAAGCTCTCATGAAATTTTCGCTTGCAAAGGCAGGCAGGACCGGGATGATGATCACTTACCCGGAAGCGTTATTCGAAA
>DAINQQ010000344.1:0-3667 GCA_036742645.1 Flavitalea sp.
TAAGGCTGTGATTTGTGCCTACACCCGCACGTACCGGTTGCGCAAGCCAGTCCGTATTTACGCCACTTTGTGCCTGGTACAAACGGTAATCATACCATTGTTTCAAAGCAAGATCTTTGAAATGGTTGCTGGCATCGGAATATACACCCGCGATGCGCTGTGCTTCCAACAAGCCGTTTGCATCCAATAGATGATATGAGGTAAGATCGGGCACCTGTACGCTGGCACTAACGGCATAAGTGATCTGGGTTCTCCCTGCTACAGGTTGTTTTGTTTCAACTACGATAACTCCGTTCGCGGCTTTGGAACCATATGCTGTGGTGGCGGCGGCATCTTTTAAAACAGTGATGCTTGCGATACGGTTAATGTCCATATCATAAATGGTCTGTAGCGTGGTTTGAAAGCCATCCAGTATGATCAGCGGCTGGTTAGGGTTCAACAAATAGCTCGACATGATATCACCGTTCGATATCGGTGTTGCAGCTGTTGTAGCATCCTGCGTAGTTACGGGTAAATTATTTTGTCCTCTTAATTGGAGAAGTGGCAATTGGTTAGGGTCGCTTCCCAACGCGTTGTTTTCCTGGATACGAATGGCCGGTTCCAAAACAGCCAAAGCCTGTAATACATTTGTCGGGTTGACGTTTTTTAATTCTTCACCACTAAATGTTTTAGATGCCCCTGTGAAATTGCCTACCGGTCTTTTGTATAGCCCCGTATTTACCACTACTTCATTTAACATTCCCGATGAAGCGTTAAGTTTTATAGACACACTGGATTGCCCTGGCTTTAACGACATTTCTGACGGCATATGACCTACATACGTAACCCGCAACACACCTCCTTCGGGTATATCCTTCAATTCGAACGTTCCATCTTTTTTGGTAGCCGTGAGGATCTTTGTTCCTTTGATAGAAACAGTAGCTCCGCTCAAAGACTCACCGGCATCATTTTTCACACTTCCCTTTACAACCGCAATCTTTTTTTCCTGCGCATCAACAGAAAAACACGTGATAGTGAAAGCCAGGAACAACAAACATGACTTCGCAAGCCAAGAAAATCGTTCCATACCCGGTAATTTATTTTTGAAGTAGCTCATAATTATGGCGCTGTTTTTTCTTCTTATTTTTCCTGAACAATTAGTTTTGCTATTCCGGCCTGATAAATACATAAGATGAATTTGACACAACTGGAACTTTTGTAAACGGCAATGATGAGAACGGCATGTTCTTTCTTTTATAGTAAAAGAACATTTGACCTTCTCCCAAAAATTCTTTTTGATATTCTTTTCTTATTTCAACGTTGAGGCTATCTGTTTTTAATGCAGCCAAAGAATACTTCACCAGGTTTCGGTGCACTCTTACCGTATCTAATAAATTCGTGGCTGTAAGCGAATCCAATGAAGCCATAGCACATTCGGCGGCGATATAATACATCTCTGTCATCCGAATCATTGGCAACACGTTTACGCTTGCCTGGTTTAAGGAATAATATTTCCGCGGAGAAATGTTGTTAGTCCCTGGATTGCCTGTTGATGGATCAATAAAAGCTCTTCTCCAATCGCTGGTGGCACCGCTTCCGGTTACAAACAACGCGGTTTGGTTGGTTGCGGAAAATCCAAGCGGCGGATTGGTATTGAACACAGATTTGTTATAGCTAATCGCAATGTTGAGAGAACTAAATAGTGAGAACAGGTGCTCCTTTCCAAACATCAGGTCCGTGTTAGCTACTGCCAGGGGAAACTTGTTACTCGTAATTACGGCCAATGCCTGAATCTTTGCGTTTGTCAGATCACCTTTATAGAGATAGATACGAGCCAGCAAACCTTTTAGCGCCCAACTGGTAAACCGCGAGGTCGTTAGATCTGCGCCACTCAGCAATGATTGGGCAGTTAACAGGTCCTGGATACAGGCATCGATAACTGCACCGGTTGATGAAGCTGGAACATCATAAGGGCTCAAGGTGTTTATATATGGAATGCCCGGTGCATTCAACCCGGCGGCGGCCGGAGACGGTGCAAACATTCTTAACAGATCAAAATGAAGAAATGCACGTAATCCAAGTGCTTCCCCCTTGATGGTGTGATAATTATTCCCTGTAAATACCTGCTGCCTGCTTTCAACATTTGCCAACAGGTTATTTAAATTGCCAACACACTGGTAAAGGCTGTCCCAGATATTTTTGAACGTTGCTTTTACAGCTGCATCCTGGAAATTATAACGTGCTCCCTGGTAATATAAATTATCGATGGCGGGGGATATGGTAGTATCATAACTTCTTCCAAGTACCGACATTAGACCGAATGTCATATCTCTTCCGTAAAGGCTCCTACTTCCCATTTGTAAATACACTCCGTTCAATACATCCCTAAAGCCTTGTTCGGTTGAAAAGAGCGTATTGTCACTCACCTGCAGAGGAGGCGATACGTCAACCCATTTTTTGCAGGCCGTGAAAGAAAGCAGTGTCGCTGCGGCCAGGAAAAGGATCCAAAATTTTTTTTTGAGCATTTGAGTATTATTGATAAGCTTAAAAACTGGTTGTTAATGAAAATGTGTACATGCGTTGGAGTGGATAATGAATCCCTCTCTCGGCCTTCATGCCTTCGGACCGGAAAGCATTATTAGCTACCAATCCAAGTCTCGCATTTTTTGCCTTGACTTTCGAAGCGATATTTTGCGGAACGCTGTAATCAATAGAGATAGCCGAACAGTTGAGGAGGTTAACCTTTTCAATAAATCTTGTCGTGGCATATGTTGGTGAGCTTACCATTCCGTTTACTGATAACGCCTTATACTTTGTCACATCGCCGGGATGTTGCCACCGGTCGCTTGCGGCTCTCTTATCTACATTGTAATTGATGTCAGCATTTTCAATTTTATCGGCAAGCGTTTGATTGTAATAACTGGCGCCAATCTGGTAATTGAAATAAATACCGGCGGAAATATTTTTTAGGGTGAGAGATGTTCCGAATGAACCCTGCCATTTGGGCGAAAGATCGCCCGCCAGAACTTTATCGGCGGCATTCCATCCAGAGGTTAAAGAACCGTCTCCCGAGACGAACGTTTCGTTTCCTGAAGCGGGATCAATGCCTACAGAACGAACAGCCCAGATACCACTAAGCGACTGTCCAACTACATACCGGGGTTGCGGTGTTGTTTGATCGGCGCCCACGGCATCGTTAGACTTATTGAGGCTATCAAGGTATGCAGAGGTTGAAATGATGCGGTCTTTATTATGTATACCATTCACTCTTACCGACCAGGAGATTCCTTTGGCGGTGTTTTGGATAATCGTATAATTCACATCCAGCTCAACACCCCTGTTTTCGATAGCTCCGAGGTTATCATAATAGTTGAAATGTAAAAAGCCGGTAGAAGCGGGAGAGATAACAGGTAAAACAATATTGTCAGTCTGGTTACGGTAAATATCTGCTTTCACAACCAATCGGTTCTGAAATAGCATCGCGTCCATCCCGGCATTTAGTTTTTGCGTTTCCGGAGCTTGCAGGTCTTCATTGGCAAAACCTGTCATGAAGGCTCCCAAACCCATACCCCTCGTGCCTGAATTGCTTCCGGATTGTACGTATTGCCTGTCAGTGTAATAATTATATTGTGTGTGACCCAGGTACGACTGGAAGAATTGGTTGCCAGCCGTGCCTGCACTTCCACGG
>DAINQQ010000345.1:0-3618 GCA_036742645.1 Flavitalea sp.
GATCATGAAATTTTTAAGGATGAGCATAGCAAGCGGTTATGAGGATAGAACTATTTTGCATTCATGAAAGTGTATGCATCATACCGGCGTACAATAATCATTATTTCAGCTATCACAATCAGCGTTTTTTTGTTGACAAAGTGCATTAACGAAAAGAAAGAAGATAACAGCGAACAACAAGAGTCGCAGGTAGAAACTCATGCTGCTACCTGGGATCAGTTCGCAGGTTCCGAAGCATGTTCCGGCTGTCATACGAATATTTATGAAAGCCATCTGGCTACGGCTCACTACCTGACATCGGCACCTGCATCTGCGAAAACTATTTTAGGAAGCTTCGACACAGGAAAAAATAGTTTTGTATTCACTGACCGGGTAAAAGTGGTGATGGAAAAAAGGGATACCGGTTTTTACCAGGTTGCCTATTTAAACGGTGTTGAAAAACAATCGCGCCGGTTCGATGTTGTTGTTGGGTCAGGAACCAAAGGCCAGAGTTACCTGAATTGGATGAACACGGCCCTTTTTCAAATGCCTATTACGTATTTTACTTCTGCGTCGCAATGGTCTAACAGCCCCGGATATCCCGGGAAGGCTGTGTTCAACCGGCCGATCACTTCCCGTTGCCTTGAATGTCATAGCACATTTGTTCAAAAGTTATCGGATGAAGCAAAAGAACCAGAAGACTTTGACCATAATAAGATAATCTATGGAGTAGATTGCGAAAAATGCCATGGGCCGGGCGCTGCTCATATTGAATTTCAAACGAAAAATCCGAAGGATTCTTCTGCACGTAATATTATTAATCCTTTTAAACTATCAAGACAGCAGAATCTCGATCTCTGTGCCTTGTGTCATGGAGGTAGATTGACTAAAACCAGGTCTTCATTTTCATTCCAGGCTGGGGATAGACTGAGGGATTATTTCGTATTCGATACCGTTGGAAGAAATGCTGCCGATATAGATGTGCATGGAAATCAATATGGATTGCTGGCCGCCAGCAAATGTTTCAAAGCAAGCGAGATGACATGTTCTTCATGTCATAATCCGCACCAGAACGAAAAAGCAAAACTCGCTGTATTTTCTCAACGTTGTTCGGGTTGTCATAACCGTGGGCATAACAAGGAATGTAGGATGAAACCCGTTATAGGATCTACAATCAACGAAAATTGTATTGATTGCCATATGCCGAAACAACCATCAAGGTCGATCGCTGTCTTACTACAGGGCTCACCAATGCCGACCCCAGTATTGATGCGTACGCATCTAATTAAAGTTTATCCTGCACAAGCCAACAAGGTATTAGAAGGGTTAAAGTAATAATTGCCCGCAGAGACAAAGGAAACATAAACACGTTATGCAAGCCAGGTTGAAACATATCTTTTATTTATGTAATCTCATTCTCGTTACGGTTTCATGTAATCGGAATGATGGTTTATTTGAGCGTTTATCTCCTTCCGAAACAAATATAAAATTCAGCAACAAGCTCGAAGATATGGAGCGATTTGGCATCTTGTACTACCTGTATTACTACAATGGTGGTGGAGTTGCTACAGGAGATATAAATAACGATGGATTGACAGATATTTATTTCACTGCCAACAGCAGGGCAGGCAATAAATTATACCTCAACAAAGGAAATTTCAAATTCGAAGATATTACTGAAGCCGCGGGTGTGTCCGGTACGGCAGACTGGTGCAGCGGTGTCACGATGGCTGACATTAATGGCGATGGTTTTCTCGATATCTATGTTTCAGCCGTAGTGAACGATCGTTTCGGACTGAAGGGCCGGAATGAGTTATTTATTAATAATGGGAACGGCAGCTTTACGGAGAGCGCTGCCAAATACGGTCTCGCCCTTGCTGCATACAGTACGCAATCTGCTTTCTTCGACTATGACCATGATGGCGATCTGGATTGCTATATTCTCAACCAATCCCACCATCCCCACGCGAACATCATCGACACAAGTAACAGACGAAAATACGATTCCTTGTCGGGCGACCGACTCTATCGAAACAATCTTATCTCTCAGGTAACGGGAGATACGGTTCCCCTCCGACCAGGGGGGCCAGGGCGCGCCGGGCCTGTCTTTACCGACGTTACCTTCACGGCGGGCATCTATCAAAGCAACCTGGGGTACGGATTAGGGTTAGCAATTTCAGACCTGAACAATGATGGCTGGGATGATATCTATGTTGGGAACGATTTTCATGAAAACGACTATTACTACGTGAACAATGGCGATGGAACTTTTTCAGAAAAAGGCGCGGAACATTTTCGCCACTACAGCCGGTTTAGTATGGGAAACGATATTGCCGATTACAATAATGACGGACAACTAGATTTGATTACAGTCGATATGTTGCCGCGGGATGAAAAGGTTTTGAAGACTTACGGCAGCGATGAGAACCCTGATATCTACAAATTCAAACTTACACGTAACGGCTTTCAACACCAGTACTCAAAGAATTGTTTACAACGAAATAATGGAAACGGAACCAGTTTCAGTGAAACAGCTTTGATTAGTGGTGTGTCCGCGACCGATTGGAGCTGGTCGCCACTATTCGCGGATTTTGACAATGACGGAAATAAGGACCTCTTCATATCGAGTGGTATTGTAAAACGGCCGGTTGATCTTGATTATATACGGTTTGCATCAGACCTCTACAATAAGGGCATGAACAAGACTGACCAGTACGACGATGACGCACTGGAAAAAATGCCAGATGGGATATCCCATCCATATTTATTTCGCGGAAGTGGAAATCTGAAATTCGAGGACGTAAGTAAAGATTGGGGCACGGCAGGCATCGAAGGATATTTCACCGGCGCATCGTACGCTGATCTCAATAACGACGGAAACCTTGATCTTGTCGTCAATAGTATAAATGCTCCTTCCCTGATCTTCAAAAATAATGCTCCCAGGAGAAACTACATTTCAATCAATTTCAGGGGCGACGGATTCAACAGGCTTGGGATTGGTTGCAAAGCCTGGATTTTTCAAAAAGATAAAATGCAGTATCAGCAACTGATGCTGACAAGAGGCTTTCAGTCTTCTTCAGACGCCCGTTTGCATTTCGGGTTGGATTCTTCCACCGTTATTGACAGTATGCTTGTTGTATGGCCGGATCAGAAGTTCCAGGTGATAAAAAATATTTCTGCAAATAAGCCACTCATCATTCAGCAGAAAGACGCCTCAGGTGTGATTGAGTACACTAAGTTTTTCAATTCGCCACCCGAGCTATTTAGCGATCTTACTGACAGTTTGCAGGTAAACTGGATACATAAGGAAAATGATTTTGTCGATTATAATGTTCAGTACCTGATACCACATGCGCAATCTACTCGTGGGCCTAAGATCGCAGTCGCCGATGTAAATTCCGATGGACTCGATGATTTTTATGCCTGCGGCGCAACCGGCCAGGCGGGTACGCTGATGATACAACAACGAAG
Organism: Flavitalea sp.; assembly: GCA_036742645.1. Taxonomy (GTDB): domain Bacteria; phylum Bacteroidota; class Bacteroidia; order Chitinophagales; family Chitinophagaceae; genus Flavitalea. The sequence goes on from DAINQQ010000345.1 coordinate 3,451, forward strand.
CGGCGCGTTTATACCTTCAGATCCAGATGTGTTTTCAGGCGATGCAAACTCCGAGGATGTAGATGCGGTATTCTTCGATGCAAATGGTGATAGAGCCCCTGATCTCTATGTTGTCAGCGGTGGAAATCAATTTGTCGGAAAGGATAAATATCTGCTTGACAGATTATA
>DAINQQ010000346.1:0-3477 GCA_036742645.1 Flavitalea sp.
AGTAAATTCTATGTGAAAGGGGTATCTATTAATCTTCATTAATAGATACCCTTTTTATTGGATATATGTTCAACTAGCTAAACAAACGCCTTATGCACGACCAAAGAAGATTTCCATCGATTTTTATTTTTTTATGTGTGCTGACATCGCTTTTATCTGTTCAATTGGCAGCGCAAAAATTTGTTCATCCGGGGATCGATCAGAATTCAAAGGACCTGGCAAAGATGAAACAGCTCGTCCTGAACGGAGTGCAGCCCTATAAAGATGCTTTTGAGCGCCTCAAGTCGGCTACTGACTCCGGTTTTGTGGTTGCATCGCACCGTCATGTGCTGCGTGGACCTTATGGAAGACCCAATATCGGCGGCAATGATCTTTCAAAAAGCGCTGCCATGGCGTATAACTATGCCCTCGCATGGTATATTTCTAACGACAAAACATATGCGAATAAAGCAATTGAAATTCTCAACGCATGGTCTCCGGTCTTATGGCACCTTGATTATAACGACGCTAAATTGCTCGCGGCGTGGACAGGCCATGCCCTCTGTAATGCAGCAGAAATACTGCGCTACACGAATGCCGGATGGCAACAAAAAGATATCGATGCATTCACGGATATGCTCATGACTGTGTACTATCCCTTAATGAGGTTTTATTATCCGCAGGCCAATGGTAATTGGGATGGAGCGATCATTCATTCGATTCTTGCGATTGCTGTATTTACGGATAACCGGAAAATGTTTGACAATGCAATCGATCATTACCTCCATGCCCCTGTAAACGGAAGCATTTTCAAATACATTTATCCAAATGGCCAATGCCAGGAGACAATGCGTGACCAGGGACATGTTCAATTAGGGTTGGGTGAGTTTGCAGGAGCTGCACAAATCGCCTCAACGCAGGGAGTTGATCTGTTCTCCATCGCCGATAACAGGCTCGGCCTGGGCTATGAATATACTGCCAGCTTTCTGCTAGGTGAGAAGCCGCATTCGTATGGTCGGATTTCCGAACGTGCACTGGCCCTTCGAGACGATTATGAATATGTTTATCGGCATTATACTGCCCTTGGTGTAGAAGTGCCCTTCATCAAGCGAGCAGCCGATTCCGTTAGATCAAAAGCTAACAGAAGTATTTTGTCATCGGTACGTGAAGCATATGGTGCCGCAAATAGGAGGGGAGCGCTCAAAGCAGGGACTATTGGCTACATTGCAGGTGCTACAACAGCGTCAAACCATCCGAATAATTCTGTGATTGTTGAACCGGGGGGATCCATTCAAAATACAATCGATGAAATTGCCGGTACCGGCCGTACTGTCTTATTAAAGGCTGGAGTGCATAAAATTCCCGGGACTTTGAAACTTCCCAGTGGAATTACGCTCGCCGGCGAAGGACTCGGAACGATCATAATTCTTGATCCCGCTTCTGACAACAGGGAAGCTATTGTAAATGCAAAAGATGATCTGCATGATATAACCATCCGTGACCTTGTGGTAGAGGGTTCACGAACCATGGAAATTCATTCAGACCCTAACAGTACACGTTCGTATCGTGGTGGATATAATAGGGGCGGAATTTTATTCCGATCTGCTAAAGAAACGCAGATGAAAAATATTAACCTCGTTAACCTGACTGTTCAAAATTGCACTTACAATGGTGTGTTTATTAGTGGAGCCGCCAATGTAAATATTACGCGGTGCAATTTCAGTGAGAATGGTGCCAGTGTTGCTCCCGGATCAAAACTTTTGCATAATCTTTTGCTGACGCATTGCACTGGAGTTACGGTGAAAGACAGCAGGTTGGTAACGTCACCACTCGGCGCAGGCGTTTCACTTGAAGATTGCAGCGATGCTTCGATATCTAATTGTGAAATTGCAAGAAATGGCTATTATGGAATATTGATTGCAGAAAGTAAAAATATTTCTGTAACCGGTAACCTTGTTGAAGCCAATGATAGGAGCGGAGTGATGGTTGAATTTCTATATAATGGTTCAGATAGTATTTCGGTTGCCAATAATATTATTCAATACAATGCCGGCTATGGAGTCGAGTCATATGCTGTTAGAAACGTTAAGATCGATAAGAATAGCTATGCAGGTAATGGTAGGGCTTCCGAGCAGCAAAAGATCAGCAACGATAAATTTATTTTAATGGAGTAGGTATTGCCACGAATTGCACGAATTATCACGAAGATATTCGCGGCAATTCGTGCAATTCGTGGCAAACAACATTCATTTTCTAAAATGATAATTCGCGAATCGAATGAAGTTCGTCCAGTCATAAATAGTCAGGTCGTGAATGCCTTCTCTGTTATGATATCCTAAAAATGACTTGATAATAGGAGAGTTGGGCGGTGGTGGATCAGGCGTAAGACCGGATAACTTGCTATATAGGTGATACACTTTTTGACCATTCACTAACGATAGATACGAACCTTTTGGATCAGCCCACAGATCTTTGGTTGCACTGGTAACATACACCGGCCTTGGTGCTATGAGAGCGATGAGCATATGCTGATCAACTGGCAACGCAGCTTCGTTATCATTGTATTTTTTATAGTTGTCGGTAAACCAATGTGGGAAATTTGTATTTATTGCTTTTACTGTTTCTCCAAACTTTCTTTTTGACAAAGCTGCACCACTATTACCAGAACAATTTGAAAAAACCATTGCGAATCTTGTATCGGTCGCGCCAGCCCAAAGCGCTGCCTTGCCACCCCTTGAATGCCCCACAACAAACACCTGCCGGGGATCAATATCCGAATCCTGTTCAAAATAGTCTAATACTCTTGATGCTCCCCAGGCCCAGGAGCCGATAGCCTTCATTCCATTTGGAACTTTCATTTGCTCAGGATACAGCTGCATAGCGGCAGTCTGAAATGTTTCTTTATTGTCAGGGGCAAGATCACTCACATGAAAAGTAGCAATGGCGTAGCCACTGTCGATCAGCATTTCGGCAGGCCAGAATTCACTTTTTTCTCTCCGCGTTGGATCCGTATTTTTTTTATCCCTGTTGTTGATCAACAAAAAAACAGGAACGGCGCCTTTTCTGTTATTGGGAACAAAGTACAGAAGGTTAATGTTTACCGATTTTCCAACTTTCCATATCGTGATTTGAACTTCTTTTAATGTTGCTTTTTTCCTCATGGCATCAACATCCATCTTTGTAAATACAAAGGAGGAGCTGTCGTATGTATGTACCATCTGTCCATATACTTCATTTTTGAAAAGCGAAAGCACTTCTGGCCTTCTTGTATTTTCCCAGATGGATTTGTCAGATACAATCTGACCTCTAACTGTTCTTAATACTTCCGGTAATGTATAAGGAGCTACTTTGTCTTCATCATAATTCTGCGCCAGTGATACATTACAGAACAATATGACCGCACAATAAATTTGAATGCTTCGCAGGATGATATTTTTTCTTTGATTCATGGGGGATATTGATTCTGGATTACTAAACTGCCATTGTGTCTTCGTGTCT
>DAINQQ010000347.1:0-3463 GCA_036742645.1 Flavitalea sp.
TAAACCCTTGCCCTGGAATTTTTTCCGGGGCAGGTTTTTCATACTATCGCTTTTCTTGATTGTCCTGCATTTCTTAAATGTAGCCTGTGCAGTTACAGGTGGACACGAACCACCATAGTGGGTTTTGCCTACGTCTCCCTACCGACTCGGCCACGTAAGTGATAATGTTCCGGTAGGCCAATTATAAGTAATTTCTCCTGAGAACCTCAAAAATAAATGAAAGTGGCAAACGTAAGGTAAATTGAAAGTGTGTACTTCTAACTTCTAACTTCGTACTTCTTAACTTTTACTTTTTCATTCCTTAATTCCTGATTCTTACCGCGTACTTCTAACTTCGTACTTCTAACTTACGACTATGCATAAGCCGCATTTTGAAAATCGGGATGAAGACCGAAGGTCCTTCCTGAAGAAAACTGCATTAGCAACAGCTATGCTTGTAACAGGAGACTTTATTTCGCCTGAACGAAATAACTCAACGAGGAATTACGGCAATGAACAGCTCCCGTGGTATAAAACTGTGACGCGCTGGGGACAAGTAAATATTACCGAAAAAGACCCGCCACAATATGATATTGATTGGTGGAGAAAGTTTTGGAAACAGACCGACACAAAAGGAGTAATTATCAATGCGGGAGGGATCGTGGCCTACTATCCTACTAAGGTGCCTCTTCACCGTCCGGCAACTTTCCTTGAAGGCAGGGATTTGTTTGGAGAACTGTGCCGGGCAGCCCATGAAGATGGCCTGGCTGTTTTTGCGAGAATGGACTCGAACCGCGCTCACGAAGAATTCTTCATGGCACACCCGGATTGGTTTGCAATGGATGCCTCTGGTAAGCCATATAAAGCTGGCGATCTTTTTATAACGTGTATCAATAGCTCCTATTATAACGATCATTCTCCGGCGATCCTTAGCGAGATTGCCAGATTGTATCATCCTGAAGGATTCACGGACAACAGTTGGAGCGGTCTTGGAAGAGAATCTATCTGTTACTGTGAGAATTGCCGGAAGAGTTTCTTAGATAAAACAGGTAAAAAGATACCTCAGGTCAAGAATTGGGATGATGAAACTTACAGACGATGGATTCGTTGGAATTATCAGCGCCGGTTAGAAATATGGGATCTCAATAACAGGACTTCGAAATCAGCAGGTGGCCCGCATTGTATCTGGTCTGGCATGAATAGCGGTTCAATCAGTGGACAAAGCAGGAGTTTTCGTGATTATAAAGAGATCTGTCGACGCGCTGACATCATCATGCTCGATGATCAGGCAAGGACGGATGCCGGTGGCTTTCAACACAATGCTCAAATCGGGAAGCTGATTCATGGATTGCTTGGGTGGGACAAACTTGTTCCCGAAAGTATGGCTATGTACCAGGCAGGAAGACCGATCTTTCGGTTGACCAGCAAACCCGTTGCTGAAGCCCAAATGTGGATGTGGAACGGCATTGCCGGTGGTATTCAGCCATGGTGGCATATGGTTGCTGCATACCATGAAGACCGCAGGATGTATAATACGCCAGCTGCAGTATTGAAATGGCATAAGGACAATGAACAATTTCTGATCAACCGGACACCTGTGGCTACGGTCGGGGTAGTCTGGTCACAAGAGAATACGGATTTTTATGGCCGTGACAATCCGGATGAGCTGGTAGAACTTCCATGGCGCGGAATGACCCAGGCGCTTGTGCGGGCGAGAATACCTTACATCCCTGTTCATGTGGATGACATTAACCGCGAAGCAGCACAGTTATCATTGCTCATCCTGCCAACCCTTGCTGTAATGTCAAGCGCCCAGGTAGCGAGTGTTCGACGTTTTGTTGAGGGAGGAGGAAGTGTAATTGCTACAGGCGAAACCAGCCTTTTCAATGAATGGGGAGACGCTCTTAATGATTATGCATTGGCTGATATATTTGGAACTCATGTCATCAAACAACCGTCACCGTTAGCAGAGGGTGCAGGAAGGAAAGCCCTTTTAGAAACCCACCACACGTACCTGCGTCTGACTCCGGAATTAAGAGCACAGGTTGATGGGCCAGGAAATCAATCGGTTGTTCAGGTATTCGGCAAACGTCACAAAGTATTGGAAGGATTTCATGAAACAGATATCCTGCCTTTTGGTGGCACACTTCGCCCGCTAAAAACAGATGCAGGCACAGAAGTACTAATGACATTTGTTCCTCAATTCCCGGTTTTTCCTCCTGAAACCGCCTGGATGCGAGAGCCAAAAACTGACATTCCGGGATTAATTATAAAGACCACGGCAAGGGACAGCCGCATAGCATTTTTACCTGCAGACCTTGACAGGCAATTTGGCCGCTTCAATCTTCCCGATCATGGCAATCTGCTAAGAAATCTGTTTCGATGGGCATTGAAAGACAACTTACCGATGATCATTGAAGGACCCGGGCTTATCGACTGTCATCTTTATGCGCAAACAGATCGGCTGGTTTTACATCTTGTAAATCTCACAAGTTCCGCAAGCTGGCGGCAACCTCTGGAAGAGCTGATCCCGGTGGGCCCTTTCAAGATCCGGGTTAACCTTCAGAAGAAAAATATTGGTAAATCTGTGAATTTGCTTGTATCAAAACAAAAAATTTTCTCAAGAGTAGCGAACGGTTGGACTCATTTTGAAATAAAGTCTATCCTCGATCACGAAATGGTAGTTATAAATTAAGAAGTGAGCAAGGCGCGCATTATGAATTATGAATTTAGAATTGTGATTAAGAATACGACTTTTGCAGTCCTATTTTTTCATCTCGTCTCCGACTCGATCATACTTCCTGGATCAAAGTCTTATGCATACGCCGGATAAAATAATAATGCGTTATTAGAAAGCCCGCGATGGAAACAATGATTAGCACAATACGCAATCCAGAAGACATCTGTGCATTGCCGGCAAAAACAAAAAGTATAATAAAAAACCCAAGAGCAGAAAGATTATGCAATTGGTGAATAAAGAACATTAGGTTTCGCCCAAACTTTTTTTTGCGCCATTGAATAGTTATGATGAGCAAGACAGAGAGCAATAGATTACCAATAGCTATTGAAATAAATTCCCGGTTCGGGTCGAAAGGAAAGGGGGAAATAGAATATTCAACGAGTGCAATGAAGAGTGACACTAAAGTGAGATAAACAAATGGTGCAAACAGGCAAAGAGTGTTTTTTGTAAGAATGAAATTGAATGTGATGGAACAAAGTGACATCAATATGATCACTGTCATCAGGATTTGGTCTGTGGGGATCTCACTATTCAACGCTATACTAGATACCTGTAAAATTAACGTTCTGTAATAATCAGTGATAGTCTGAACTTTTGGGCGATAAGGCGTGAGGCCATAGTCAGTGATTACCGTTTCGCTATGTTCACGGAGGCTGTCTAATTCGGAATCACTCAGGCTTTCTAAATACTTATAAAAAACAGGATCTTCATCGATCCCATAATCGCTGACATACACACGCCTGG
>DAINQQ010000348.1:0-3412 GCA_036742645.1 Flavitalea sp.
TGAGAAATAGGTTTTATTAAAAGGCTTTAGTCAATCGCATTGACTGGTCAGCACCGTCGTTACTCACTTTGCGAATTATGGCTGCTCCTACTTTTCTACCCAATGCCAGGCCCGCTTCATTGTCTGTGCGGAAATGAATACCTCCCTGGAAGCGTGATTCAGCACCATCTTTCGCTCTCTTATCGAAATAGGATTTATCCGCAGGAAAGAAATAAGTAAATAGCTCAGCCGTCACGCCACCCATCATAGCATGTCCGGAAGGATAACCGGGGAAAGGCGGTGTGTGCATGAGGACGGGATGAAAGGTTGTGTCGTATTGGTCGGGGCGAGTCCCCCAGTAAGTATATTTCGCATCCCAGCAAGCAATGAAGGCGTCATAAAATGCTACGGAAGTGATAGCGTACAAGCGAGCTGCCCGCGGTGGGTTAAGGTGAATATTGTACTCGAATATTTTTTTGCCCAGCACATCGTCGGTCTGACTGGCAAAATAGAATGCATTCGCAGTGGAGCGAAAAGTGGGTTTGAATTTCTTTAGTTCCTCCATGTCTTTTGCAAAATCCGGAGGAGGGCCCGGGCGAAACTGGCTACTGCTATCCAGTACCACGGTCCTACTTTTTCCTGCAAGAGGAAACATCGGTTTGCCTTTCCACTGCCCTGGCTGTTGTGGAATTTTTCCATCCCATGGAGTACCAGGCGTGAAGTTCTTTGTATACTCGATCTCCTTTTCTGCAATGAGTTTTCCCAGTTCGAACCCGGCACGCGTATCAGACGGAAATGCTACGCCGGCCGCGATTCTTGATGACATTAGCTGCTGCGCGAGGCGGTTGACAGAGTCGGCCATCGCAGGGTAAAAATGACTAATGATTGTGACTGCTACACCGGCTGCGACTGAATGCTCGCAGGGATACGAAGGACTTTCAGGCTTTGGCACATAGGCCTTTATCCTGCCATCGGCAATAAAAGGCCGCGGGCGATTGTAAGCATATTTTGTACCCCATGCGGCTATCGTAGCATCATAGATTGCTGTGCCAAGCAGCATATTCGACAATACACCTTTAAGGCTGGTATCCGTCATCCATAGTTTGTTCATCATGTCGTACCACCGGTAACCTGGCGCGCCAGCGTTCCAGTAAAGAACTTGTTGCAGACCAGTTGAGTCAAGGTGTTGTTGCCGGGAGAGTACGTCGGCAATTTCATTCTTGTACGATGACGGTGATTGCAATCGATATTCTTTACCTGATGTGATAAACCAGGTTTTCCAATTGACGGCGCCCGGTTCCACCTGAGCATTAGAGCCATGAGCCATGAACGATATGGCAGTGATGATTAGAAGCTTTCTCATAAACGAAGTATTTCCACAAGAATATTTTTTTAATTGGAACGATTCTATCACTCATCAATAAACAACGGATCCTGGTAAACAAACGACAGGGAAAAGTCAACAACGTGGCAAGGGAAGAACGTTATTATGGCTACTCTGAAAGTGAAAACAACAATTTCATGAATAAGCTTCTAATAGAAAAATGAAGACGAAAAGTATTTGCAGTGCGTTCGATGGAATGAGTCAATTTTTTTAATTGACATTTCCCGGCAGTTCGTTTACGATGAGAGCCATTCTGTAGACCGCATAGCGGATGGGGAAAGATTTACCGATATTTAGTGCATGATGCGCCGGAGGCTATCAACCAACATACAAAGGCTTACCTTTTACTTATGGGTGGGATTGGCGTGGACATTATTATGGCTATTCTCCTACCTTGTGAAATATCCGGAAACTTTTTTCCCGCGGTGTCTAAATGAAATTTGGAGAATCGTTTATCTCATTGCTGCCAATTTTATCTTTTTCGAATATAGCTGGCCATTTATAACGAAAAAGCGAAAATATCTTCTGTATAACATATTGATTGGGATTTTCCTTTTCTGGATACAAATGATGTTGCTTTCGTACGGCTTGCATGCTTGGAGGCAAATTGGCATCGGCTTACATATTTATACCGGTTTCAAGCAATTCGAGACTATCGATCATGCTCTTGCTTTCCAGGCACAGGCAGGTATTATGTCACTATTCTTTTTTGGGTTAATTAAGCATATTCATAGTTATATAAAATTAAGGTCAGCGGCGCAGCAACTGCGCATTGAAAAGCAGCAGGCAGAACTGAACTATCTCAAATCACAAACCAATCCTCATTTTTTGTTCAACACATTAAATAATGTTTATTCTCTTGCCCGGGATAAATCAGACCTCGCTCCTGAATCAATCTTACGACTCTCAAAAATCTTAAGATTCATGCTCTACGAAACCAGTGGAGATTATATTGCGATAGAACAGGAATTAAAAATTCTAAGCGACTACATTGCCCTCGAGCGTTTGCGATATGATGAGTCTTTACATATCAATTTTAATTATGACATTGAAGACATGAAACAGTCATTACCGCCCTTGTTGCTGATCCCCCTGGTGGAAAATGCGTTCAAGCATGGCGTTTCTGAAACAAGGACTCGTCCTTTCGTCGATATTCATCTTTCCGTGAATAAACGTCAGCTCGAATTTGTGGTAAAAAATTCTACAGAAACATCTTCAGGCGACGAAAATGTGAAAGAAAATATCGGGCTCTCCAACTTACGACGTCAACTTGAGTTACTGTACAGCGACTACAATCTGTCTGCTCACGAAAAAGATTCTGTATTTACTGCCACTTTAAAAATAAACCTGGGAAGTCATGTCTAACATAAAGTGCATTATCGTAGAGGATGAGCCGTTGGCGATAAAAGTATTGGCCGATTATATTTCGCAAGTTCCTTTTCTTGAACTTCAAGCCACATTTAAAGATGCGATCCTCGCTTCTGACTATTTACGACATCACGATACCAATCTGATCTTTTTAGATATTCATCTTCCCAAATTGAAAGGAGTGGCCTTTCTGAAGACCCTTGTCCACTCACCTGCTGTAATAATCACGACCGCCTATCATCAGTATGCAGTTGAAGGTTTCAATTTAAACGTTACAGATTACCTATTAAAACCGTTTGATTTCGAGCGTTTCCTTGTAGCAGTAACGAAGGTCAAAAGCTCTCAGACAGAAAGACAGAAAATAAATGAAAACGAGGATGTAAAGGATCATTTGTTCCTTAATATCAACAAGAAGAAAGTCAAAATATTATTCTCAGAAATCGTTTATATCGAAAGTCAACGGGAGTATATCAAAATTGTTACAACGAAGAAGGAATACATCTCAAAAATGAGCACTAATGAAATTGAAGAACTTTTGCCTGCAAACTTATTCAAACGGATTCACCGATCGTATATCATTTCAATAAAAAAAATTGAATCATATACAGCTGAATTAGTTGATGTCAACGGTGTATCAATTCCTATCGGACGGGGATACCGTGATGTCATAGAAAATTTATA
>DAINQQ010000349.1:0-3410 GCA_036742645.1 Flavitalea sp.
TCGCCACCTCCGCAGCATCGTGTGTCTACCAATCCTGCCTGCCGGCAGGCAGGTTTGCCACCTCCGCATTTCGGTGGCTGCAAAAATAATGAACTATTTATTTAAAACAACCCTGAAGGTTGTTCCTTTTCCGGGTTCGGAGTGTTTTACAAATAATTTTCCCTGGTGATATTGCTCGATGATCCGTTTGGATAAGCTCAGTCCAAGTCCCCAGCCACGTTTTTTTGTTGTAAACCCCGGTTTAAAAACCTTGTTGATGTTTTGCGCCGCGATACCCTTACCGGTATCCGTAACATCGATTATTATTTGGTTGTTGTTAGCCTGCATTGATAGATGGATAGAACCTTTTCCTTCCATTGCGTCGAGCGCATTCTTTAATAAATTTTCGATCACCCAATCAAATAACGGAGGTGAAATATTTGCAGTGATATCTGTCTTTTCTTTTGTATCCACCGAAAAAGAAACCTTTCCGGACGCCCTTTTTTTCATGTAATCGACCATTGCATGCACCTGTTGGACAATATCACGATTTTCAAGATGCGGAGTGCTTCCGATCTTGCCGAAACGGTCAGAAACGAGGATTAACCTGTTGGTATCCTTTTCGATTTCCTGAACGATCTTTTCATTTTCAGGATATTCTTTCAGCATCTCAATCCAACCCTGCAAAGAGGTTAAGGGAGTGCCGAGCTGGTGAGCCGTTTCCTTTGCCATACCCGCCCAAACCTGGTTCTGCGTGGATTTGAAACTGGTAGTGAGCGCTGTGACAGTTATGATTATAAATAAACCGACAATGAGTAACTGCACAACCGGGTAATACCGTACCTGGTTCAATAGACTCGTATGACCGTAATAATAAATATTATGCTTGGTTGAATCGAACGGGTTGGTCCACGTAATCGGGTCGTTCTCGGATTTAAATTCTTTCAGTTTTTTAGACGTATAGGTGGGATCTTCCCTAACCTTTGTAGAATCAAGACTGATATGGTCAATAATATTTCCTTTTTCATCTGTCTGGATAATTGGAATAGTATTGTTTCCAGAGATGATAATGCTTACCAGTTTGTCGCTGACTCCCGTGCTGTCTGTGACTAATAACTTTCCGGCTTCTGCCCATATCTCCACTCTTTGTCTTTCTTCTTTAGCAATTTTCCGCGCAAGGTATTGAGAATAGAAAATAGTACCGCTGATAATTGCAATGGCAATGATGGCTAATCCTGTCCTCCAGTTAAAAAGGGGTTGAATCATTCAACTAATTTATAAAAAGCGTTCCTTTGCTTCCCGGAAATCTTATAACAGCAAGTTATCTCTCTTGGATCCACTCGTATCGATAGTTATTCTCAACTGGAACGGACGCAAATATCTGGAACAATTCCTTCCTTCCGTATTGTCTTCAACCTATTCCAACTACAAAGTGGTGGTGATCGATAACGCCTCTACGGATGATTCAGTATCTTTTTTAGAAAGCAACTATTCGCAAATCAAAATCATATCATTACCCGGAAATTTCGGCTTTGCAAAAGGCTACAACGAGGGATTAAAACAAGTGCAGGGCGATTACTATATATTGCTTAATTCTGATGTTGAAGTAGAAAGAGATTGGATCGAGCCAGCGATTGCATTGATGCAATCCAACAAAAACATTGCGGCTTGTCAACCCAAGCTGTTGCAATTCCATAACAGAAAAATGTTCGAATACGCCGGGGCGGCAGGAGGCTGGCTGGATTATCTCGGTTATCCTTTTGCAAAGGGAAGGGTATTCGACGTTTGTGAGGAAGATAACGGTCAGTACAATTATCCGGAACCGATCTTTTGGGCGAGTGGCGCAGCGATGTTTGTCCGCGCTTCAGTGTATCATCAATTGGGTGGACTCGATGAATACTTTTTTGCTCACCAGGAAGAAATAGACATCTGCTGGCGGATGCAAGTTGCCGGTTACAAAATCTTTTCGTGTCCTCAATCGGTGGTCTATCATGTAGGAGGGGGCACGCTACCGAAAGGAAACTCCAGGAAGGTCTTCTTAAATTTCCGCAACAACCTTGTGATGATGGCTAAGAATATGCGAACAGGGGAGGCGTTGTGGAAAATCGGGTATCGCTTTTTCCTTGATGCCGTCTCCGCCATTAAATCGTTGTTCGTTGGTGAGGGTACTTATTTTGTGGCTGTAATCAAAGCACACTTCGCGTTTTTATACTGGCTGCTTTTTATAAAGAAGAAAAAGACATTAAAAGCAGGAAAGAAAAGGTTACACGGGTATCTGCGGAAAAGTGTCGTATGGGCTTATTTTGTCATGGGTAAGAAGTGGTTCACGCAAATTGTTCCGAAAGAAAAGTAGGTTTTCCGGTCTTAACCATTATTTTTGCAGGGCAAATAAACACCATGGATCAACACGTACACGCGCCAGAAAAAGATTACCGCGAAAGGGATTTTGCACATAACTGGGTACACTCTTCAGTTTTCCTTTTTTACCTGACAGTATTTGTTACAATCGCATTTATCATTGGCGGAAGTTACAGTTTATACAAGCATCGTTATAAGGGAAAGCCCGAGGTAAATGTTCCTCCGAACACCTTGTACACGCCGAAGTACAAATAAAAGGGAGTTTAAAAATTTTGCAGGAAATATGGGATTGTTATCTTTGCCGTCCTGTAAAAGATCCCGGCTGAAAGGCATAAGTTCTTTAAACGCGGAAGTAGCTCATTTGGTAGAGCACGACCTTGCCAAGGTCGGGGTGGCCGGTTCGAGCCCGGTCTTCCGCTCCAAGTAAATCCAAACCACGTGTTTGGATTTTTTGTTTGAGATAGGTTTATTAATAGTGTTGCCCCGGTGGTGGAACTGGTAGACACGCAGGACTTAAAATCCTGTGACCCGAAACGGTCGTACGGGTTCGATTCCCGTCTGGGGCACGACCAATAGATCCGGTAGCTGATAAAATGGCTTTATAATTTTTTTCAATGTCATCCTGTGAAGCATGTGATCTATGATAATTGTTTTCTTCGGTTGATGAAAACCCGGAGTGGAAATCGGTTCCGCCTTACAGCCCATATTTAAATGGATTGCTACCAGTTTGGCCGGGAGTTCTTGTCCAACACCATAGGCCTGTCTTACATAACTGCCTGTTTTAAATTTCGCTTTAGCGGTGCTGCTTAAAAGTGTTTCAACCAATTCAAAATTGGCAAATTCGTCATTGCCGGATAAGGAGGGATGTGTTTCACTTTGACCCTTGCACTGGGCCATTTCGGTTAAAACTTCATTGCTCATCCTCCTGTCTGCATATTCTTTGGTAAGCTGTTTGCCCGGATTGTTTTGATCATACATCTTCTTTTCCCTTTGCTTTCGTCCAAAGAACAGGTTAATTGATGAACTTTTTTTATCCTTTAATTGAAATTCATTTCAGCAACATTCTTCAACTT
>DAINQQ010000350.1:0-3409 GCA_036742645.1 Flavitalea sp.
GGGTGATTGGTTTGTGGTTTGAAGTTTGTCGTTTGTGGTTTGTGGTTTCTTCTCTAAGGTTTGTCGTTTATAGTTGCATCGCTTCTATACTATATTACCTTCGACATTCGCTCAGCTTTGAACTTTAACCTTAAACAACAAATCACAAACCTTAAACAACAAACTTAAACTCTACTTCCCCATCCACTTTTTAAAGTCCATCACTTTTTCGCGGCTTACGAGAACTTCTTTGTCAACAGCGGGGGCGAGATTTAATAATAAGCGGTTACCAAAGTAATCATGAATCTGGTCTATGCAATTGACAGAAACATAGAACGATCTGCTGGTACGAAAGTATCTTTCAGGGTCAAGCATGTCCTCCAGTTCATCCATGGTATAATCAACAACATACTTTTTGTTATCACACGTCTTAAAGAAATTCAATCTTCCATCACTGTAGAAATAGGCAATATCACTCACATCAATACTTACCAGTTTTTGAGCCTGTTTAACAAGAAATCGTTTTCTATATTCTTTCGGTTGTAACTTTTGCTGCAATTCTTTTATGAGATTATTAATGCTCAAGTCGGCCCTGGTTTCCGCAGGTGTTGACGCTTTGATCTGTTTGTATTTTTCGATTGCCGCCAGCAATTCTTCTTTTTGTATCGGCTTTAATAAATAATCGATACTATTCACTTTAAATGCTTTTAAAGCATATTCATCGTAGGAAGTTGTAAAGATCACAGGGGTTTTGACAGGTACCAGATTGAATATCTCAAAACTTTGGCCGTCTGCTAATTCAATGTCCATCAGTATCAGATCGGGTGACGAATTGCTCTGAAGCCATTCAACCGTGCCTTTAATACTATCTGTGACTGCTACTACCTCTGCCGATTCATCCACGGCTATTAGTGTTTTTTGCAACTTTTTTACCGCCAGCTCTTCATCTTCTACAATTAAAATTTTCATGTTCGTCGATTATAGTGTTTATAATGAATAGGCACTTGCCTATTTGATTGCTTTCATGACCGTATTATTCCATATGAGCGGTAACACAACCGTAAAATTTCTTTCATCTTCCATTACCTGGAATCCAGACTGCTTCAATAAATTATATTTTGCCTTAATATTGTCCAGTCCCACTTTATTGCTTGGAGCCTTGATGGTTCTGCGCTGCAGGTTGTTGTTTACAACAAGTTTATTGCCGGCAGTAGTGAAGATGTCGATCTCAAGCGGCTTGTTCCTGGAAAGAACGTTATGCTTAACAACGTTCTCAACAAGTAACTGCAATGAAAGCGAAGGCAGGAGATACTGCTCATATCGCTTATCGATTTCCATTTTTATCTGTACTGCGTCGCCATGCCTCGTTTGCAACAGACGATAGTAGGACTCAATGAATTTTATCTCGTTTCCAACAGTACTAAGACCATCTTCGTTATTACGTAGTAAATACCTGTATACTTTGCTGAGTTCATTTAAAAATGTTTCTGCCTTTTCCTTGTCTTCGCTGATCAATGATGATAGAGTATTGAAGCAGTTGAATAAGAAATGAGGATTCACCTGGCTTTTAAGGGTGTCAAATTCCTGTTCCATCGAAAGCTGCTGCAACATTTCTTTTTCTTCTACACTTTCTTTGTGTCGCTCGAAGACATAATCAGCCTGGTAAAGCGTTTCGAAGATCAGGTTTACGCAAAATCCAACGACAAGTCCAAGCTTAAGATCTTCATAACTCAGTTGATATTCCAGGGTAGAAGTTGCATCATACAGGAAAAATATTAGCGTAACACAGGCAGACATGAATGGAATAATGGATACACTCAGGATAAGAATTCTGAGCCGTGTTTGCTGTAATGTGGGATACTCTTTATTTACCATGCCGCTTATAATGCAATGTGTATACCATGAACCTATACCGATGACATAAATCACAGGAAATGAGAATAGCCATATTTTGTAATCTGAAAAAATTCTGTCCTCAAACATTATATAGTTCAGCACAAAATCAATGAGAGGCATTGACGCTAGAAAACTGTATATCTGGAGTCTTGTCGGTTTAGGCATTTTCATAGCGCCACTTTTTCGTTTTTGATGATCAATGGCAGCCGGATCATTCTTTCATTATCTTTTTCTTTAATAATGATCGATGTATGGTTGAGAAGCCGGTATTTATTAACGAGGTTATCCAGCCCATTTTCATAATCCATCACCTCCGTGATAATTTTCGCCTGTATATTGTTTCTGATAACAAGATCTCCCTTGTTTTCCGAACTAATACTTATCATAAGGGGAGCCGATTTACTAAAAGCATTTTGGGAAATAGCATTTTCGATAATTACCTGCAGCGTTAACGGCGGCAAATATTTTTGCCTGTCATCCTCGTCAACTTCGGTGTATAATTCCAATGCCTGCGAATACCTTGCTTTTAAGAGGTAGATATATGAACCAATAAAAGACAGTTCGGTTTGAAGAGTGACCAGCTGATCATCATCGTTTCTGAGCATATACCGGTATACCTTGCTCATTTCATTCAGAAACTTTTCCGCGCCATCTTGATCTTCTGAGATTAAACTCGATAAAGTATTTAAACTGTTGAATAAGAAATGTGGAGTAACCTGGCTTTTTAATCCCATCAGTTGGCTTTGCTTATAGGCTTTTCTTAATTCCTCGGTTTCCTTGAGGTTTGCGTTCCAACTTTCATACCTGGCAATTCCCTCATGCAGGAAAGTTAAAAACATATTCAATATGCCCATGGCCATATAGCACCATACAAAGCGGTTCTCATTGAATGTGTAATCATAGAATCCGACAGTCTCGTAGCCCCTGAAAAGCGAATACAAAAACAGGCCTGTGATCATCAAAAACATCAGGATCATGAGCGATAGTCGCATCCCAAGCTGACTTTCTAAAGGAAAACGCTTTTTGAGGGTAACGGCCACAAAACCGCAAAGTATGAAATCAATCACACAAGCGATCCCGGTGATTAGTGTGGCCAGAAGAAAGATTTGCCAGTTCGTATAGTACAGCTTTCCGAATATAAAGCTATTCAGAGACACGTCGAACGGGAGCAAAACCCAGGCTAAAACGACGTAATCTTTGCTAGTGTACCGAGGTAATTTCATGTTGTTGCTACAAATTATTGCTTTTTCGGTTTTATTGAGAGCAGAAGCCAATGGATTGGGCTCTGGACGACATGAATTGAGGGAAACCGTGTACGAACTGTTTTTGGAGCGTACTAAGTACTTCTGCTTAGATCTTTTAAACAAGCTAGCTATCTCTGGATTTGTTATAGTTTTGGGATGATTATTGATAATCCTTCAGTGAAAACCCTAAATTTCTGCCTTATGTACTACCTGCGTAACCTTCGCAATTCATCCAGTCAATCTGTCAATTCATTCTTTCCAGGCTTTTCATCCACTCCAAACGCGAGTTT
>DAINQQ010000351.1:0-3404 GCA_036742645.1 Flavitalea sp.
CAATTATGAGATTGCGAGGTGCAATGAGCGATGCTATTTCTCCATCTCCGAATTCGGAGAGGAGCCCCCAAACATTGCGGTAGATTGGTTCATCCCAAACTAGTTGTCTCGAACTAAAATAACCACTTACAAGAACAGCATCAATTCTGTTGTCTATCGCAGCAGAATAGAACGCGATCAGCCCACCCTCGCAGTAACCTGCTACACCTATCTCCAGATCTTTCGCAGATTGTTTGAACCAATCTATCGCCGACAATACTTTCTGAACTTCATATCCGATAATATTTCGGCCCATGTGAAATGCTTGCCTGTAGATCCACTCGCGGTAAGTTTGTTGTTCTTCTTTTCCCGGAAAAAGGAAAGTACGATCAACGAGCACGGGGATCAATACCTGGAATCCATTCTCTGCAAGATGGCGTGCAAACTGTGATTCAACCGCCACACCCGGCAAAAGACCAACAAGTTGTTCCGGCAATTGGTCTGCATCCGGAATGGCTATAATGTTTGCTACAGGTTTTGTTTTAGGTTGAAGCAGTAGTCCTTCGCCATACACTCTATTCAGTACCGGCCACCGAACCTGGTACACCCGGTATTTATTAGTTTCTGCGACAAGATCAGGATCATCGTTAACAGAAAATTTCTGCATCTGCATGTTTGGATGCTTATCCGCAATGCCTACGTTAAAATTATTTGATGGCTGAATTTTATCGACCACTCCAATATATTTCATAAACCGTTTCCGGTTCGGTTCAACCGATCTCTCGTACGCTTCACGCGAAGCAAAATCGCGATTCCATAATTGTAAACGATTACGAATAGATTCCTGAATTTGCTGTTCAATGAATTTATGCGCACCATCCAGCATTTCTACTGAACGATCCGGATCCTGGGAAAGTGGTTTTGTACCCGGAAGGACTTCCGGCATGTTTGTAAAAGGGAAAGTTGTGGTGTCACGAGCAGCGATGGATTGAAACGCTTGTACTCTCCCAATCAGTGAGGATAGAATAACATAAATGATTGCGATTTTGTTTTTCATTATCGTTATTAAAGGACACGATACACAACGGTTTCACAGATAGGCACCAGACGGTTTCAAATCATCAGATGCCTTGTCTATCTCCGTGGCTGCTGTTTTACCTCCGCGACTATGCTTGTTCCCATAATTCATGAACCTTCTGTAAATCTTTTTTCATTGCTTTGAAAACAACCTGTTGATCGCACGAAATTTGAGTAGCGCCACTTTCTGCACCTCCCAGGGGATATTCCAAATGCAAGGACACAGGTACATTTATCTGGTATTGCTTCAACAACTTAAAGTAAGTTTTAAAATCTACCATGCCTTCGCCGATGGGAGTATCCTGAATATCCCATTTTCCATTTTTCTTTTCCCAATTAAAGTCTTTGATCGCCAGGGTTTTTATGTGAGGATGAATCAAACGAAGACCGTTTTGCCATGAAGTACCACCTTCAACCACCGCGTGTCGGATATCATATTGTATTCCCATGTGCTGTTTGTCAGCCTCTTTAAGTAGTTGCCACAACTCCCATAAAGAAGCGCCAACAAGTCTTCCAGCGTGATTCTGGTAACATCCCGTTAGGCCTAGTTCCTTATTCAATTGGCTTATCTCTTTCACTTTTTGTTGAAAAGTCTGAATCGACGCCGGCATACTTTCGCCTTCCGGATAACTAAACCAGTTCATCCGGTAATATCGAATTCCGAGTTTGGCAGCTACATCTAATACTTTTTTATGTGTAGGATCAGTCGCATCATCAACTGCTGTGACCATCATTGAAGACACCAGACCCACTTTGCGAATGGCATCGATAGCTTTAGGTAAATCATCTTCAACCCGTTCAGGCAACACATGGCCTTTGGGACGAACCGTCAGATCTATGCCATCAAACCCCAACTCTGCTACCGCATTGGCCATATCCCGATAGTTTAAAAACTGCAAATGCTTAGAGAATATGTGAATTTTCAAACGAGCTGCTGTGTTGCTGGTAGTGATTGCGAATAAATCTGCATGCACGAGTGGAAAGAGAGCACCTGTTAGAATTGACTTCTTCAGAAAGCCTCTCCGTGTCTGGTGATACTGTCGAGATTTCATTTTTATAGATCGATCGTTTAAATTATGTGACCTTTCCGTAAAGTGAGTCAATCTGGATTATCTTTTTAAAATCTTTTTGGCGTTTTTCGATACACTTTTTTCAGAACCTTGTCCTTCAAACCAAAACCATGAGAAGGGCCAATGATAAAATCTATAATAATAAAAGTGTTCATCTAATGTCTCCAGGATACGAAAAGTTATTTTGTACATATATGCGATTCCGGTATGTTGTCTGTCTCATACAGCAGTATCGTGATATTTCTCGTAAAAGGCCGCCATGTATCTTGGTATAGGCGAAGTTTCTCCGAACCGTAAAAATATGAAGCAAATAAAAGTCTAACTAAAACGAGTATGAAATAAATTATTTTCTTTATCATTTGTCAAAATAGTCAAGTCGTTTTGGCATGATGCACAACGTGTTAGCGCTTTGCGTAGGTGGGACATTAAAATTTCTTCGGCCGGACAACTGAAGTTGATTGAAGATACAAATGTTGATGTTTATTCAAATGTTGATTGGTATTACCGTCGCCCGTGGCTAAAGCCGAATGAAATTACAAAAGCTTAAATTTTATTCGTCTGCCCTGCTTGCGCAAAAATTCCATTGTTGTGCGCTGCCGCACGAGACTAATCTATTTTTGTTTTCGATCTTGCCCCCCAAACTTCTTGAATTCAATCTTGTCAACAAAAGTCATCTGGAGTGTTTTATTTTACTGATGAGATAATGAAGAATTAGGGCAAGGATAGTCCAATAGAAAGCAAACCCGGCAAGAAAAAATGGAGGTGGTGTATCCGGATCTTGATGCAAAAATTGAATAAAAGGCAATAAGGGTCCTATCAAAATAATTTTGATAGGAGATAGAATTGTGGATACGGCAGATTTCCAGGCTACTTGTGATTCCGATCCCATGAAAGACACAGGTGGCTGATCCAAAAGCAAGGTGGTGCCAAAAAGAAAGGCAAACGCAAAAATGAGGAAAAGGGAAATGAATTTTATTCTTGAAATATTCATACTCTATTAATTATCCTACATTTTATTGTCCGTCAATGATAGGAGTTTTTAAAACTGTCTGCAAAAAATAGCCTGTCTTATGAAACGCAGTCCTATCGTTAGCGGTTTCGTACAACGTTCAACAGCTTGGCGAAGGCAGGATATTCAAGTTCCGTCAGCCTAAGCCTATATATTCTGTTGTTGAGTAAAGATAATTAGTTTATTTTCTGCCGCCCTGCTTTTGCCAAGCTACTGTGTGTGCCCTGAATGATAAATATAGTTCTTAGAAATGAGCAAGCCAGAGAGTG
>DAINQQ010000352.1:0-3392 GCA_036742645.1 Flavitalea sp.
AGGGAAAGGCACCAGAGCCATATTATGATCCACTTGAATTTTGGATTGAGGCAGCGCATGATCGCGGATTGGAACTGCACGTTTGGCTGAATCCATATCGGGCACACCATGTTGCTGGCGGTGAAGTAAGCGAAAGCTCCCTTGTGAAAAAAAGACCGGAGCTGGTGGTGAAGCTAAAGGAAGGTTACTGGTGGTTTGATCCTTCGCTGAAAGGAACGCAAGATCATGGAGTGGCCGTAGTGATGGATATCGTAAAGAGATATGATATCGATGGCATGCATTTCGACGATTACTTCTATCCCTATCCTTCTTACAATGGAAATCAAGATTTTCCCGACAGCACAAGCTGGAACAAATATGTTGCCGGTGGCGGAAAGTTATCGCGTGGCGACTGGCGTCGTGAAAGCGTCAACAAGTTTATCCATCGGTTGTATAAAGAGATCAAAGCAGAAAAGAAACATGTGAAATTCGGATTGAGTCCCTTTGGCATCTGGCGGCCGGGTTATCCAGAATCTATTGGCGGGTTCGACCAGTATGATCAATTATATGCCGATGCAAAACTTTGGCTGAACAAAGGATGGATAGATTATTTTTCACCACAACTCTACTGGCCGATCAATCGCGCCGCACAGAGTTTCCCGGTATTGTTGGGATGGTGGGCGAATGAAAACAAAATGCGCCGTCATCTATGGCCTGGCATCAGCGTGGGCCGCGATACCAGTGCAAAGACCACAACGGAAACACTTAGCCAGATAATGATATCCCGCGGCATGTTGCCCAACAGCAGCGGCGTTGTGCATTGGAGCATTTCATCGGTCACAAAAAATCCCAACATGGCGAAAGCGCTGATCGAAGGACCTTATCACGAAGAAGCATTGGTTCCGCCAAGCATGTGGCTCGACAAAAAAGCGCCCTCGGCACCCGAAGTCAAAGTGCAACAACTGGGTGAAACTATAAATATCAATTGGATACATATTAACGACAAAGATGTATTTCGCTGGGTAGTGTATTATCAATATGGAATGAATTGGAGCTACCATATCATGAATCGCAGCGATCGTACGCTGCAAATAAAACCGCATGATGGAAAAAACAAGCTAAATGCGGTTGCCGTAGCTGCTGTGGATCGTATGGGCAACGAAAGTGTGCGTACCGAAACATATCCGAATGTCGTAGCCATTGTGCCCCGTGCCGGATGGCTGGCCGATACAGCAAGACCCTATAAGCAACACGTGCCCGTTCGCATAACAGTCCATCATGAAGGAGGCAGGGTGCTGACCGATACAGCCAATGCGGCGAGAAGATTAAAAAATATCCAGACCTGGGGCATGGGACCTGACCGCAACTGGACCGATGTACCGTACCATTTTTTGATCGCCCCCGACGGAACAGTTTATGAAGGAAGAAATGTCAACACGGTTGGCGAAACCAATACCGAATACGATCCTACTGGCCATCTGCTGATCTGCTTCCTCGGAAATTATGGAGAACAGCAACTCAATCAAAACCTATTAGACGTATTGACCAGGCTCATAGCTCATTTTTGTACGGAGTACAACATATCACCCGAAACCATCGCAACGCATCGCGATCATAGCAAACAAACCACCTGCCCCGGAAAAAATATCTACCCGTATTTTGAGAACGGCTATGTTAAGACGAAGGTGAAGGAATTGATGAAGCAAGGGGTACAATGATAACAGGTAAAATAAAGTTAAAGAGCGAATAAAAAGCAACCGTATCGTCCAGTAAAAAGAAATCCCGTAGGGATATATATCGGTGGCGAAAACGTCCGTAGGGATTGAAGATCGGTCGTTCAGAGATCCTGGCGCAAGGTACTGTCATCAAAACCAAATATTTTTTTCCTTTAATTTTGTAGCAACCGAGAGGGTGCAAACGGCGATATTTCAACGGTTGTACACCTTGTGCAGTCCTGGTTTATTTCAGGGCTATTCATTAATCCCGTTAGTCTTAAATCCCAATTTTCATCGCTACTAAAAACCAGGATGCTAATGGCGCTTAAAATATTGAATCTCCTGTTCGTGTTTTTTCGCTGCTTCCAGTGAATCAAATGTACCTAGATTTCTTCTTTTGTTTGTCTTCGGGTTTTTTTTGCGGGAATAAAGACGGAACTGACCTGATTTTAATTTGCGGATCATAACAAGAGTTTATTGATACATACAATGAATATGCCATGTCGCATCGGATGATTGTCCGCTCGATACTTGTAATAGTCTATCCGCTTTGGAAAACCAACCAAGCGTTCGATCACCATTTTGAAGACACAATTAAAACCGGAGATGTTGAGCTGGCGCATCCTCTCGGTTCAGCTTCGCAGAAGCTGCAAGGCATGCAAAAAATAAATAGCCCTGAAATAAACCAGGGCTACACAAGGCGTATAACCGTTGAAGTCTCGCCGCTTGCACCCTCTCGGCTCTTGCAAAATTTAAAGCAAAAAATATTTGGTTTTGATGACAGTACCGTGCGCCAGGGTTGCTGTTATTTGAAGATGGGATATTCAGCAAGATTTGGGATACTGGTAATAGATAGATACACTTAGTCTGGCCAGTGAACTACATCTCCGGACCGGATTTCGAGCTACACCTCTTTTACTTTGGTAATCCTTTTAGTCTTTATCATTATGGCGAGCACGGGCCATGGGAGTTATCAATTTTAATAGCAGCGACCTAATTTCATAAGGCGCGATATACAAGCTACTCATCCAGGAGGGGCAATGGTGGAGACTTGGCACAGGCATGTTTCTTCACGCAGGACTCATGCACTTATTAATGAATCTGCTAAGCCTTTACATTGTGGGATATTTCTTGAACAGTATATGGGTACTAAAAAGTTTATTACCGCCTATATCATTGCAGGAATCATTGCCGGTTTGATTAGTCTTTGGTGGCACGACAGACCGGTAATTGCAGTAGGTGCTTCCGGCGCCATTTTTGGTTTGTACGGCATATTATTATCCTTCATTATTTGTAAGGTGTTTGATCCTACGATGAATAAAGTTCTTCTTATTTTACTTGCCGGTACAGCAGGGTACAGCTTAATAATGGGAGTTCTATCGAAAGGGATCGACAACAGTGCTCATATGGGAGGACTTGTTGCGGGATTCATTATTGGATTTATGTACGTGAAAGCAACGCCTACAGTCGCGGCGCTTGCCGAAGCCGCCAGTAGTAACTCTCGAATAACAAATAAGTGACCTGGTCTACTGCCACAAATATTGGGTATTTGATATTTGCTCTGGTAGCACCAGGCACAAGATGCTCAGCACATCGCCCACGCCTCAACATGGCTCCAGAGAATCTTATATTACAGGTAGACATGCCTGGCCGGATGTGAGCATACCTGCGCGAGATAAGGAGATTTGATCATTAAGA
>DAINQQ010000353.1:0-3346 GCA_036742645.1 Flavitalea sp.
CACAAAAAATAAGCTTCGACCTCGTCAATGAACCCAGCGACCGGGAGGACATGAATGACCAGCATTCCAAACGTGCTCCTGTTCCGGGCGATGTGTATAGGAAAGTGGCAAAGGCGGCTGCAGAAACAATCCGCAAAGAAAATCCAAACCACCTGGTTATTGCTGATGGTAACAATACCGGAAGCAATGTGATACCCGAAATAACGGATCTAAACATCGCGCAAAGTTGCCGCGGTTATTACCCTGGAATCATTTCTCATTACAAAGCTCCCTGGGCGATGAAGGATACAACAAATGTTCCTGAACCAAAATGGCCCGGGCAGGTAGGCAATGATTACTTAAGCCGCGAAAAGCTTGAAAAGTTTTATAAGCCATGGATAGACCTCGTAAACAGCGGGGTGGGCGTGCATTGCGGTGAATGCGGTTGTTGGAGAAAGACTCCCCACAACGTTTTTCTTGCCTGGTTTGGTGATGTACTCGACATCCTAACGTCGAACAACATTGGTTTTGCATTGTGGGAGTTTTCAGGTGATTTTGGCATATTAAATTCAAACCGGTCTGATGTTGTGTATGAAGACTGGAACGGCCAGAAACTTGACAGAAAACTGCTCGACCTAATGAGAGCGAAGTAGCTGTTTTCCAACCAAACTTAACTCGATGTTACAACTGATTAGGCAAGCTGATTTCATTCGTGTTCTTTCTTTATCTGTTGCGCTTAGCATTATTCCAAACGTCTTCGCACAGAAAAAGGCAAGCAAAAAAACAACTGAAGTCAAAACTGGGGAAAAGATAACCCTGGCAGATAACGGTTATTCCCGGTACAGTATCGTCATACCTACACATGCAACCGACCAGGAACAAAAAGCGGCAACGGTACTGCAGAATTACTTACTGCAAATATCGGGTACTGCATTACCCGTGATCGCTGCGGATAAACATAGGTCACCTCATGAGATCATCTTAGGACAAAACGAAAGACTCGATGAACTTTCTTCCCCCATTAATTATAAGTTATTAAAGGAGGATGGATTTCTGATCAAAACAGATTCGTCGCGACTGATCATTGCAGGAGGAAGTGAGAAGGGCACTCTCTATGGAGTGTACTCATTCCTGGAAAAATATCTCGGTTGTCGCATGTACACTCCGAAAGTGAAAATCATTCCACAACAAAAGAAGATCGTCGTTGATAAGGTCAATGACCAGCAGGTTCCTAAGATTGGTTTTCGCGACACACACTACCGCAGTACATGGCATGCAGAGTATACGGATTGGCATAAGCTTGATCATGATCCTTCCGGTGAGCGGACAGATTGGGGTATGTGGGTGCACACATTTAATGAGCTGGTTCCTCCAAAGATTTATTATCAATCGCACCCTGAGTATTTCTCGATGGTGAAAGGAAAGAGGTTGCCTACCCAATTATGTCTTTCAAATCCTGCAGTACTTGAAATTACTGTACAGAATTTAAGAAAAGAGATCGCCCGTAATCCCTCAGCGAAATACTGGTCGGTGAGCCAGAACGACAATAGGGATTATTGTACTTGCGACAACTGCAAAGCGCTGGACGAACGCGAAGGATCTCCATCGGGTTCGATCGTCAATTTTGTAAACCAGGTAGCAGATCAATTTCCGGATAAGATGATCTCTACGCTGGCTTATGAGTACGGACGACATGCTCCGAAAACCCTGAAACCACGCGACAACGTGAACATCATGTTGTGCAGTATTGAGGCATATCGTCATAAAGCAATTACAGAGGACACCGCGAGCGCAGTATTCGTAAAGGATGTGCAGGACTGGGGCAAGATTGCTAAAGACATTATTGTATGGGACTATGTAATCCAGTTCAATCACCTGGTTAGCCCATTCCCAAATATGCATGTGTTGCAGCCGAACATTCAATTCTTCGCCGAGAATGGTGTCAATGCAATGTTCGAGCAGGGCAATCGTGAGATAGGCGGTGAATTTGCTGCCCTGCGTTCATACCTCATATCCAAATTGCTTTGGGATCCTTATCTCAACGTCGATTCAGTCATGAATGATTTCTTATCTGGATATTATGGCCCTGCAGGAAAACCCATCGGTCAATATATCGACCTGATGCGAGAAGAATTAATCAAAGGTGGCAAGCCGCTACGAATTTTTGGCTCGCCGAACGAAGCGGCGATCACATATCTAACGCCAATGCTCATTTCCAAATACAACCAGTTATTCGACGAAGCTGAAAAACTGGTATCTGACTCCACGGAAATTCTTGAAAGAGTTCGCATCGCGAGGCTTCCACTGATGTACGCCACGATGGAACAGGCAAAGAAAAATTTTACCGGGGAAAATGGACTGTTTGAAAAAGTAAACGGCAAATGGGAAGCGAAAACTAAGTTTAGGAATATGGTGGATGAATTTACTGATCTTTGTAAACGCGAAGGTGTAACACAGGTGAAGGAGTGGAGCACAACTCCGGAAGAGTATCGCTCGGCGATGTACAGGATATTTTCACAGGGAATGAATGAACATCTCGCGTATGGAAAGAAAGCCCTGTTGATCAGTCCGGATACTAGTGGTATCAATGCGACAGAACTAATCATGCTGACCGATGGAAAACGTGGCAGCCATGATTACGATAACAACTGGGTAATTTTTGCAGGAAAAAATCTTGAGGCAGTAATCGATCTGGGGAAGGTGGAAAAGGTTAGGAAAATCGGATCAGGATATTACCAGCTCGGATTCTGGTTACGATTGCTACCAACTAATGTTGAATATTACACTTCCGTAGATGGGAAAAAGTTTGAGTTGGTGGACAATATTAAAAACACTTTGCCAATCGATCAGTATGGAGGATACCTGCGTGAGTTCAATACAGAATTTACATCAAGGGATGCGCGGTATATAAAAATACGGGCTGTTAGTATGGGCAACACTCCCGGTTGGCATCCCGGGGCCGGCCGTCCAGCTAATATGTTGATTGATGAGATTGTTGTGGAGTGATATGTTGCTTTTTGAAATTAGGTTTGCCACGGATTCCGCCATCTTGGAGGAGGATTTATGAAAACAACATCCAAATCAGGAAGTATTGCCACGAATTTATTCGTGATAATTCGTGGCTAACGAAATAAAGGCATCTTTTTGTTGTATAGAATATCACCAAGTAATTCATGGCAGATTTTCCGACACGAGCTATATCATGCAGGTATCATAAATTAGTAACTCTCCAATACAAATTCCATGAGACAAATTTTCTTATCACTGGTAATTGTATTTGTACTTATCGCCTGCTCGCAGCAGGCAAAGCTGCCAGAAAAAAGCAGTTCAAATGCTGGCTACGGTCCTTTCGCCATTAAGCGCGGCA
>DAINQQ010000354.1:0-3333 GCA_036742645.1 Flavitalea sp.
CGTCCGGATCTATGATATGGAAAATGAAAAAGGAGAAGCTTCAGGAACACGTGTTGAATTAACTATTCCTATATAATACTCAATTTATGATAAAAGCAGTGATTATTGATGACGAGATGGACAGCATAGACACGCTCAAATGGAAGCTGGAAAATTACTGCAGCGATGTAGAGGTGCTGGCTTCCTTTGACAGTCCCGCTGAAGGAATCGATTATCTCAAATTGAATCCGCCAGACCTATTATTTCTCGATATCGAAATGCCAATGCTCACAGGCTTTGATGTTCTTGAAGAATTGGGGCGAGATATTTCTTTTGATATCATCTTCACAACAGCCTACGACAATTTTGGCATACAGGCAGTAAAATTCAGTGCATTGGATTACCTGTTAAAACCTGTTCAAAATAAAGAATTGAAGGAGGCCATTGAAAAGCATTTGAAAAAATCCAATCTAAAAATTCCCGCTGAAGAAATTGATACACTACTTGCCAATGTAAAAGAGAGCAGCAAAGGAAAACGGGGAAGAATTGCACTCGCATCAAAAGAAAGTATTGAGTTTGTAGATCCCCGTGATATTGTAGCATGCGAGGCGAACAGTAATTACACTAATATTTATCTGTTTGGAGGGAAGAAGAAAGTAATATCAAAGACCCTGAAAGACTTTGAAGAGATGCTGGTGCCTTTTGATTTCTTCAGACCCCACAACTCACATCTTATCAATCTTAATCATGTTCGCGAATTTATCCGGGGCGATGGCGGCTATCTCGTCATGGAAAATAAGATGAAGATCCCTGTTTCCAAAAACAAGAGAGAAGAATTACTGCACCTGCTTGGTTGATTGATAAGGGCCATCCCCGTAAACTATCCATTCAATCAAAAAGAACACAAGGTCAATCAAATACCTTTCGATCTGTAAACGGCCGATGTAATATTACACCGTACTCATATGATATGCATCAAACTGAAACAATACGCACCAAAGACGGAAGGCAAATAACAGCCAGGATATACAAACCGAAAGAGGAGGTAAGTAAGGTGATTGTTATGGCGCCATCAGCTGAAGTAACCCAGGATTACTATTACGATTTATCAGTTTATCTGACGGAAAACAAAGTCGCGGTCATCACATTTGATTTCCGCGGGACCGGCTCTTCCGCTCCCAAAAAATTGAAAGGTTTTAACGCCAATCTCGAACATTGGGCACAGCAGGACCTGGATGCTATTCTAAGACATGCTAAAAACAGTTTCCCGAAGCAGGAGTTGATCTTCTTGGGGCATGGTATCGGCGGTGAGATTATTGGTCTTGCCGCTGCCAGCCAGTTCATCAGCCGCATTGTGCTCGTGAGCTGTGCATTATCCTGCACCAGGCTCCGGAGATGGAGGGAAAAGATCTGGATCGGCACGATGAAGCAGTTTGTGAAGATGACGACCTGGCTTTATGGCTATTTCCCGGGCAAGGGGCTGCGGATGATGAACAACCTTCCCAAAGGTGTGATGCACGAATGGATACATTGGTGCAATAATGAAAACGGCTTGTTCGACGATTTCTCCGATTATAATTACCGGAAGTTGCAGGTTTCCTTACTGGCCTTCAGCTTTTCGGATGACTGGCGTTCCCAGCAAAGCGGTGTCAGGGCTTTACTGACACATTTTACATCTGCCTGTAGTCAATGGTATCATATCAAGCCCAGGCAACTGGGTGCAGGAAGGGTCGGCCACTCCGGCTTTTTCAAAGCCCGGTTCAAAAAAGATCTATGGAATCTCATGCTACATTGGATCGATGGTGAAAGAAATGAAAGCGCTCAGCCTTGTTTGAAAATAAAATCCTTCCATCGTGAATCGGTTGTTTAGCTGAAGCTCGTGAGTTATGCGCATTTCCTTCGCTTCAATAAAAAAACCGGCAATGAAAATTGTTCATGACCGGCTATTTTTATCGGCTGCCTGTGCAGCTTGTTGCTACTTACATTCTACCTCGTGGTCAGCCCGCTTGATTACAACATCGTCAGCAGGAGTCGTTGTAATATGGTATGTATTTCTGATAATGAAGTTGGCACTCGAACCGGTTACCCGCAGCTGGTCCATGATGGTGACGATCCACTGGTCATTTACCCATGAGGCTGCAACTTGTCCTTCGGTGGTTCCGGAAGCAACGAAAGTTTCACCGCTGGTAAGGCCCACTCCTTTTATGTTATACGAGTTAAAGTGGTAACCAAACGTAAAGCCGTGATCGGTCCAGGAGGTCGTGTACAACAAATTGGTAAGGCCGCTCAGCTGCACGTATTCACCGGCGCCGTCGTTGGCACAGGATACATAAAGTATGTTTTCATAAGGAACGCCCACAGTACCCTTCGCGGCTGAGGCCTGTGGCGATTTATCGGTTGTTAACTCTGCATTTTTGGCAACAGGACCATCAAGTTTGTCTTTGCTGCAGGAAAATAGGAAAACCATTGCTGTCAATAAAAAAAACAGATGAGTTGTCAACTTCACTAAGGAAGTTTGTTTTGCAATTTGCATTGTAATCGTTTTAGATTTTAAATTAATTTGTTGATATCGCAGTCGAAATTAGCGGCTACAAAAAGCGAAGAAAACATTTGATGAGCAGACCCATTCCTGGTTTTGCGTAGAACAACTTGTTTGTTGAGTACTCAATTGATTTTTTCTTTATTCATTCTGTCGCTGTTGAATCGTTACTTCATTGTTGGTAAAGTCGGGCTTTGCATGTACGGTTGCTGCCGGAGCAATGTTTACCCATACAAAAACATTGGGATTGGCAACACTTCGACGTACCTCATATATCTGTACACCGCTGGCATAGGTTTGCATTACAAGTTTATTGCCTTCAGGCACCGGCAGGTCTCCGGGTATGGTGCCACAGGTTGAATATAGAGGTACCGCATTTGCATTGGTTGCTTTAGCAAGCGCTGCATTTGGTGCTTCTGAATTTCTCCTTTCATCTTTCGTGCAGCTTGAAATGACAAGCGACGCTATGGCTACGGAGATCGAACCACGAATTGTTTTACTCATTGCTTTTTTCATGTTAAGGTTCATTTGTGTGCCTACTCTAAGGATGGATTTTCGGCTTACTCCATAATAGTTTGTTGTTTCGGCCCAAAGATCAATGGACTGGTTTCAGTTGCCATTTGGATTTGATTGTTATGTTGTGGTTGTTGAGTGAACTGAACGACTTTTTGAGCGACGTTGCTGGCCTTATTCAAACTGATTGGGAACAAATTCGGTAAAAGTGATTGTTCCCTTTTTATGTAACCAGCTTCAGTAACTTGATTTGAGCTTATGTTGTGTCACTCACTTATAAGTTCTGAAATTCTATTGAGCCA
>DAINQQ010000355.1:0-3308 GCA_036742645.1 Flavitalea sp.
AGACCGGGTGGCAAGTTAGCGGGGCTCCTGAGCGTGGAGTGCTCAGGTATCCATTAAAGATAGGAATATATGCATTAAGGCAAAGAAGTTGTTGAACAATTTGTTCGATATTGTTAACCAACAAAAGAAATGGTTTTACACTTTACGGTTTGGTGGCGTTGGCCTAGCGCGGTAGGAAAAGACGGTTGAAGCCCTCAAATCATCTGATTAAGTAGACGAGACCTTTATTAAAATTTAAAAAGAAACGCAACATTTCACAATCTCAAATCTACCTTCTTTGCAGTTTTTACAGCCTGATAAATAGCATCGATGACCTTCATATCTTTTACACCCTCTTCGCCGTCGACTGGAACAGGGGGTTGCTTTCCTTCAAGAATAATCGCAGCCATCTCATCCATCTGCACAGTTTGGTGGGTCATGTGAGGTTGTGTCAGTTCGCCCTTGTTCGTACGCCCTTTGATAGGACCGTATCCGGTAGAAGGTTGCAATTCCGCGAATCCCTTCTCACCATTTAGAAAAAAGCGATCAAGGTTACTCATCGAATAAGTCGATAAGCAGGAAGCCACAGCTCCACCTGGGAATCCAAGTTGAAATTGAATCGTTTCGTCTACTCCTTCTTTAAATTTTACCGGATCTGTTTTCGTTTCTACAGCCGTAACCCACACTGGATCCTCTCCCACCATATAACGCGCTCCATTAATTGAATAAATGCCAATGTCCATCATGGCACCACCGCCGGCCAGTTGCTTGTTCAATCTCCACTGGGTTGGATCACCGATCGGGAAACCGGATAACCCCTGGAAAAAAAGAATCTTTCCGAGTTCACCATCCTTCCTCATTCGGATAATTTCGAGCGTCTTTGGCTCGAAATGCATTCTGTATCCGATCAATAATTTTACTTTCGCTTTTTTGCAGGCATCTACCATTTCCTGGCCCTCTTTAGCATTTATTGCCATAGGTTTTTCACAGATGGCATGCTTACCTGCGCGCGCGACTCTTACCACCTGGTCTTTATGTAGACCATTCGGAGTAATGACATATACAGCATCGATATCCTTGTTGTCTTTTATGCCGTCAAAGTTTTCATAGTTGTAACAGTTCTTCTCCGGGATATTATACTTGGTTTGCCAGTCTTTTATCTTAGAGGGGGTGCCACTGATCACTCCAACCAATCTGGCTTTCTTACAACTTTGCATGGCTTCGGCCACTCGGGTACCATAACTGCCCAAACCCATGATCGCGACTCTCAACACTGGACCCTGGTAAGGCTCATCATTCATTGACTCCTGATTTGCCGAGCTAACTTTTGGCAAAAAGGACAACGCCACAGCCGAAGCAGTAATTTTTTGTAGAAAATCACGACGTGAGTTCATTCAAGAAGTTTTATGTTAATTAATCAAGTCTAATGCCGTTCTAATTTATGAAAGATATTTAATTTTCGAATTTGTTTGGCGAAAACCTCGGGCATACTCCAAAGCGGGAATGATGCCATTCGCGGCAACGGCAATAATTTTGTGGAAATGCAAATCACATTCATCAATAAAGGAAACCGCAACCGCTTAATCTGCGATAAGAAAGATGGAGGAGTTGAGATTGCGGATATCGGACCCGGTCTCCCATTTCATGATATAGCTCATTTTATAGTTGAACGCCGATTGAAACTTGAGCATGGTTTTTATGGAAATATCTATAATGGGTATACAGTGAAGCAACTCTCCCAGAAGGACGTCATCAAGAGCCTGAATATTGAATCGGGTGTGGCGGAAATAACAACCACGGCCTTACAATCGCTTAGCAGTGGAGCATGTAGGGTTGAACAGTTTACGGAACTTGTATACGAGGAGTTTGATAAGTTCTCCATTAAATACCCGCTACATCTTACTGAAAAAATGATCTACGAAATGCTATCGGAGTATGAACTATTGATAAAACGGTGGCAGGATGTATCTGAAGGAGAAAGGATGCAGTTATTTCTTGAAATGGAATAAGAATCTTGAGATCCAATTTCGACAAGACAAGTGAATTAGGAAGACTTGTTGACGATTATATGACCAACATTGCCACACCAAATGAAAAAAATGAAAACCACAAATTATACCGATACATTAATAGAGATTGCTGAGGATTGTCCTGTATTGCTTGCCGAGGAACCTCCCTTGAAGGGCGGACTCAAAACAGTCGCCAGAATGCAATACGAAATGATAAGGAACAACCCGTATAAATTCACATCCGACGATGTCATCTTCTCTATTTACGCAATAAAAAATGATATCAGCAAAAAAGAGTTTGAAGAAGAAAGAGAAAAGTTCTTTTCTGTGGGACAGGCCTGCCTTCGCTCATCGCCACTTGCAAAGCGGTATGGCTGGGGAGTACATAGTAATTCAGAAGGAAAAATTGCTATCTACGCGATGGAGTCAAACGAGTACAAAAAACTCGCTAAAAATAAAAGTCTCAGGCATGTTAAAGCGATGCGTTCAAAAAGGCTCTGAAATTAATAGTCGTTGCGGGACCAAATTATATTGTGATTTCGTATCTTATGGCATAAAACTAACTGCAATGAAAAATGCATTTCTTCTTTTTATTGCGTCGATCTTCTGCCTGGCCTTTTTACAATCCAACAATTATATTTTTCGGACGGGAACAACTCCGGATCCATCTGCCTATAACAAACGTTACGGCACAGGATGCAGTCCGGATCTGGCTTCGATTAATTTCAGCGATAGTGAGAATCAAATTCCGCTGTTAGACGGCTGGGGGAAATACCGCATGCCCGTTACGTCAACAAACGACAGTGCCTACATTTATTTCCAGCAAGGAATCAACATGTATTATGGCTTTCATATCATCGAGGCTATGGCTTCATTTGAAAGAGCTATAAAATTTGATGAGAAGTTTGCGATGGGTTATTGGGGCAAGGCGCTGGCTTATGGACCCAACATTAATGATGTGGGCTATTCGGCTTCTCCTGATGCAATAGCAGCTGTACAAAAAGCAAAATCACTGTACAATAATATAACTCCAGTAGAAAAAGCATTGATCAATGCAATTGAAGTGAGATATTCTTTAGACAGCTTGCAAACTCGGGAAAATCTTAATCAATTGTATGCTGACGCGATGAAAAAAGTTCATAAAGATTTTTCGAATAGTGCTGATGCAGCTGCTTTATATGCTGACGCGCTAATGGTTCAGCATCCGTGGGATCTTTACGACCGGTTTTACAACCCGAAACCATGGACGCCAGAAATAGTATCGATTCTTGAAGGCCTCGTAAAACGTTTCCCGGAAAACCCAGGTGCAAGTCATTACTA
>DAINQQ010000356.1:0-3246 GCA_036742645.1 Flavitalea sp.
AGCGAATCGCGACAATCAAGGTTCGATATGAAAGCGGTCTGCATCTTTCAAAAAAGGGAGTTTATTCCGGATTTCATATAGCTTTTCCTTTTCCAATGTGATCGTGAGAATATCTTCTTCGTTTGCTTTTGTATATAAGACCTCTCCCATAGCATCAACGATCATGCTTTCGCCGGAGTAGTAAATATTATTTCCATCATTTCCTGTACGATTCACGCCAACAACGTAGCATTGGTTTTCGATGGCTCTTGCCTGCAATAGCGTCTTCCATGCATGAACCCGGCGTTCGGGCCAATTGGCGACATACACCAACACATCATACTCAGGTTCGCCCGGCGCTGTTCCATCTCCCCCAGGTACCTTCGAATAAATGGCCTGCCTGCTCCACACTGGAAACCGCAGGTCATAACAGACCAGTAAATGAATTCTCCAACCTTTTACGGATGCGATCATTCTTTTTTTGCCCGCTGCGTAATGCAGGTCTTCTCCGGCATGAGCGAACCGGTGACGCTTATCGTAGTATCCGGATTGCCCGTTGGGCTGCATCCAGATGAGTCGATTGTAGTGCAAGCCATCTTCTTCGATGATTATACTTCCTGTTAAAATGATGTTCTTTGAAGACGCCATTTTTTTCATCCATTCCACCGTCGGCCCGTCCATCTTTTCGGCCAATGATTCAGCATTCATACTGAAACCCGTGCTAAACATTTCCGGAAGAATCACCACCTCCATTTTTTGCTGGACAGAATTAATCTTTTCTTCAAGCATACGAAGGTTGGATGCTTTGTCTTCCCAATGAAGATTTGTTTGAATCGCAGTTATATTGAGTGTCGACATACCAATAGCTGTTCACGAAATTACCGGATTAGTCATGATTTTCGTTTGAATAAGATTCTTGTCTAGAAGGCCGGGTTGCATTGTATATATTTATACCAATTAAGTCTACAGGACCCACTGCCTTTTAAAGAATGTAACTCTAAATCAAAATCATGAATACCGTTTCTAAAATTTCAATCTTCCTGTTCATTCTGTCAATCGTGGTACTTCGATGCGACGATGCGGGGACCAAAAATGTCATCGCGGAAGATTCAAAAGATTCAGTTACTGTCCAACAGAATACAAAGGAGGTGGCACCAGGAGGCATTTTATTGAAGGAGATGGTAATTGATAACAAGACAGTGACACCAAACAGCAAGTTCTTTACGTCGAAAGTCTTGAATGAAAATGAGAGAAATCGGTTGTCATTAAAGTTAATTGATTCGACCGCATCTGGAAATGAAGGCATCTTTAAATATCGCGTTGTCGATACCTTGTTTTCAAATTCTCTCGTAACGATGCTCTTGATCGGACGTGAATACACTGAAGAAAACATACTATGGATCGCCTCGTATGATGCAAACTCAAGGCTGGTTGATCGATTGATGGTTTACTATGACAACTCAGAAGGTTCGATGCAGATCGGGTCCATTCTAAAGAGGGATCAAATACAAGTAATAAGGTCCAACGACTATGGAGAAACGGAAAAAGAAGCAAAGAAAGCGGAACTATATCAGTTCGATAAAAACAACCGGTTGGTGAAAAAACATTAAATGTGTGATGTTGATCTACGATGCAAGATGTGATGTATGAACCACGAGAATCATCGAAGGTATGAATGTCACAAGGTATTTGAGATTCCGGCCAGAATTATTTCTTTTCTTGAAGTGAAGCCACGGCTTCGTTGGCAAGGGCGGGTTCAAATCCTCTTTGTAACAGAAAGCTCATCGTCTTGCTCTTCTTAATGAAAATGTTATTTTCTCCTTTCATTGTTTTCCATTTCGCAGCAGCTAATTTTTGAAGTGTTTTATTGTAGACGTCTTCATTAATTTCCTTCAAGCCTTTTTTTATACAGTATTCACTGATCTGTTTTTGTTTCAGTTCATACCTGATCTTCCCCCTACCCCATTGCTTCATCCGGAATTTGCCGCCCGCGAATAATTGTGCAAAGCGCACTTCGTTAAGGTAGTTTTCTTCTATAAGCTGTGCGATGAGTGTTTCTACATCGTTTTTCTGCAGTCCAAATCCGTACAACTTTTTCTTCACTTCCTTATGGCAGCGCTCCTGGTAGCTGCAGTAATGTTTTATTTTTTGAAATGCCAGTTCTTTCGTCAAAGGGATCATTGATTACAACAAAGATAACCGTGTAAGAGTCAAAAAAACCTATAATGGCTTCAAGAGCATTTTTAAAAGTCATGACACATTCAAAAAACCTATAAGGTCTACCATCGCGTGCTAGAAGATCATCAACGCTTAAATATCTTACAGGTTTTAAGGTAACATATGCGGCTCAAAAGCCGATAAGGGCTACCAGGGACGCTTAGAAAATTCTCGAACTGTGACAGACCTTCCAGGTTTTAACCAGGGTTATTCCAAAATGACGGCCTTTTCCAAATCAATCGGCTGTTCATGAAATCGCTTAAATGCGGAAACGCCCCCGAACCAATCAAGGACCTTTTTTCTTTTCAGGATCGTCTCCGAAGCGCCAATCAATGTATTATAAGAAGACCAGCGCCAGGAAGCGATGCTGTTGCAATAGCGATGATGAATGGGATCCTTGTGAATATAACAGATTGTGGATCCGAATTGACTGTTGTCAGAAATCTCCACTCGTCGGAGATAGTCTATAAATAAACCGCCTCTTCGACAACAGACGCTATTAAAAGATTTTGTGTAACTGTTCAACAAGTTTGAAAAGCATTCCATGACTAAATCGGAGATTTTATCCGAGTTTATAGATGTCACAGCTTTCTTAGCCTTCAGGTATTCTTCGACTTGAATAACTGGCTTTATTTGAATCAAAAAATGGAAATGGTTTGGAAGCAAGCAAAACGCAAAGGTGTCTGCTACAGGCGGGATGTACTTCTTGTATTTTTGCAGGAAAAATTCATAGTTATTATTTTCTAAAAATAATTTCTCATTGCCGACAGCATGTGACATAATATGATACATACAATCGGGGATCAGTGGGGTATAATAATTGGACATTGTACAATATCAGTAGAGACTGATGTTTGACATGGGGGAAAGCCTCAAACTTTTAGGAGTTTTTGCGCTCGAACCTGGTTCTAACTTATAAGGGGACAAGTTGGATGCAATTTTATAATAAGACCTTATAGGTTCAGCTGAATAAACAATGAGGTTTTGTAAATGCTGGTTTCAAACCATCGCGTGTGAACGCTGAAAATGTCAGGTCTTGAAAGTTCCTGG
>DAINQQ010000357.1:0-3165 GCA_036742645.1 Flavitalea sp.
CATCAGTTTTTCGACCCGTTCGGCTGAATGATCCAGAGAGTAATTATCTGAGTCACGCATCCGCTTCCATTGATCATACCGGAATTGCGAAAAAAAGTATTCATCGGGTTCAGGTTTTATGCCCTGCTTAATGGCAAATTCATTCGCGCCCTCACCACTTAAGAAAACATGATTGCTATTACGCCTTACTTCATCGGCCAACGCAATCGGATTACGGATATTCCTGGCACCGGCCACTGCACCCGCACCCAAAGACTTACCCTCCATGATTGCGGCGTCCATCTCGTGCAAACCTTTTTTGGTAAACACTGATCCCCTTCCGGCATTGAAGAGGATATTATCTTCCAGTACAATCACAGCAGCCTTCACTGCCTCCACCGATGATCCACCGTTGGTCAGCACATTATAACCCGCATCCATAGCGCGGAGAAGTCCTTCCACATATGCCTGCTCCAATTCAGGTGTCATATCTTCCTTCAGGATTGTCCCCGCCCCTCCATGAATAACCATCGTGAATCGCATCTAAATAATTTGAAAATTTGAAAATTTGAAGATGTGAAAGTAAATCGTTTCATAGCCTGCATCGCCAAAAAAGTGATTTGCGAATGGATTGGCTAATCGGCTAATCATCACATCGGCTCATCACCCCAGCAGTTGCTTACATTCCTCAAGCAAAATATCTTTTCTGATCGCTACTGTTCCTACTTCCTCGCAAACGATACCGCCGGCGATATTAGCTACTTCGGCCATCAAATCGATATTTTTTGTAGCAGCGTACAAAAGGGAGGCTACTGCAATGACTGTGTCACCAGCTCCCGATACATCGGAAATATTGCGTAAATGCGACGGGATGATTCGCGCAGAGTTATTCTGTTGATAAAACACTCCTTTTTCAGAAAGTGTAATAAAGGATATACTATGCTGCAATTTATTTTGAAGCTGCCTGTGAATGTCTTCTAAAATAGATATACTGATATCATCAGTAATTAAATTCAAACCATCTTTTACTTCTTTTAAATTGGGTTTGAAAATGTCCACACCGTTGTAAGTAAAAAAGTTTTTCCTCTTGGGATCGACAGCACTGATCACTCCGTACTTTTTACATAATGCAAT
Organism: Flavitalea sp.; assembly: GCA_036742645.1. Lineage (GTDB taxonomy): Bacteria > Bacteroidota > Bacteroidia > Chitinophagales > Chitinophagaceae > Flavitalea. The sequence goes on from DAINQQ010000357.1 coordinate 1,114, forward strand.
AACTGCTTTGATCACTCTTTCTGTTAATACGCCTTTATTATAGTCTTCGAAAATGATCACCTGCGGCTTCTCATCTACCAGATACTTTTCTACCAGTTCCAGTAATTTGTTTTCATCGTTTACATCCAGGTCCTTAGTGATCTCCGCATCTAGACGCATCATCTGCTGGTTACGTGAAATGATACGTGATTTGTTTGTTGTGATCCGCCAGCCGCTCGGCGAAAGAAAATCTGTATTGATCCCACTGGCTTCAAACATTTTCTTGAGAATCCTGCCATCATCATCCTGGCCAATCATTGAAAGTACGGAAACACGGGCCCCCAGCGATGCGAGATTTAAAGCGACATTTCCTGCGCCACCAATGCGATACTCTTTTTTATCGAGGGCAACTACCGGAACAGGTGCCTCCGGTGAAATACGATCGACATGGCCCCACCAGTAAGTATCCAGCATAACGTCACCAATAACACCTGTCTTAATAGAAGAGAATTGTTCAAAAAGTTTATCGAAGTCGATAGAAGACATAGCAGCTAGTCCTAAGTTTTATTTCTGTTCGCCACAGCGATATAGTATAAAGGAATACCAAGCAGTACGATAATCATACCGGGCCAGGTATATTGCGGCTTATATATCATAAGTAAGATGCAGAAAGCTATTCCCATCAGAATGTAGATCGCCGGAAGAACGGGGTAGCCAAATGCTTTGTAAGGACGCTCCGCATCAGGGCGCCTTTTGCGAAGGATAAAAATGCCCGCAATCGTCAACACATAAAAGAGCACAACAACGAACGATACCATATCGAGAAGGTCGCCGTATTTTCCACTCAAACATAGCGCTGAAGCCACGAGACATTGAATCCATAACGCATACCCGGGAACCGAATTCTTATTAAGTGTACCAGTACTGCGAAAGAATAATCCGTCACAAGCCATAGTGTAATACACCCGTGCTCCCGCAAGGATCAAACCATTATTACATCCAAAAGTCGAAACCATGATCAGGACCGCCAGGATAATCGTGCCACTGCTTCCAAAAATTTCATTAGATACGGACAGCGCAATCCGGTTATCGGTAGCAAAGGCCAACTGCTGAACTGGTAACACTGATAGATACATCAGGTTTGTAACAACATATATGATGGTCACTATCAGCGTACCTAAAAACAAACTCAACCCTATATTCCGCTTTGGATTTTTTACTTCTCCTGCTATAAAGGTTACGTTATTCCATGCATCGCTACTGAAAATGCTACCCACCATCGCCGAAGCCATAGCGCCCAACGCGACAATTCCAGTTAAAGGGATCCATGAATTCTCAGAACTTCCGGCATTGGTTCTACTTGCATGTTGTTTGACAGTCCAGGCATCTTGCCAGTTTTGACTCCAAACATCGGAACTGGCTGCAAGTAAAAATCCAAATGCAATCAGGCCGAACAGGGCAAGTAGCTTCGCAGTTGTGAAAGAGGTTTGAATGATCTTACCCGTTTTAATGCCTTTTGTATTTATATAAGTTAGTAAGATGATCAAAGCGATCCCTACCAACTGCGCAGCAGTTATCTTGAAAGTCGTTGTAACCTGCCAGATTGTGTTGCCATCTCCAAATTCAGGCCTGATATACCCCAGGAATTTCGCAAAGGCAACGGCAACCGCGGCAATAGTACCTGTTTGGATCACCGCGAAAAAGCTCCAACCATATAAAAAGCCTATAAAGGGATTATAGGCTTCTTTCAAATAAACGTATTGACCACCCGCTTTCGGGAACATGGCACTTAGCTCCCCATAACTTAGAGCAGCTGTGAGTGTCATAAAGCCGGTAATCAGCCATGCGGCAACCAGCCATCCTGAAGAACCCAGATCTTTGAGCATGTCAGCACTTACAATAAAGATCCCTGAACCGATCATGGATCCAGCAACGATCATAGTAGCGTCGACTAGTCCAAGCGAGGGTTTGAAAGCAGGCTTTTGTTCTGTCATAATGAAAAAATGAGCCTGAAGATAGGAAATCAAATATAAGTTTGAAGTAAGGAGTTGGTAAGGGCGGAATATGATTTGA
>DAINQQ010000358.1:0-3120 GCA_036742645.1 Flavitalea sp.
ATACCGCTTTCAACAGATGGAACAAGACTTCCGTTTTTCGGTATTATCAGTTTTAATTCATATCGCTTGTTGGGCAAGCATATGACAAAGGAACAACCGTTGTATTATTTACCACCTACTCAAGCGGCCTCCGTTGAAGACATAGCCAGTCATTATGTAAGAGAAATAAAACTGTCACAGCCAACGGGTCCTTATGTGGTCGGTGGATTTTGCGGTGGCGGGAAGATTGCGTTGGAAGTTGCACATCAACTCGAAGCGCAAGGCGATCATGTCGCAGCACTGGTGCTATTTGAGTTCTATTCGCCGCGTGCTGCGATATCGAAGAGAACTATAACGTATAAAAAGCGGAGACTGGCTTACTATAAAGACCGGATATTGGCACTAAGCAAGGAAGCTGGTTCACCGGTTGACCTCGTGAAATATGTACTCAACAAATCTTTACGTAAGCTAAAAAAGCCGATCGCCAAACCTGCACCTCCCAAGTACCTTACCAATCCAGCATACAGAAAGTACCAGTGGAAGCCTTATTCCGGTAAAGTCATTTTATTCCAGGCAAGCATCACGCCACTTGAATATAATGGCAGTCCAATCATGGGGTGGGAAGGATTTTTCACCGGCGATGTTGAGATTGTGGGCGTACAAGGTGGTCACCTTGGTATCTTCAGAGAGCCTGCTGTAAAGAAACTGGCAGAGAAGCTTGCTGAAGCACTCGGAGCGATAAACACGGAAGTGAAATAATATTCTTCGCGGAAAAAAATGTGACGCCGGATTCTAAATGATAAGATGAATCCGGCGTAATATTTTAACTATTAAGCCTAAATCCCCGGCTGATACAAATGCTCTACCTTTATTGTCGCTAAGCACTCATCAATGTTTGTGTCATTTTTCTTATTTAAAAATGCCGGTTATGAAAAAAATGCTTGCATTTTTCTTGTGTGCATTGATCGCCAATCAAACTCTCGATGCTTGCACAACATTTCTCATCCACAAGAATCGTAAATACGCATTTGGTCGCAACTATGACTGGATTACTGATGTTGGAATGGTTTGTTCTAACCTGCGAGGCCTGGCAAAAACCTCTGCACAAATAAACGGACAACCTACCGTTAGCTGGGTTTCAAAATATGGAAGCATTACGTTTAATCAATATGGAAAAGAATTTCCAACAGGTGGAATGAATGAAAGAGGGTTGGTGGTAGAGATGATGTGGCTTGACGGTTCAAAATATCCGGAACCAGATTCCCGGGCGGAAATCGGAGTGCTGCAATGGATACAATACCAGTTAGACAATTGCTCGACAATTGAGGAAGTAATTGCAACCAATTCGAAAATTCGTATTTCAAAGACGCATCCGCCTGTCCATTATCTTGTTGCAGATCTAAGTGGACGCGCTGCAACGATTGAATTTTTGGATGGAAACACCGTTGTTCACACTGGAACGAATCTTTCTATTGCCGTACTGACAAATACCGACTACGCAACTTCTGAAAGAGTGTATAAACAGTCCATTAACAGCAAAGACACAAACGTCGCTTTTAACGACAATTCATTGCAAAGATTTGCCGCAGCATGTTCGATGGTGCAGCAATACAACGCAGGCGGTTCAAACAGCTCGCTCGTGGATTATTCGTTCGATGTCTTAAAAAAGGTATCTAACGATGATTTTACAAAGTGGAGCATCGTATACGATATGAGTGCGAAGAAAGTGTATTTCAAAAGCAAAAGCAGTCCGCAGGTGAAATGGATTTCTTATGCTGATGTTGATTTCTCCTGTAATTCTACATCACTTGCCTTCGATATGAACCTGACCGTACAGGGAAATGGGGCCAGGCAATTTAAACCTCTTACAAAAGAAACAAGTACAATCCTCTTAAATCGGGCGGCCACAGAGAGTAAGAGTCAAATAAATATAGGTGAGGCTGATATCAGGCGTGACGTTGAATACGCAAGTAGAATTAAATGCCAACTGTAAGTTCTGACACGCTATGATAGCGGTTCTGGTTTCGGTGAACCTCCCGCTGGTTTTGATTTATCTTCAGGCAGCGGGATAAATTCCTTGTCGTCATTTGGAGGTAGTAGAATTCTGCCCTGTTTCCAATCTTCCTTCGCTTGTTCAATGCGTTCTTTGCGAGATGAAACAAAATTCCACCAAATAAAACGTTCGCCCAGCGGTTCACCTCCTAAAAGCATCAGTGTTGTGCTCTCCTTTGTGCGAATGCCTGGATCAACACCTTTACTGAAGACAAGCATTTGTCCTGCATGATACTCCTGACCATTGATTTCTACACTTCCTTTTGCTATATAAAAACCACGTTCAGAATGTTCTTTGGGTAAACCAAAGTTTGTATTAGCCTGCAAGATGGCATGCATGTAAAAGAGAGGCGAGTTTGTTTTGACATTACTTTTCAACCCGTAAGCGTTGCCGGCAATTAGTCGCATCCATACACCTTTGTCTGTATAAATCGAAAGTTGTTCCGGCTTGTAATTGTTAAAAGAAGGTGACCCTTCTTCATCATTTGTTGGCAGTGCCACCCAGGTTTGTATCATTTCCATCTCACCGCCTGCCAGCGCAGCCGGGTCTTCGAACCGTTCAGAATGAGCAATGCCTCTGCCGGCCGTCATCCAGTTTACTTCACCTGGAAGAATCACTTGCTCCACGCCCAAACTATCCCGGTGTGTCACCTGTCCGCCGAAAAGATAGGTTATAGTGGAAAGCCCAATATGCGGATGTGGCAATACATCGAGTAACGAAGGGTCCGATGGCACATCGACAATTGGTTCCGCGTGATCCATAAAGATAAAAGGTCCCACCATCCTGCGAAGACGGAATGGAAGAATACGTTTGACCTTCACGAACTTGCTGATCGCTGCGTTCCGGTAATCAATTACGATTTCAAGCATAACTAAATTAGTTTTTCTTCAATATGAAGGTAAACATTTACCAATGTATAGTTTGCCAAGACCTTACTTAATGTAATAGCGCAGTCGGTTTATTTCCACAAGTGGACATCCTGCTTTTTTGCTTCTTGCGTTCTGCCGACCCCAATTATTTTTTTGCCATTGATGGGCAATGGCTTCAGCAGGAATTAGTAACGTCGACGTTTTTGCAGGATAAAGTTT
>DAINQQ010000359.1:0-3086 GCA_036742645.1 Flavitalea sp.
ACATTTTTTGGCGGGTCACGCCGGAGAGATGAAACTATCGGGAAATAATCCTTACCGATCGGATGCTCAATACCTTTTTGAATTGTTGGTTGCTTATCCCGTAGGGGTGAAATATCGGTAGAAAAAAACGCCACCATTGGACAATCCCGTAGGGATTGAATATCGGTTGATTCAAATTGGCTGTTGCGAATCCTCAGTCAGTCATTCATTTCAAGGGATGTTACCGCTCTGCTTCTTTTGCGAATATTTGAACCTCTTTCATTAAACCCTCTCAGTTAAGCTGTGTCAAACCGCTTTCATTAAGCGAAGCTGTTTGGAAAGACGATCAGAACACGCCTGATTTTATTTTATTCATTCGCGCGAATTCACTCTAATTCGCGTTATTAGTGTAATAATATGCAACCTACCCGTTTCTTCACAACCCTCATTTTGTTTCTTTCGTTTATTGCATGTACAAAAAAAGAAAATGCTCGGAACACTGAATACCGCATTTCATCGAGCATCACAGTCGATGGAAGAGTACGAACCTATGTTATAAACCTTCCCCCGAATTATTATGAGGCGGCAGATTTTTCTCTTGTGATTGGATTGCATGGAGGAGGTGGTAGTGCAGAGCAATTCGAGACAAGCACTAATCTCACCGCAAAGGCGAATGCTTCCAGGTTTATCGTCGTTTATCCTGACGGAGTACAAGGCACCGGGCTTCTCAAAGCAAGAACGTGGAATGCAGGGGGCTGCTGTGATGAGGCGGTCGATAATAATATAAATGATGTAAGATTTATCAGTGACTTGATAGATAAGCTGCTTTCGGAGTACAAGATCAATCCCAAGAAAGTATATGTTACGGGTCATTCAAATGGTGGAATGCTTTCGTACAGGCTCGCCTGTGAATTATCAAATAAGATTGCTGCCATAGCCCCGAATGCGACAACCATGGTAGTTACACAACCTTGTAATCCGGGCCGGCCCGTTCCCATACTTCATATGCATTCTGTGTTGGATCAGAATGTACCTTATAAGGGTGGCATCGGCTCTGGTGTATCGAAACATTACAATCCTCCAATAGATTCGATAATGAACGTGTGGCAATCGAAAAATCAATGTATGCAACCTGCGAAGGTGATTGTGGACAACAGCAATTATAAACTTACGAAATGGTTCGACTGTACAAATAACGTGAGCGTTCATTATTATCTCACGAAGGATGGAGGACATAGCTGGCCTGGCGGTGCGCCCGGGAGTATTATCGGCGATGCCCCTTCAACCGTCATCAATGCGAATGATTTGTTGTGGCAGTTTTTCCAGGAGCATCAATTGCCGTGAGTCCGCCGCTGATGTGCGCCGCAATGATAACATCTTTTAAGAAGGGATGACATCCTTTGAATTCATGATATCGAAATTCATTCGCAAGGAGATCATCCCTAAAAATACCTTCAAATAAGGTAAGCTCTTTACTCAACAGGCAACTCGACTTCTTCACCGAATATGTACCTATTAAACCATTGCCAGTTATGCCAGGTTGCGGCCAATCTTTCTTTTGGTTTATTGATACCATGACCGAATCCTTTATACACAATAAGCTTTGATGGCACCCCTTTATCCTGAAGGCCACGATATAACTCGTACGCATTGGGAATCGGCACGCGCTTATCGAATTCGCCGTGTTGAATTAAGGTGGGTGTTTTGGCTTTGTTGATATTAGTCATCGGAGATGTCTTCAAATAAATGTCCATATCATCCCAGGGAGTGGCTTGAAGATATTGACGGGTGAATGGCGTAATATCAGTATTCACATAATAGGTTACCCAGTTTGATATTCCTGCGCCCACTGATACCGCCTTAAAAATATTTGTATTGGTGGTGAGAAAGGCCGAAATATATCCACCCTGGCTCCAACCCATCGCACCCATTCTCGTGGTATCAATCATTCCTTTATTCTTAAGATACTCGACACCGGTAACAACATCCCACATATCTCCCACGCCGAGGTTACGAACGTTCAGCGAACGGAATTTCTCACCATAGCCAGCGCTGCCCCGGTAGTTGACCCTTAAAACCAGTGCTCCTTTTTCAACCCATTGCATAATCGGGTAGACATAAGTGGGAGTTGGCTCAGGAAGGTCTATACCCGTTGGTCCTCCGTGTATGACCACCAACAATGGATACTTCTTCTTGGCATCGTAGTTCCTGGGCTTCAGCAATACGCCTTCTATCATTGCTCCATCAGTGCTTTTCCATGAAATGATCTCGTTGACTGGCGTATTCCATCCTGCAATCTGTGCACTGCTGTTGGTTATCTTTCTTAATGGCTGACTGAAACGTCCTGAGTAAATTTCATTGAGGTCTGCAAAATTTCGCCCTGATACTGCGATAAGATCGCTGTTCTTGCTAAACGAAATACCCCCCACAAGGTCAACGCCCAAATCAAGTGACTTTGACTTTCCAGTCCTTGCATCGACTGTAAACAGTTTTTGCTTTGTCTTCTCAAGCGCAAAAACAAACAATCCGTTTTTATTCCAGTCGCCCACGAATTTGTTCTCGTCAATATCCTGTGCAATTTCACGGCTGCTCCTTGTTGCGAGATCATATACAAACAAGCGATTATTTTTATAGTAATTCGTTACTGAGTCGGTTAATGCACTTCCATAAACAAACGCAGTGCCTTCCGGATTCCACCTGCTAAAAAAATCCCCGGTTGGATTCCTGACAAGCGTATCCATTTTTTTCGTAGCAACATCTACCATTATGATATCAGCCGAGATACCTGATAGGATTAACGGATTGATCTGTCGATTAAATACAATTTGTTTTCCATCGGGTCTCCAGGCAAATCCATTCACTGTAAAGTTTCCTTCTGTAAGTCTACGCCCGACCGGTAGTGCAATACAATCCTGCCCTTCAATTTTTTTCAGTGAATCAGTTTTTGTTGAATCCTTTTTAACAGGATAACAAGGCAATTGTCCCGCCAACACAATAGAATCGTAATGAAAATTCAGCAGCCATAAGTGTGTTTGCTTATATTCATCGCCTTCTACTCCAAATGCGCCGAAACGCTCTTTTGTGGTTTTATCTTTTTTACTATCCGG
>DAINQQ010000360.1:0-3076 GCA_036742645.1 Flavitalea sp.
AAAAACGTAAGAATGTGTCCGCCAGCGTATCGCGACGTTGCGGGTTGTTTTCGTAAAATATTATTGCAAAATTGGAATTTTCTTTAGCTGTTTTTCCGGTAGTATAATGGAAAAGATAGCACCCGTTGTTTTATTTGAACGACCGAAAATTTCACCGTGATGATTTTGTATGATCTTTTTGCATAAGGCCAATCCGATGCCGGTTCCTGAATATTCTGTTTTTACGTGTAACCTTTGAAAGATATTGAAGATCTGTTCCGCGTGTTCCTGTTTGAAGCCTATTCCATTATCCTTAATGCTTATAATGAAATATTGAATATCGGTTGTGAGTCCCGGATGCTCGTTCTTTTCTATTTTAGATAAAATTCGGGCTGAAATTGTAATTACCGGAGGCAATTCCGGGTTGGTAAATTTCAGCGCATTCGAAATCAGGTTACTAAACAATTGCTGCATTTGTAAGGGCACAGCTTCCACTGTGGGTAATTCATCAACAGTGATCACTGCATGCTTTTGTTCGATAAGCAGTTCAAAATCGCTGAGGATATTTTCCACCACAGTATTGAGATTGACTGGCAGATAAATCTGTCCTTCCTTCGAAAGTTTCGAAAAGTTCAACACATCATAAATCAGTTGCGACATGCGGCTTGTAGAATTGCCAATCTTCCTCAGGTAATTTTTCGAGCGTTCATCGATCCCGTCAAGACGGTTTTCAAGCAGACTTGTAAAAGTGATCACCTTTCGCAAGGGCTCTTGCATATCATGCGATGCGATATATGCAAATTGCTCAAGCTCCATATTTGTTTGCTTCAAAGCTTTATTTGCTTCTGCCAATTCTTTGGTGCGTTGGGCAACAATGTCTTCAATCTTTTGTTGAGCGAGTACCTGGGAGGTAACATCTGTTGCGACCGCGATCACGCCAGAGATTGTTCCTTTTGGTTCCCTATAAGCCTCATACACAAAGTTGATGTATATCTTTTGTTTGACGTCTCCACGCGGCAATATCACTTCCACTCCATAGGCGGTGAAAGTTTCACCATTGTTGAAAACATCGTCGAGTAGTTTTTTAAATCCCTGTTCCTTTACCTCCGGAAGGCCTTCAAAAATCGGTTTGTTCAATACATCGGCTATTGTTTTTCCCCATAGCTCTATCATCTTGTCGTTGGCAATCTCCACAACATGATCTGCACCTCTGAAAATGCACATTGCTACCGGCGCCTTGAGAATCGTGTTTCGAAGATTTTCTTCGCTGTGAGCAATTCGCTTCCTGGCCAGCACCTGCTCGGTGACATCTACGGCTATATGCAAAACAGCATATACGTTGCCGTTACCATCAAAGAGTGGTGTATAGCTAAAATCATAAAAGCCATGGTTCATTACTCCATGCTGTACAATATTAACCTGCGTTCCGAAAGTTTGATAATTTTTTCCTGTCGTATAAACCTCGTCCAGAATTCGCAAAAAAGGCTGATTTTCTGTGATCAACTCAGGCATTACTTCCGCAAGAGGTCTGCCTGTAATATTCGGCCCTTTGCCGACAATGTCAATGAAAGCTTGATTGGGCATTTCGATGATCAGATCCCGGCCGACAAAAAGTCCAATACCAATCGGCGCTGCTTCGATGAGCGCATGAAAACGTGCTTCGCTTTGTTGCAACTTCTGTACATTTTGAACTTTTTGGGTTGTTTCCTGGCATACCACGAGAACGCCTTCGATATTGTCAGCGTCTCCAAATATGGGGCTATACCCAAAAGTCCAGTATACATCTTCAATCGCTCCGTTGCGGTAAATGGGGATTAATTGATCTTCACTCCAGGTTGCTTCGCCTGTTGTTTGTACCTGGTATATTAAAGGATAGATGATATTCCATATCTCCGGCCAGCAATCAATCGCTTTTTGCCCCAGGGCCAGCGGATGTTTTCCTTCATTGCCCAGACTTGGACGGTAAGCATCATTATAAAACTGGATCAAATCCTCTCCCCACCATAAGAACATGGGAAATCTCGACGAAAGAATCATCGCAACAGTCGTTCTGAGACTTTGAGGCCAGCCGGAAGGACTGCCTAAAGGTGTTTTTGACCAATCATAGTTACGGGTCAATTCGCCCATCTCACCACCCCCCTGAAGAAAAGGGTAGGTTCGTATACTCGTTAACTTCAAGCTGGAACAATTTATAGAGATCTAATGGCGTGAATTTAGGTAAATAAATGAAATGAATCAGGCTGTATTCAAATTCTTAATGCCTTCTCTAGTCTATGATTTTCTCACTTTATTTTTTGTGACCTCTCTGTTTCCCGATAGTAGAAAACACTTACAAATTCAAGAGCCAGGCGCACAAAGAATTATCCTCTTTGTGACTTCTCTGCGTTTGTTATCGATTAGATTTGAACGCAAAGAGCTCAAAATGACCGTACCGATTGCAAAGGCTCTACATCAACCCCGCGGATTGAATGGTCAGGATGCCGATGAAAGCGGATAAGGTACCTAAAAATTCAAATAAAATCCGTTGCCACGGCTGCCTTTTTTGTACCTTCCCGATTTCTCATAAGGATCATATGAAGCGTTGGTTGCTTGCTATTGCCGGTGTTATAGTACTTATAACGATTGCCCTTCTATTTATTCAAAGCAGGGGTAAAAAGGAGGCTTCACTGCCTGATGTTGTCAGTTATAACTTTCACATTCGTCCAATTCTCTCCGATAGGTGTTTCAAATGTCATGGTCCGGATGCGACCCATCGCGAGGCTCATCTCCGGCTTGATATACCAGATAGTGCATACGCCCCACTCAAAACCACGAAGGGTGCTTTTGCGCTGATCCCCGGAAAAGCTGAAGAATCGGAACTATACAAGCGCATTTCTTCTGAAGATCTGACTTACAGGATGCCTACGCCGGAGTCCCACCTCCAGGCGCTGAACGACTACGAAATAAAGCTTTTTAAGAAATGGATCAGGCAGGGTGCCAGGTACGAACCTCACTGGGCCTTTATTGCGCCTGTAAAGCCTCGTCTTCCTGCTGTGGAAGATAAAAGATGGGCGAAGAATGAAATCGACTACTTTATTTTAAAGAAAATCGAAGAAAA
>DAINQQ010000361.1:0-3033 GCA_036742645.1 Flavitalea sp.
AAAATGTGTGTAAACCCGCCTTTCCTGATGAATGCAGTCAGGGCTTCTTCACTCCCTTCCTTCATCATGTCCGGGGTAATCTGGTTATATGAGGCAACTGCCGGAGTCTTGAAGCGCTTCACCAATTCATCTTCAATCACCCGACGGGATGTTTCGTCCTTTACCATTGCAATAATCAGTGTCTTATCCTGGGGTCCCGGTGTCACGGTTGCACCCGGCTCCATCCAGGATTTTTCGATTTGAGTAGCCGGAGAGCAGGAAATAAAACAGCTGGCAACAACGATTGATAAAATCAGATTTTTCATTTTCATTTTATTTTTAAAGTTTAATACGGCCAGGTGTTTGCCTTTCCCTCCATTTTTACCTCAGGCACCTTTTTACCTCATGCAAGTTCTCACGAATCGCGATCCAACATTCATAATCCATTATTCATAATCCATAATCAAAGCTCCCACTATTGATTCGCCGGAGCCGTATCTTTTTAGCGTTCTTCCAATCGAAATGGCCACCGTCAAAAAAAGAACCCGGTTGAACTGGTTAGGCATTGAATCGTCAATTGAAATATCAATAAAACCATGATAATATTGAAGATCCAGGTTCATGCCGTGCCTTTCATCAGGCAGTAGCCGAAGCCGAATGCCAGGCCTGTATCAATTGGATGAAACTGGTTTTCCCACTGACTCCAAACTCCTGACTCCGAACCCGGAACTTCGAACGCCCGCCTTACTTGCTGGCTGGTGGTACAAAAGAATACCCCAGCTGACGAAGCGCATCGGCTTCATTATAAAAGGTTCTGCTTTCCACAATTTTTCCATCCTCGACCCTGTAAATCGCATTGACCCATAAGTTTATTGGGCCGCGGCCATCTTTGTATTTGATGGTGAGATGTGCCCAGTTAAGAACCCAGTCACCTATTCCAACACCCTCGGTAACCGTTACTGCCAACTCTTTATGTCGGGTATACACGAACGATTCGTACAGGTTTTCAGCATTGTATTTAAAACTGGCAAGAGCACCATCCTTGTTAGTAGAATCACCTACCGAAGGGCCATAACCGATATAGTTTGATGAAAGAAGTGAATCCATTAAGTCAACATTCTTGGTTTCCACGGCCTCCATATACTTTTTGCCAATGGCAAGCAGTTCGCTTTCCTTGTTGTGGGCAGATGAGGTACAGGAAAGCAGGCCGATGATAATAGTGAGGAATGATAACAATTGTTTCATACTTAGTTTATTTATGTAATGCAGTACTTGGTGTTGATTTTCGAATTCGAAACAAATAGATAATCCTCTCGGCTCAATCTATTTGATGGTATATCCCTTTCCTTCAATGCACGCTGAAAAGCCTTTGATGAAACTGTCTTTCATTGCTTTTTCCTGGTTTGCCACGTCAGCCTGCCCCTGCTGATTTTGTTGCGCCTGGGCTTGTTTTCCCTGGCGTCTACCCGCAACCCCGCCAGCTACTGCGCCGATCGCTGCTCCCTTGCCAGCGTCCCCGGCTATTGCTCCAATGGCTACTCCCGCAGCCGCACCTTTCGCTGCGCCGCCAACTGCTGCCCCCGTAGGGCCGGATTGAGTGGGAGCTGCCTGTATTTTTGGAAGATTGAGGGGATCAATTCCAGATTGCTCCACCGCCCATTTGTAGCATTCAAATTCATCCTCTTTTTGCTGCTGCTTACTTTGTGTTTTTGCCGGGAATACATACAATTTTAAGCCGCTTGAAATTTGATTATAGGTCATTTTTGAAGTGTCAGGTACGGCAGGAGCCTGACTAAAAGCACGTTGGGAACCGCAAAGGATTATGACCGACAGAAAGAACGAGGTAGCTGATCTGAAGAAAAAAATTGGTCTCATTTTTTTTTATTTAAATATTTACAATGAATTCATTGATATTTATTCGCTCTCATTTACTCTTACAGATTCACATCATAGAAACAATGAGTATTAGCCAACTCACATAGTATCAGGGTACGCGATGCTATCATTAGTTTTCCTAAAACTTGAACATTGTTCAATCAGTATTCTACATAAAATCGAGTATTTGGATATTTTACCGGGTTATATCGCTAATTTTTTCTTAGTTCATATTGCTTACAAGGAACGCCTGGAGGTCGGTCCGGCAATCTCAGAATCGAAATCCAATCATGATCATATACCTGAACCCAAACGTTGTTGTTTTTGCTGTTCCTGTTTTTTTAAAATCACCTTCGTCAATAACAGTGCTGTATCCGGGAAATTTATCCGCCAGCCCCTCGTTCAACCGATCAAAAAGTTTTTGCCTGTCTTCTTCCGATAAATTCGAGCCGACTGAGGCTTTTAAATTATAGCCTGCGATGCCCGGTCCCAGGAGTATCAAGTCTAAGGATAGCCGCTTCCAGAAAATAAACTGGTAACCAAACTCAAAACCAAGGCTGGCGATGGAAAGGCTTGTTTTTGTCTCTGCGGTTTGAGGACTTCCTCCGTTTGTGCTGGTCAGTTTCCAGCTATTCTTTCGTTCAAAATAGTTGTAGGCAAAGTAGGGCCCTATGTAAACACCCCGCGGAGCTTCAAATTTGTTTTCTTTTGAAAGGTAAAAGCGGTAATCGCCCGAAATATGAAAACCGCTTTCCCCGAGAATCGAGTTCGCTCTTAACGAATCAGCATCAATGATCTCAAAGTCGGGAAAACTTGCCTGGCCAATATTCACCGAGAATGAAGAACGTTTAGTCAATACCCGCTCATAACCAAAAACGATAGATTTTGTGCCGAATATTAACGGGTTGGTCAAATTAAAGCGAACGGTGTTTTTGTATGCTTTTTCCGGTTTCCCAGGTTCCTGGGCCATCAACCCAATATAAGATCCTCCCCAAACCAGTAGTATCAGAGTGACATTTTTCATAAACTGTGGTTTGATAAATTAGATAAAGGTGTCTACTGCGTAAATAGTAGACACTTCCCACACAGACGCTCCATCAAACGCCTGACTTTTATGTGAAACGGGGACATCAGTTTAATGCACCGACATCGTCATCTCACTTTCTCTCCCACACTGGC
>DAINQQ010000362.1:0-2982 GCA_036742645.1 Flavitalea sp.
ACACTCCTTACAAAAACAGTCACGGGAAATGTTTGGCAACATTTATTCCGTCATTCCAACATGAAGAGCGGCACTTAAAGAAATGATCATGGGTTTGACTTGTTTTGCTGACCGGGCTATTGCCGAACAGAACCCCGAACGATGAACCGAGCGTGGCAACGAGAGCTTAATAGTAGCACAATGCTGGGGTCATAAAAATGGCCGGCTCCATGGACAGGCTGGAGAGTCAGCGTCTACATACTTGGAAAATATTGCCAAACGAACTAACTTGTATATACCACTGAACTGCCTACAATGACCGAAGAATTGAAGGTATTTATCTCTTACTCCCACAAAGACGCTGAATTAAAAAGGCAGCTTGACACTCAACTTGTCAACTTGCAAAGAACCCTTCCACTTAATATTTGGTCGGACAATATGATTGCTGCCGGGCAGGATTGGAATGAAGAGATCTTTTCGAAACTAAAAGCCTCACAAGTTATTTTATTGCTCATCTCACCCGATTTTATTGCTTCCGATTTTGCGTATGAGAAAGAAATGAAGGAGGCATTGAACATGCATGACTATAAACAGGCGTTAGTGGTACCTGTTATGCTGAGGATGATAAAGGAAAACGGTCATCCATTTTCTAAAATTCAAACCTTACCCTCAGCGCCAAGATTTATTTCCGAATGGGAGGACCTCGACGCCGCTTTTACCAATGTTCTTTCTGGACTTGAAGCATCTATTCAACAATTTATGAAGAACAGGAATGTCCGAGATATCAATGCCCGGGAAAACGAATTGGTTGAGTATGCTACCAATGGTGAGCTGCTAAGTGCATGCGACAAGCTAATGGATTTTGCCTCTGACTTTTCTCCCGGAATTGATTATCGAAGAGAAGCCATGACGATAAAAGGAGCCTGTAAGTATATTTTGAAAAACTGCAGGGACGATGTGGATCAGATACAAAAAATTATTTTGATGATCCTAAAGTTGATCGACGAAATCAAACTTTCTCCATACTTAAATAAAGCCGTTTGAAAAGGATTGAAGATATTATTTCGCTAACTGATGCAAGCCCCGCAGAGGCAGTAAATCTTTTGGTTCAGTGGGCGCGGGAACACTGTGATGAAAGAAAGCTGTACTATGACCTTGTATTCCTGAAGTCAAAATTCAACCAGGCCTTTGGAAGTGATGAACGGCTTGCAATCAGGAATGAAATGATCGAATTTGTGCAACATTTCCTGGATAGCCGGGCTATGGAAGGACAACCAGCGGTTCAGGAAGTTATTCAAGAAAAGCGAAATCATTTTATTCAACGTGGCGCGTCCAATGAAATCATTATAGAGTGCATAAACGCCGGTAAAAGGTTTACGAGAACACAATTCGAATTAAAGAATATTAATTTCCAAATAAGGTTGGGTGAAATAACGGGTGTGGTAGGAGAAAACGGAAATGGCAAAACGACCTTACTTCGATTACTAAGCGGGAGGCTTAAGAATGATTCGGGACATGTCATTTTTAATTCCAAATTTATCAGGCCCGATTCAATTGATAGTATCCAACGTGAAGTTGCTTTTTTACCGCAGGAGCCGGAAAAAGTGTATGGGAAGGTCCTGACAAGCATTCAGCTATCTGCCGCGGTATATGGCATCTTTGGTGAGCAAAACGAATTTGAGGTTGACTACATTATTCATCGCCTCGGACTTACTGATTACAAGCATGTCTACTGGAGTGAATTGTCAGGAGGTTACAAAGTTCGCTTTGCATTGGCGCGCATAATGGTTCGAAAGCCTCGCGTATTGATCCTTGATGAACCGCTGGCCAATCTCGATTATAATGCCCAAAATAAGTTACTCGCCGATCTTAGGGACATTTCATACAGCTTACAATACCCCGTAAGCGTTGTAATCAGCTCGCAACAACTCGACGAGATCGAGTCGATTGCAGACAACATGGTGTACTTATCTAAGGGCAATGTCCTATATGCGGGACCGGCAGCCACTGTTGGCAGTCACCGTAAAGAAAATTGTTATGAGATTCGGACCCCGCTTTCCAGGACCGAGCTTGCTGACAAGCTGAAGCAATTGACTCAATTCAGGTTAGAGTTTACCGGTATCACCTACCTTTTAACCACTTCCCTTGATCACAGCTTTGATGATATACTCGCATACTTCTCGAAAAATAAAATACCGGTTACATACCTCAATGATATCAGCCGTTCAACAAAGAAGATGCTCTATAAGTTCAATGAAGCCAGCATATGAGGAAAGCTTTCAATGATATCGAAAGGCGATTGCTGGTTAACAAGCCTGTGATCTGGATCAGTTCAATATATTGGATACTCGCTCTTTGTGTTTTCATTATTGTCGTGGAAACAGTTATTGGACTCAGAGCGAAATTTGCAACGGACCTCACGGTGTTTTATGCAAGCGCGATACTTCTCCTGGTTGTTCTATTATTTTTATGGATATCATTTCAATACAGAAACTACGATAAGATATTTAGCATCCGGCAAACTTTCAAAATTTACGTGTACAACATACTGGCCTATATCTTCATTTGTATTTCAAGTCTCGTATTAGTACTTATCATGACTTTCAGATTCAATGCAACCATATTCATTTCCGAAAGAGTTTGGATCCGTACTTCTCAAGAATTTAGCAGGGATTTATTAAGTGTTCGGATTGCACACTTAAGTCCGGCCGATATTAGATTTATTAGAGATAACCCGCAGTTATTTACATCCATCGGAAGCACTTCCAATACAAACGCTGCCACGAACCTGGATTTGAAGAGTGAGTATGTTCCCCGAAAAAGACTCGATGAAAACCCTTTTATTAAGTCGAATATCAGTTATAAATTCAATGCCCTTGTAGCACTTCGAAAAATGCCTGGCTTCGAATATCTTGATTCTGTAATGAAGAAAACCGAAGAAAGTTATGCCAGGCGTGTGTATGTCAGCGATTATGGGATCGATGAAGATCCTGTTTTTTATAA
>DAINQQ010000363.1:0-2836 GCA_036742645.1 Flavitalea sp.
GATTCGAGCCCCTGTTGCATAACTGCCGCCATCACGCTTTGATCTTTTCGCACTTCACGCGTTGCTTTTTTTACTTCCTTCTTGAAACGTGCCACAAATAAGATTAAAAATGGCGTGATGCCTACAGCAACAAGTGCAAAATCCCAATGCAGGTAAAACATAATACACAGCATACCGACAATGGTCATAGAATCTACCAGTATTCGAAGGATGGACTGAGAGGCAAAGTCTTGTATAGTAGAAACGTCTGCAGTGATTGTATTTAGAATTTTGGCGATCTGGTGGGAATCGTAATACGCAAGCGACAAACGTTGCAGGTGGTGGTACATGCGTTGCCGAAGGTCGTTGGCTACATACTGCGCTACGCTTTCGGTAAAATAACTGTTAATGTAGCCAGCAATTGAACCCAGTGCAGCAAAGACTACCAACGTAATGGCGGAGGCTGCCGCCATTGTTTTGTAATCTTGTGTAATAAACGTTCCATTGAGCCACATCAATGCGTGTGGGAGCGGTTCCTTTCCAATAACGTTATCGATAATAACTTTAAGAGGCCATGGTGCCGCAAGACTCATCACCGTTTCTAGCAACATGGCGCAAAAAATTATTACCAACCATTTATGGTAGGGTAGGAGTAAGTTCAGCACCAGGTTGGAAAGGCCCTTGCTTTTTCCATGCACATGTGGCTTTGACTCTGGTGGTTTCTCAGTTGAATAAGCAGCAGGCATGTATATAAGGTTTCATCATTCCAATGATTGTCCTAAAGTTGGGAGTGCAAGCCGGTCAATTTCTTCGGGCATTTTCTATGAATTCTACTCTAAGCTCTCTTGGTTTTGATATCGTATTAAAAAATCCATCGAGGTATGAAATCATCTGGTACCGGGCATCTGCAGACAAAAGGTCGAACTCCTTAATTAGTTTATAAATGTTTTCTTTTTGTTTTAAAAATTCGTCTGCAACCTCCTGCAACTCCTCTATACTGCGAACGAATCCACGATAGGTTCGCACTGTTACATCTTCTATGTTTACTTCCGGAGGTGGAAGAGCGTAGTCCGTTTTCACCAGACCAGAATGGTCAAAATCATACGGTACAGCGAAAGACACGGTATTAGTGTCTTCTTGCGGAACAATCAATTTTATATTGTGCCGGACAGGCACTGACCAATCTAAATTCCCGATCATATATTCAAAAAAAGCTACGCGGGTCATTTGCTGACGGTCTGTTAGCTCTGTATGTTTTACACGTCTTTTGCGTTCGAGACACTGGTTCCGTTTTGCCATATCTTTTACATCTTCCAAAAGAAAGCCATATTCGTTGATGGCCTTCTTTTTGTTGGCGCTGTCGGTATAGCTAATCTTTAGTAACCGGGCCCGCAAACTTTTCTCTGTTATCAGGTTGTATATTTTATAAACAAGATATTCCTTGAGCAGGAATTCCTGATTGTCGGATCGCCCTGTTTTGCATACATTAACCAGTTTCAGAGAACCCAAAGGCGATAAGATTGGTGCCGCCTCGCTTTTGAAATTGACTTTAAGCGGCGGCATGTAACAGTACTGCCTTCTGAAGTTTCCACGCACCTCCAGTGTAACAGGCTCACTGATCTCAATACTGTTGTCCAGTTTTGCAATAATTTTCGCCGGAAACCTTTCGCCTTCCTTCATTTTCGCCTTCATTAAATGACGGATGTCAAGAACAACCGTCGCGTCTATTACGGATTGATTCTTAAAAAATTCCACCTCGTCAATCTTCGACGCAGGCTGTTGCGCAAGTGGCTGGTTGGTCATTGCCAACAGGAGCAAAAGTGTGTAAAATAGTTTCACCGTTACTGGTTTAAATTTTGATGCATTATAACGGATCAGGGAATCATCAGGGTAGAATAGAAATGGTTTATATTCAGTGGTATTGGCCCTGGTAAGGGCAATTGATCGTCATTGAATTTGATGCTTGTATTAAATACAAGACATGGCACGGTAGCTTTTACTAAATTAAAATTATTTGGGATAGTAACAATAAAGAAATAATGTAAGCTGATCAAATGGAAATCTGTCAAAAACGAACTGATTAATCCAATTTTCTTTTTTTCCCTTCCAAATTCATGCGGTAAAAGCTGTCTTTTTCAATTGCCAGGGCCTGGTGATTGCCAATGTGATGATTAACATCTATAGCAATGACCTTCCCATTATACAGGGTTTGAATGCTGTCAACAATAGTATGTCCCACAACGATCCTGTGAACATTGTAAATCCGCAAGGTGCTATCTACCTGCGCCATGGAAGCACGGGGTGACATAAAATAACCCCGGTACCAAAAGGGCGATGTTTGCGCATCGAAGAATGTAGTTACGTTTTCCTCGACCAAGAGGCTATCAATTCCATCCTTGTCATAAAGAGGCCGTACGCGGTTATTCATTTTTTTTAGGGAAAGACCTCTTTGATTGACTAGCTGAGATACGCCCCCGTGTAGAAAGAGTACATCTCCAATCCGTTCCATGATGTTTTTAGTTCGCAACCAGTGGCCTAGTTCTGTACCAGCGTTATAAAGGTCCATGTAAGTTATTCCCATTAGGGTAGCAACCTGCAAGTATTTAGGGTGAACATACCTGATGTCTTCCGAAAGGTTCATGATCTCATGATTTCCAAGAATAACATGCACATAGCCCCCTTTAGTTTTTGCTTCCTCCTCCAGCTTGTAAAGAAGCCAGAGGCAAGCCGTTACTTCTTCTCCGCGATCAAAAAGGTCGCCACAGATCACAAGGTGTCCGGTACCGAAAATCCAGTTAAATTGCTTATCTATAACTCCTCCGGCAAGAAGTAGTTTGTTAAATCCCTGAAAGGTGCC
>DAINQQ010000364.1:0-2802 GCA_036742645.1 Flavitalea sp.
TGCGGCCATATTTTCAATCACTACTAATTCATTCGTGGTAATTCGTAAAAATTTATATCCCCCTTATTACTCAGCTTTATAATTCTCTTAGATTTCATTCCATCGTTCGTAATCACTTGCAGTACATACGTTCCTGCAGATAAAGATCCCAGGTCCCTTACCTGTATTTCATTAACTCCTTTTGCAAGTGGTTGCTTAAACGACCTCATCGTTTTACCATGAGCATCGCGGAATAATTGTTTGTACATCGCACATATTTCGTACTTCATATTTGCCTCGTATATCCTACATCATTTCTACGGCTTTCCGAGTTCGTTCATCAGTGTACTCAGGATATTTTCATTATCAAGAATATGATCAACACATCCCAATTCGATAGCTTGTTGCGGCATGTAACCAACTTCCGATGTTTTGGGATTTTGAGCAATCGTGCATCCACCCATACTTTTTATTGCGGCCATGCCTTGAGCACCATCTGCGTTTGAACCCGATAGCAGAATTCCAATTACACGTTCCTTAAAGATTTCCGCTATCGACTCAAAACTTACGTCAATACTAGGACGGCTAAAATGTATTTTGTCAGAACCATCAAGCGAAAAGATCGTTTCATTCTCAATTAGCAGGTGATAGCCTGGCGGCGCGAGATAGATTGTATTGGGTACAATCATCTCTTTGTCTTCGACCTCGATCACCGCTAAGGCTGTTTTTTCGGAAAGAAGATTTTGGAGAATCGAATCCTTATCATTCTTACGGTGCACGACGATAATAAAAACGGCCGCGGGATTTGCGGGCAGATGTTGAACAATATCTAATATCACTTCGAGACTGCCGGCAGAGCCTCCGATTGCAACGACTTTAATATTCCTTACCGCATCTTCCGCCATATCTTTTCTTTGTTTTCTAACTGGGTATATTTTTTTGAAATTGGTGAAAAGCGCAGATTTTCTTTCGAACCGAGCACCAGCCATCCCAATTTCTCAAGACTCTCATCGAACAGCGTAAGTACCTTATCCTGTAAAACCTTATCAAAATAAATCAAAACGTTCCGGCAAAAGATAAGCTGAAACTCATTAAATGATCGATCAGATACAAGGTTATGCGTGGCAACGATCATTCTTGAGTTGAATTTTTCATCGAATTTCACCCAATCGTATTTCGCAGTATAGTAGGTTGAAAAATCTTTTTTCCCGCCGGAGGATATATAGTTCTCAGAGTAGTCTTTCATCTGGCTTATTGGAAAAATTCCTTTTTTAATATTCTCGATCACGGACGGGTTGATATCGGTTGCGTATAAAAGAGATTTATGCAGGAGATTTGCCTCTTCGAGAAGAATAGCCATGGAGTACACCTCCTCCCCGGTTGAACAGCCCGCATGCCACACCCTGACAATGGGATGTGTAGCCAATACTGGAAGTACCTGCTCCCGGAGCGTCTTAAATAGCGAGGAATCCCTGAACATTTCGGTGACGTTCACAGTGAGTTCCTGCACCACATGAACGAGGTATTCTACATTGTTCTTTAACTTATAAATGAACTCTGCAAAACTTGGAAATCGATCGACAACCAACAGCCTGTCGACTCGCCTTTTCAATGAAGCTCGTGCATAATTTGTGAAATCATACCCGTATTTTTCAAATAATTCGCTGATCAATAAATCCAGATCTTCGTCTTTAACCATATCCGTGTTGTTTAACTACATGCGAGAGTCTTTCCAGCAAAACATCCACATCAATGGGCTTCGAGACGTATTACCGGCTCCGGCTGTCAAACATTTTTCCCGATCGTCGGTCATGGCCTGGGCAGTTTTATGTCCTACAACCATATTAACTCTTTTACTGATACAACCATACACGTAACAATGATATCAACTGATCAACATCCACCGGTTTGGTAATATAATCTGATGCTCCGGCAGCGACACACTTCTCACGATCACCTGTCATTGCTTTCGCGGTGACAGCGATGACTGGCAAATTTCTGTACCTCGGGATCTTCCGTATGCGCCTGACGGATTCGTATCCATCCATTTCAGGCATCATCATATCCATGAGTACGATGTCAATCTTGTTATTATTATCCATCTGCTTCAATGCATCCTTACCATCAATCGCTGAAATCACATTCATGCCATAATTTTCGAGCGACTTCGTGAGAGAAAAGATGTTGCGCACATCGTCGTCAGCAACCAGTACTGTCTTGTCGCGCAATACTTCGGCCACTTCACCCATTCGTTTGTACCTTGATGTTTTACCAGTTTTCCTGTTTTCTTCCACGAGATGAAGGAACAACGAAACCTCGTCGAGAATTCTTTGATACGACTGAGCGGTTTTGATTACAATCGAATCTGCATACTGTTTTATCCTGACCTCTTCTGCATGAGAAAGATTCTTACCGGTAAAAATAATGATGGGAACATTTTCAAAACCAGGTGTTTTCTTCACCTCATCAAGCGTGTCATAAGACCTCTGTGCAGGGATACCCATGTCGAGTATTACACAATCGACTTCTTTCTGATGTAGTGCCTTGATTCCGTCGGTGACCGAATTCCTGATCTCTGAAGCAACATTGTACTGCTGCAGAAAATAAGCCAGCGCCTGCGCATGCTTGGTATTTTCTTCAACAATCAATACTTTCTTTGGATGGCGTGTCAACGCCTCGTCAATTTTGGAGAACATCTCCCCTAACTTTTCAAACGCCACTGGTTTGCTGATAAAATCAACAGCCCCTTTGGACAGGCTTTTTGTTTTCGCCTGATGCGAGGACATCATATGTACCGGGATTGGCCTTGTTGAAGGATCTGAT
>DAINQQ010000365.1:0-2790 GCA_036742645.1 Flavitalea sp.
CGAAATGACAGGAAAAAAAATATTGTACGCTACTCAGCTTTTTTTGAAGTAACTCAATACAATCAGTGTGTTCGTCAGCCATTGCCCTCTACCGGGCGTGCCACGGTTATAAAACGTTGACACAATCACGCATCTTGCAACCGTGGCACGCCTAAGTATTATGACAGGGCAAATGAATAATTAAGCCTATCGTATGTCTATCAATAGCATACACTTTTACATCAAATTTTCTTGTAAATCCGCTTGCATTTTCAGTCTTTTCATTATATGTTTATGTTCCAATCCTTTCGAAAACCAGTTGGATTAATCGTACCTGGCATAACTCTTTTACTGATACAGTATTCCCTGTACAATTATCCCAATTCATTTTATTTTTTCTCAGCATCACTGGATTTAACCAGTTGCTAAATTTCCAATCCTTTATAAACCGCCGTTCCAATATTTCTATGGGCATCGATTAAATCTATTGTCTAATCAAACCCTAAGAAATGAAACCCTTTTTTACCCTGTTGACCGGCATCATTTTGTCTTTTAGTGCAAGCGCTCAGCTTAAACACCGTGTAATCGTGGCAAATGTTTTTGATTTGAATGGATTTGTTAGGAATGACTCTGCCAAAATCGCGTGGAAAGTTAGTGACAATGAAAGAGGAAATGTATTTGAAGTGGAGAAAAGTTTAGATGGAATGACCTTTGAAACTTCAGGTATTGTTTTCGTTTCTAACAAACCAGGCATGGAAGAATATGAATTCAAGGGTATCCCTCAAAAAGAGACAACCGCCTATTACCGTTTGAAAATATTTAATCGAGATAAGTCGAGTGCTTATTCCAAAATGATACAATTAAAAAATAATCCACCGGCCCTCGGGAACATTATCCGGTTGCTGAATAATCCTGCAGATTCACAACTTGGTTTTACATACCAGTCCGAATTAAAAGGCCCGGGTGAAGTATCAGTATACAGCATGTCAGGCGTTACGCTATATTCCGGGCGTATCTTTACCACCACCGGGTCAAACCTTGTCACTCTCAATATCAATGGAGGAATCCAAAGAGGCATCTACATTCTTGAAGTGAGAAGTGGTAAAGAAAGAACGGCAATAAAGTTTGTAAAAGGATAAGGCTTGCGGTGAGTTGGGGCTGTATACCACCATCGAAAAAGTTCCAGGCGTCGCATGGCATACATGCTCTTCTCCAGGAAAAGATACACTTCATCCCATTCGCCACCCTGGCCGTTATGACGCGTAAGGTTTGCGAGAGATTTCATTACCTTTAAAACCATGGATAAGCGAACCTTCATAAAAACTTCTTCAATCGTCGCCGGCGGTGTTGTTCTCTCTGAAGTGATTGGTTGTAAGTCGGAGCCTTCAAAGCCTGCTTCTACGGGTAAACCTCTTTTAAACTGGGCAGGCAATGTTGAGTACAGCACTGCAAATGTGCATTATCCGAAATCATTAGAAGAAGTGCAGGAAGTCGTGGAGAAATGTAGCAAACTGAAAGCATTGGGTTCCCGGCATTCATTCAGCAAAATCGCAGACAGTACCGATAACCTGGTTTCGCTAAAAGAGATGAATAAGGTGGTATCTATCGACAAAGATTCAAGTACTGTAACTGTGGAAGCTGGCATGAAGTATGGCGAGCTTGCGCCTTACCTTCATGAAAATGGTTATGCCTTACCCAACCTGGCTTCTTTGCCGCATATAGGAATTGCAGGCGCCTGCTCAACGGCCACCCATGGTTCGGGAACTAAGAATGGCAATCTTTCTACCGCCGTTTCTGCTATTGAATTTGTGAATGCATCCGGGGATATTGTTGTGTTATCAAAAACAAAAGATGGAGATCGGTTTTATGGAGCGGTGGTAGGATTGGGTGCTCTTGGCGTTATTACCAAAGTGACACTCGACCTACAGCCCACATTCAACATGAAGCAGGTTGTATATCGCAATCTGCCGATCAGCGAATTGAAAAACAACTTCGAAAATTTACAATCGAAAGGATATAGCGTAAGCCTGTTTACTGATTGGAAAAACAAGAATATAAATGAAGTCTGGATTAAGAAGCTGGCAGGTAATAACGATACCGCGGCAGAGCCTCAATTATATGGCGCAAAAATAGCCACGCAAAATGTTCACCCGGTTGAAGACCAATCTGCTGAAAATGTTACTGAACAAATGGATATTGCGGGACCGTGGTATGAAAGACTACCTCATTTTAAAATGGGCTTTATGCCAAGCGTTGGGAAGGAATTGCAAAGTGAATATTTTGTACCAATCGAACATGCGTATGAAGCCATAATGGCCATAGAAAAATTACACGAAAAGATAAGTCCCCATTTATTTATTTCTGAGATCCGTACGATCCAGGAAGATAATTTCTGGATGAGCCCCTGTTACAAAAGAACCTGCATCGCCATTCACACTACCTGGAAACAGGAAGTGGAAACTGTTATGAATCTTCTGCCACTTCTCGAGGAACAACTTGCTCCTTTTCACGCCAGACCACACTGGGCAAAATTATTTACTATCGCACCTTCGGTGCTGCAATCCCGTTATGAAAAACTTGCGGACTTCAAGTCCCTGGTAAAACAATATGACCCGACTGGTAAATTTCAAAATGAATTCTTAAGCAAGAATCTTTTTAGCAGCTAGGATCGCCTGGGGAATTATGCTTACATTCGGTAAGATAGTCTTCACCGCTTTCACCTTAATAAACCATCATGATTCCGGGTAACGCAGTTACTCCCCCGGCGCTGGTAGGACGAGCACCCGTCGAACCGCAATTGAAAGGGTATGG
>DAINQQ010000366.1:0-2714 GCA_036742645.1 Flavitalea sp.
CAATCTTTGTGTATTCGTCACTTGTTCCGTTGCTTCTTTGTGAACTTTTCAACTTTGCCATCAAGGGTCAACAAAGAACAACTCAACGCAGAACAAACGCAAGGAATCAGGCGCAGGTGGTCTATTTATTTTTCATTGAATTCACTCTAAACGTTCCTTAGATTTCATTGTAAGCCCTCTTTAATTCTGGTGAAGCATTTCCAAGGACCACAGAGACTGTTCGATAATGAAGAAACAACTGTCCGTTTCCGAACACCCGCACTAATTAATCCTATTTAACTCTTTGAATTTTAGTGGGTTTACTATTGGCATAGGGCTGGTATAACAAAAACATACGTAAACTGTCGTACACCAAAAGCTCTTGCATGATCCGGAATAATTTCCAGTTTTCACTGCGGCGTCTGGGCCGCCAGAGAATTCATACCGCCCTTCATATTATAGGTTTGACACTTGGAATGAGTGTGTGCCTGCTGATCGGCTTGTTTATAAGATATGAATTGAGTTTTGATTCCTATCATAAAAAAGCCGAACGCACTTATCGCATCAATTCAGTATGGAATGATTTCGGAACGAAGAATTTTCATTTCTCCTCCCCTTTTCCTCTTGCCAATGAGATTCGCAAAACGATATCTAACGTCGAGCATGTAACACATGTTCACCATCCCATGGGAAAACCGATTATTGAAATCAACCACAACAAGAAGTTTAAGCAGGAGAACATAATGATGACCGATCCGGAGTTCCTGGATGTGTTTGATGTAATAGTGTTAACGGGAAATGCTTATGAAACTTTAAGAAAGCCCTATCAGGCTATACTAACAGAATCTACTGCCGAAAAATTCTTTGGAAAAGAAAACCCGGTCGGAAAAATATTTAAATACAACAACAAGTATAATATAACGGTAGGTGCAATCATCCGTGACTTCCCCGGCAATACTCACCTGCCTGCGTCAATGATTCTATCATTTTCAACCGATGAAAAGTATTTGAACACAAGTACGACACATTTTGGATCAGTATCGGGTGGGTCAACGTTTATTGTGCTTCCTGAGAGTGCAGATCTACAAGCCATCAATGCTGGTCTAAAATCAATATACGACAGGAACGTTAACTCAGAGCCTGGAATGCCAAAGAACGTCCGTGCGGATGTGGAATTGCAACCATTGCTGGATATTCATTTTAATTCCAAATATGCCGGCGGAGGCCAATGGGTGCAGGCATTGGATAAAACGTGGCTCTGGTTTTTTGCAAGCGTTGGATTGGCTGTCCTGGCGCTTGCATGCATTAATTTTATCAATCTTTCCACCGCCCAGGCGATGACAAGAGCAAAAGAAATCGGAGTGCGCAAATCGGTAGGAGCGGGACGCGTTCAGTTGATTAGCCAGTTTCTTACTGAAGCATGGCTTCTCGTTTCAATATCAGGGGTATTCGCTGTGCTGATAACCAAAGCATCCTTACCCTACATCAATAACCTTGGGAATAGGAGAATCAGTTTTGATATTTTCCAGTCGCCGGAATTAGTAGGATGGTTGCTAACAGGAATCGTCCTGACCGGCCTGATAGCAGGATTGTACCCTGCCTGGTTGATCAGTAAGTTTCATCCTGCAGTCACTCTCAAATCCACGATGGTATCGGGTGATCCGAAATCTTCTTTCTTACGGAAAGGCCTGGTTGTATTACAATTCAGCATTTCCGTGAGTCTTTTGATCGCGCTGATATTTATCGGGAAACAGATGAATTTTTTGAAAAACAAAAACCTTGGCTTTGATAAAGAAAACATCGTGCTTGTTCCTTTCCCCGACAATTCAAAAAAAGATGTTCTTACGAACGATCTTAAAGAACTAAAAGGTATACGTGATATTTCTTTCTCGACAAGTGCCCCGAGTGGCGGGGGACATTGGGGAACCCTGATGAGTTTAAAAGACCGTGATGATCCAGCGCGGCAACCTGTTACAACAATTCTCGCAGATGAAAACTATTGCAGCATGTATGGCATGCAACTCAGGGAAGGTCGTTTCTTCAACTTGTCGGATACTACTGCTATATCGGAGTCGCTCCCGGAAGGACAAAGATTTCCAAGAGTTGTGGTAAATGAGAAATTGGTGCATGCGTTAGGCTTTCAATCGAACAAAGCAGCATTGGGTACGCGGTTTTGGATTGGTATGAATGGATGGAGAGCGGAAATAACAGGGGTCATATCTGATTTCAACATCGCATCCCTGCATGAAGAGATTAAACCAACGTTGATCACGCAATTTGCTCCATGGTATGACAAGGTCAATATAAAAATCGCCGCTTCCAGCAATATTCCCGAAACAATGGTGGCGATTGAATCTGCATGGAAAAAAGCGTTTCCACAGGAAGTTTTTGAATTTAATTTTCTCGACGAACAATTGGATGCTTTATACAAGTCAGAATCGAGACTATACACCTTATTCCAAATATTCTCTGGCTTAGCGATGCTTATTTCGTGTCTCGGACTATGGGGACTCGCCACATTTGCAGCACAGAAAAGAGTTAAAGAAATTGGGATACGTAAAGTCCTCGGCGCTTCGGTGGCAAATATTACCGGCATGCTTTCCAAAGATTTCCTCAAACTGGTATCGATCTCTATTCTGATCGCGTGCCCGCTTGCTTATTATGCGATGTACAAATGGTTACAGGATTTTGCTTATAGAACCGATATAAGCTGGTGGGTATTCGCGATAGCTGGC
>DAINQQ010000367.1:0-2643 GCA_036742645.1 Flavitalea sp.
TGTTAAAAATATTTCGATGGCTACGCAGCGAACCGATGCTTAAAGAAATCTTTAATAAGGTTATCCTCTTCGAGCGTAACTAACGATTGTAAGCAAAAGCTGGCTCTGATCTCCCCAACACTCGAAATTTCTAGTCAATTTGCCGTATATATATGATAACGTTTAGTTTTTCAACCTGATCTTAAAAATTCTTTTCACTAGATTGTTAATTTATTTATAATCACCAACAATTTTCCGAAAAGTTCTCCAGGTTCTAGAATAAATTAGTTCTTATCAAAATAAAAACCAACCAACAAAACTCAACAATTATGTTCTTAAAACTAACTGCACTTCGGTCGTGGCTGACTGCCTGCCTGTTACTATTTGCCACGATCGTATCTGCGCAACAAAGAACAGTCTCCGGAAAAGTTACTGACGCCAATAACGCTCCTGTTGCAGGGGCCACAGTACTTGTGAAGGGCTCTAATGTTGCGACTCAAACAAATGCACAAGGAGATTTTTCATTGGCTATTACAGGCGATAATTCAGTTTTGGTAATTTCTTTTGTGGGGTTTGAACAGCGTGAAGTTGCTGTAGGAGACCAAAGTACTGTAAATATTGGTTTAACCGCTTCTTCGTCAAACCTGAACGAAGTAGTTGTTACCGGTTACACAAGCCAGCAAAGGAAAAATATCGTCGGAGCAGTAGCGACCGTATCAGGGGCAAAACTGGCTTCCGTTCCTTCGGGAAACACAGAACAGCAATTCCAGGGACGTGTTCCCGGTGTTACGGTTATTACTTCTGGTCAACCTGGAACGACCAGCCAGGTGCGGATCAGGGGTTTTGGCTCTTTTACGAACAATTCGCCCCTATATATTCTTGATAATGGCGTTCAGCTCTATAACATCGACTTTCTGAACGGGAATGATGTGGAATCAACAACGATCTTAAAGGATGCCGCGGCTGCCTCAATCTACGGATCGAGAGCGTCTGCTGGTGTAATTCTAATAACTACAAAAAAAGGGAAATGGAATAGCAGCAAACTCAATGTGACCTACGATGTTACATATGGTTTTTCGAAGCCCAGTAAAGGAATCGACCTTTTGACTCCACAACAGCAGGCTGATTTGACCTGGGTAGCGTTAAAAAATGCTGGCCAGGTAACGACACACCCCCAGTATGGATCTGGAGCCAATCCAATATTACCTGATTATTTGAAAGCCGGTGCCAAGGACGGTGTATTTACGGGAGATCCGGCTCTTGACATGAGCTTGTATAATACCAATTTTGAAAAGGGCCCAATCTATCAGATCATTAAGGCCAATAAGGCGGGTACTGACTGGTACGGTGCGTTAACTGAAACAAATCCCATTCAAAACCATACTCTTGGACTCAGCGGTGGGTCTGAAAATGCAAGATATTATGGCGGTTTCAGCTATTATGATGAAAAAGGTGTCGTATTAAATACCCGATTGAAGAAGTATAATATGAGGCTGAATTCCGAATACAAAGTAAAAGACTTTATTCGCTTTGGTCAGAACTTCAACTTTACATTCCGGGAGAATCCACAGGTCGGCGGTCCCGCAGGTGAAAATGATATCATGTTTGCCTTAACAATCAACCCGCTTATCCCGGTTTATGATGAAGGCGGTGGCTATGGCGGAACTACGGCTAAGGGTTTCAATAACTCCACTCAGCCAGTCGCGAGACGCGAACGCTCGAAAGATAACAAGGGTTTTGCAGGTATTGCAGTAGGTAATTTGTTTGCAGAAGTTGATTTCCTTAAGAGCTTCACCTTTCGAACTTCATTCGCTGGATATTTTGGGTTTTTTCAAAACCGCTTTATCAATTACAGAACTTATGAAAATTCTGAAAATGTCGGTAGTAATACTTTCGGAGAAGGTGCTGGCAACGCAGGTGGATGGAATTGGACAAATACTCTCAGATACGCAAAAATATTCGGCGACCACAACTTAACAGTGTTGGCTGGTATCGAAGCTGTGGCTGACAATTACTTCAGACAACTGAATGGGCAGGGATTGAATCCTTTCAGTCTAAATCCCGATTATCTCACACTTACTAACACAGATAACTCCGGTCGTCAGCTGAATAGCGGTGGTCAGCCAACAAGGCAATTGTATTCACAATTTGGTAAAGTGGATTATGTTTATAAAGATCGCTACCTGTTGAGTGCCACTTTGAGAAGGGATGGTGCCTCCGTGTTTGGTGAAGATAATAAGTATGGTATTTTCCCGGCTGCTTCTGTTGGCTTAAGACTTACAGAATTTAATTTTATGCAGAATGCAGATTTCGTGAACGATTTGAAAGTTCGCGGAGGATGGGGTAAGATGGGTAACTCAACACCTGTACCAACAAACAATGCCTTCAGTACAGCTGGGTCAGGAGCAACTTTTGGATATGATATAACTGGTACCCAGACCAGCGTATCACCGGGTCTTGCATTGACAGGTATCGGTAATCCTAATGCACAATGGGAAGATAACACTACTATAAACATAGGCTTCGATGGTACTTTCCTGAATAATAAACTCGATATCATTTTCGACTGGTACACTCGCAAAACGAGCGAGCTTCTGTTCCGCCAACAACTTCCAGGTACATTGGGAACAGCACAATCGCCTGTTGTGAATATTGGCTCTATGG
>DAINQQ010000368.1:0-2550 GCA_036742645.1 Flavitalea sp.
GCAGAATCAATACGGTTGTTATTATATCGAGGCGATCAATGAATTTCTTACCACGGGGTAAACTCAACTATACATGTCGAAATTGATTAGGATAGGTACCCGGGAAAGCCAGTTAGCAGTGTGGCAGGCAGCCCAGGTGAAGGAACAGTTCATGCTTAATGGGCTCAGGGCAGAGTTGGTTTATATCAAAAGCGAGGGAGATACAGATACAAAAACGCCATTGTATGAAATGGGCGTACAGGGAATTTTTACGCGAAGTTTGGATACCGCGCTTCTAAATAACAATATAGACATTGCAGTTCACTCCATGAAGGATGTCCCTACCCAATTACCGGAAGGAATTGTCCAGGCAGCCGTACTAAAAAGAGGACCTGTGAATGATCTCCTTGTTTTCAAAACATCTTTAGACCAGTTGTATAGGGAAGAATATATCGCTCATATAGCTACGAGTAGCATACGTCGCAAAGCACAGTGGCTTCACAGGTTTCCTCATCATCAGGTACATAACCTGCGCGGAAATGTAAACACAAGGCTTCAGAAGTTACAGAATGCAAAGTGGGATGCAGCAATCTTTGCCCAGGCAGGACTTGAACGCATTGGACTTCGGCCCGAAGACAGCGTAGAACTAAATTGGATGTTGCCGGCTCCCGCACAGGGTGCTATTATGGTTGTATGCAGAGATAACGACCCGTTTATATTTGAGAGTTGCCGGCCATTTAATGATCCCGAAACAGCATTATGTACAAAAATTGAAAGAGATTTTTTGCGAGCGCTTCTGGGAGGATGTTCTACTCCAATTAGCGCATTGGCAATAGTTAAAAATGACATGGTGGGATTTACCGGAAATATTCTTTCGTTAGACGGAGCCGAAAAGGTGCAGACAGAAAAGAAAGTTCCCGTTGCCGATGCAATTAATTTAGGCAGGGAAGCGGCTCTTAACTTATTACAAACTGGCGGAAGCCAAATCGCCGAGAGGATAAAGTATGCAGCACAATAAAATTCCGATATTATGTACAAGACCTTTGAGCCCGCAGTTGATCGCCCTGGCTGAAGAAAATGGACTTCAAATAGATATCGTACCATTTATCAGGACTGAATCACTTGAATCGAAAGAACTCTCTAGCCGAATACAATATTTT
This sequence comes from Flavitalea sp., assembly GCA_036742645.1. Taxonomy (GTDB): domain Bacteria; phylum Bacteroidota; class Bacteroidia; order Chitinophagales; family Chitinophagaceae; genus Flavitalea. The sequence goes on from DAINQQ010000368.1 coordinate 1,140, forward strand.
TCATCCCGATCAATCACCGCTGTATTCACTAGCATGAATGCAGCTGAGTCAGTCACCAGCCAATTGAATGGTGTTAGACCTGTATGGCGGATATTTTGTTTAGGTAATACAACACGCAAAACCCTCGTCAAATATTTTGGTGAAAACTCGATAGCAGGATTTGCTGAGAATGCATCGGCGCTGGCGAACATAATTATTGAAACGGGAGTTGTGCGCGAGGCCGTTTTCTTTTGCGGCGATCATCGCAGGGATGAATTACCGAAGATATTGGTGGAACATCGGGTAACGGTTGATGAAGTAATCGTGTATCGAACAATTGTTTTGATGAATAAGATAAATCAGCACTTCCAGGGGATTTTATTTTTTAGTCCAAGTGCCGTGTCAGCTTTTTTTTCGAGTAATCAAATAAGTGCGCAAACCGATTTGTTTGCTATCGGACAAACAACTGCTGAAGAAATAAAAAAATTCACGAACAATACAATCGTTGTGGGTGATAAAGCAGGGAAGGAGGATTTAATCAACAAAATGATCAGGTATTACCAGTCATTGAAGAAGGAAAAAATTTCTAATAGAAACTGACGAATAAAATTTATGGAATCATTGAAGAATGATCTGTTACTAAGAGCGTTGCGAGGAGAAAGTGTTGATCGTCCGCCTGTATGGATGATGCGCCAGGCTGGCCGCTATCTGCCGGATTATATCAGGTTAAAAGAAAAGTATTCTTTCTTTGAGAGATGCCAGAATCCACGGTTGGCTACTGAGATTACTATCCAGCCTGTAGAACAGGTAGGGGTGGACGCAGCAATTATTTTTTCAGATATATTGGTAGTGCCCCAGGCGATGGGGATGGAGGTTCAGATGATTGAAGGAAGAGGTCCATTACTGCCTGACCCCATACAAACTAAAAATGACTTAATCAAGTTACGATCACCAGAAGTAAATGAGGCGTTGGGCTATGTGTTCGAAGCATTGACGCTTACGAAGAAGACGTTGGCAGGGCGCGTTCCATTGATAGGTTTTGCGGGAGCTCCGTGGACTTTATTATGTTATATGGTGCAAGGCAAAGGATCAAAGACTTTTGACGAAGCAAAGGCTTTTTGTTTTAGTCAACCCGAAATTGCACACGAATTGTTGCAAATGATAACGGATATCACGATCGCTTACTGCAAGGGACAGGCGAAAGCGGGTGCCGATGTTGTGCAGGTGTTTGATTCGTGGGGTGGTTTGCTTAGCCCAAAAGATTTTGAAGAATTTTCAATGCAATATATCAGGCAGATCATAGATGCATTGAAAGAAGTGGTGCCCACCACCATTTTTGCGAAAGGCGCCTGGCATTCTTTAAAGAGTATGGCCGATACCGGCGCGCAGGGTGAAGCGTTCGGTGGCCTTGTACTGGACGCCGAGCGCGATC
>DAINQQ010000369.1:0-2467 GCA_036742645.1 Flavitalea sp.
GTGCACTTACGAGAGTTTAATAAGGAAAACCAGGTTAAAACAATTCCTGTCAATTCTTCGTGTTCTTTGTGCTATTTCCATTGTGTTCTTTGTGAACCTCCTGATTGTGCAAGTGAATCGGTTCACAAAGAACACGAAGAGAATAGCACAAAGAACACAAAAGAACAGTATCACCAATTTAATTTTTACTATTTACATGTATCCCCGGGCTGCGGGTGATTACGAACTTTCCAATTTCTTCACCTTCTTTCACACCATTTACAATCGCGTCCCTGAAATGGATGCCTCCGTACAATCTTGATATCGCTGCTTCTTTCGATGCTTCGGCGAAGGAATTGAATTTTCTTGCAGGCAACCCGAATTCTTTTTCCGTATCATCCGTAAAGGAAAAGTTCTCACCGAATAAATGAATGAGAATGGTCGATGCAGTCGTCGAGATCACACTATGACCAGAGGTATATTCTGGAAACGGTGGTGTTTGTAGCAATGGTGACCAATTTCTATCAATTAATTTTTTGATAGCCGTTACCGGTCTTACCCTGTTGTACTTGTATTTGTTGGCCCAGCACGAAATAAATGCATCAGCAATTCCTACAGAAACCAAAGCGTGCGCATAAGCTGTTTTGGCAAGCGATAAATTTTGTTTCCTGCACGCTATTCCCGTAATTCCCATCCAATGCCCACCGGGAGATATTTTTTTTATACCGAATTCGAGATGGCCAATCTGTTGCAGTGCGAAAGGATTGCAATCCCAAAACATCGCAATCTCCGCCTGTTCCCTGGAAATATTCTTTCCTATACTATATACTTCTTTCAATTCTTTATAAAATAAGGATGTAGTATCCGCACTGTATTTGTTGGGAGCACCGCCATTGAATTGCGAACATGAATCAAGAACAAATACACGAAGCGTATTCCAATTTGGCTCCAGGGCTGACATAAACCCCGGGGCAGTAGGCTGCCAGTACTCATCGCCCGACACAGGTGTAAACCTCCTGTAGCCGCTCAGTTTTACGAAACCATCGGCGTATGCATATTTGATCACCTGTTCAACCAGCTTATCAACAAGCGCAACAGATGCATCAATTTTGTCAGAGGCTAACTTCCTTTTGTGCGCGACAATTTTCAAGGAATCAATTTTTTTCTGCAGCATGTACCCGGAAGGAAGCAATTTCGTCCCAGCTTTGTAGAGTGTGAGAATTACAGCCAGTTGAGGATCACTTCTTTTAACAAGACTATCATCAATGATAACATTACTCAATCCGTGCAGAGTGCTGGCAAAACGTGGCTGTTGCTTATCAAATAGTGTAAGAGTTTCATTTGCAGCCAGGTTAATATATGCGTAATACCTTGAAGCCGCTACGGGCGATGTGACATCATTTACCATCACATCCGTAGCATGTTTCAATGCTCGCACATAATCCCCTGTCGTGAACAAAGTCTTTTTTTGTCCATATCCAGCGTTCAACCATATTACACCAATAACAAGTACGATAATTCTTTTCATGTTCGAACACTTCAATAAGTATACGTTAGAGGAGCCTGATTATTGATCGCAAAGATCACACGATCTTTATTCTTTCCTTTTAAATTAATGATATCCCTTGTGCAACCCCTGACAACCAGGCCGGATTTAAGTTGAGGTATATATTCGAAATTTCCTTTTCCATCTCCTTTTAGTAACGTTCCGTAACCGGCATCTATCTTGCCGATTTTTATTCTTGCATGATCGGTGTTCCCACCTAGTAATATATCCTGTTTCCCATCCCGATCGAAATCACCGGTACTGATGGCAAAGACGGGAAAGAAATTGGCCTGCAATGGAAGTCTTTTCGCCCTGAATACACCATTGTTATTCTCAAAATAAGTCGTTTCAAAATGATTCGTCGATAATTGTTTTGATGATTTCAACTGCTCAGGTGTAAGTATGTCGGCGATCGTCATGTTTGCATACGAATCATAAGTGGGAAACCTTTGTCGCAGGCTTACTATCTGGTCAGTCATCTCATCCCGGCTGGCCATGGGATATGACACGCCCTGGATATAATGACAGATCAATGGATCAAGAGAACCATTGTTGTCAAAATCATTGTAAAACATTAACGCGGGTTCCGACTTACTTACTTTCATTGGACTGTTCAACCCCCAGTTACCTGCGATGAGATCCATGTCGCCATCTCCATCCATGTCAGCAAGCTGCAAACGGTTCCACCAGCCTGTCAGGGTATCGGGAAAATGCTGAACAGAAAGATCAGTTAACTTTCCATTCTTGTTGGATAAGACATGTAGTTTCATCCACTCGCCGCAAACGATAAGATCTTTCTGTCCATCATTGTCAACGTCGACCCACGCGGCATCCGTTACCATTCCCAACGACTGTAATGTTGTGCTTATTGAGGATGGTGCATTTGTAAACTTTCCCTTTCCGTCATTGATAAGAAGAAAAATTTCTGGTGACTCCGGATAT
>DAINQQ010000370.1:0-2415 GCA_036742645.1 Flavitalea sp.
TGAACAAAGGGCGCCGAATCCATTGTCGCAAATTTTGTATGTAAAACTTGTTGAAGAACCGGTGAATGATGGATTGGGAGTGAAAGTAAAGGTTCCGTTTGTGTTCAGTACTACTATTCCATGTGGCGAAGGTGTTACGAGATATGCGGAGAACTGGTCACCATTAGGATCAGAATCATTCGGAATTACAGTGCCTGAGGCCCATCTGGCTGTGTTGCCGGTAAAATTGTCATTGACGGCTACTGGCGAAGCGTTACATCCGTCTTCATAATACTTCGATGCAGAAATACTTATTTCGTCTATTCCGATGCATGTTGATTCGCCAATCCCACCGTAGCTGATATATATTTTATAAGCGCCATTCACTTCCAGGCCTTCATGGTATGTATAAAGCAGGTTTTTATTAATATTCTGAAACTCAAGACTGTCCAACAACATAACAAGATTGTTGTTTGCATCAGCCAGGTAGATTTTCATCCACCTTCTTGCGTCATTCTTAATAATATTATGGAATTTGTATTTGAATGTCAGCCAGGCAGGACTGCTCATTGATAGTACCGGTGAGATGATATAGCTGTTTGCAGGACTGTTCTGTGAAACCACTGCTCCATCACCTTCAATGTTCGGAGTCCAACTGTTGGCATTGATGTCAAAACCGCTGAACGTCCAGCAATGGTTTTGCAGATGACTTTTAACCTGACTACGCGTTACCGAAGGTCGCGAGTTAAAATTTTCCCCTGTTTCTGCCGAAGAGACAAGGCTGCCGGATACAAATAGTATGCACAGCAATGACTGAAAGAAATTCTTTTTCATTTTTGTAAGTTTCAGAGTTTGTAATACATGCGAAAAGCACTAATGAGGAAATTCAGAGGAAGGAGAATGAATTCGGATAAAGTGCACGACAGAGAGTATTAAATACTCCGGAACTTACATAGCTATTGGACGATCTATAAGTAACTACAAAAAAACTTTCTAAAATTAAACTCGTGGTTTGGGAATTGGGGCAGGATGAGAAAACAAAGCTATCCTGCAGCTAACGGAATTGTCAGAGGATGAGAAGGACAGGAACAAATGTAGTTTGCAGTTTCCTTAAATGCAAGCCTTTTAGAAATTTTTTGTCAAATATGTTCAACGAGTTTGAGGTTTGTTTGTTTGTGGATCATAAATTAAGTTGAACGTTAAAAAAAGACATAGGTAACCACAAACCCCAAACTACAAACCAGAAACACGCATAAATCACTAATTTGCAAACACCTATGACGGTAATTATAGAGGTCAATAATTTAAGCAAGCATTATAAAGATATAAAGGCCGTTGATGACGTTTCCTTTTCGGTTAACCAGGGAGAGATTTATGGTTTTTTAGGCCAGAACGGCGCAGGTAAATCAACCACTATACGGATGTTGCTCACGTTGATTGAACCGACCAGGGGCAGTATAAAGATTTTCGGTAACAACCTTCTTACACACCGGAAAGAAATACTCAGACAGGTAGGTGCTATTATCGAAAAGCCCGACCTCTATAAATACCTAACCGCACTGGAGAATCTTTCCATTTTCGCGAAGCTTAGTGGCATCAGGCCAACACGGGAGCAGCTGCTACAGCAGTTAGAAATAGTTGGATTACAAACAAGGGCAAACAGCAAAATTAAAACCTATTCGCAGGGAATGAAACAGCGATTGGGTATCGCAGTTGCATTGATTCACGATCCGAAGCTGATTATACTGGACGAGCCAACTAATGGACTTGACCCACAAGGCATCGCGGATATGCGCAATCTGATATTGAGATTGAGTAAAGAACATGGCAAAACAATCTTTTTATCCTCTCATCTATTGAGTGAAATTGAAGTCGTCGCCGATAGAATGCTGATCCTTGATAAAGGGAAAAAGATTGTTGAAGGTGCCGTTAGCGAATTGTTCGATTCATCGAAGACGGTAATGGAACTTGAGGTTAACAATCCAATCCAGATTTATGAAAAATTGAAGTCGGGCAGTTGGAGTGTGAATCTTAAGGAACTGCGTGATCATAAGCTCATACTCGAGCTTGATAAAGCCAAAATCCCTCAGCTTCATGTCTATCTGGTCGAAATCGGTGCAGAACTGATAGGCCTACGGCCAAGGCATTCATTAGAAGACTATTTCCTTTCACTTACAACAGCCAACCAGCATGTGGACAGTTTTGCAAGTTGAACTTTTTAAAATTTTCAAACGCCCACGTACTTATATCGCGTTCGTTGCAATTGCCGCGATTGTGGTGCTGATACAATTGGCCTTTTATGTGGATGGTGAAAGCTATATTCAGTTTATGCTGCAAACAATCAGCGAATCGTTCAATGTAGAGGGAAAGATCTTGAATGGATACCTGATCTGTTATGTTATTTTACAAACACTGTTGATTCACATTCCATTGCTG
>DAINQQ010000371.1:0-2076 GCA_036742645.1 Flavitalea sp.
GTCGTCCCTGCCAGTTACAGCTCAAAGGAATGTGTCAGTTTCCTTTGAGCAGATATTGAATCTTAAAAACTATACTGCTCCTGTTATTTCCCCAGATGGAAAAACGATAGTATTTACAGTAAGAACAACAGATTGGATCAACAATACATACGATAATGAACTATGGATTTCACACGAAGGACAAGTTCCAATACCATTAACAAGAACGTTAAAAGGAAGTAGTATGCAGCCGCGATTTACTCCGGATAGCCGGTTTGTAAGTTTTCTCGCTGACCGTGGCGAAAAAACACAATTATTTATTATTTCCATCTATGGGGGCGAAGCTTTGCAGGTAACAAAAGAAGAAGAGGGACTAATCAATTATGAATGGCACCCTGCGGGTAATATGATTGCGTACTCAAGACCTGATCCTGAAACTAAAAAAGCAAAAGTTACAAAAGATAAACTCGGGTCATTCGCTGTTGAAGGTGAGCCAACCCGCTATAATCACCTCTGGTTGCTTCGGTTTAATTATGATTCTCTTTTGCAATCCAAGGTTGAAAAACCTTCCCGGTTGACAGATGGAGATTTCACGGTTGCCGGGTTTGAATGGAATCGTGGCGGCAACCAGATCGCTTTTAATAAACTAAAAGATCAACAAATAGAATCAACTTTTACGGCTGACATTATGGTGATTGATATAAATACAAGGAATTACGATGCAACAATAGAAAATCCCTCGGGGGATTTTTTTGGCGCCTGGAGTCCGGATGGAACTGCATTCGCTTATATAAGCAGGCTGGATAACACATCTGCCGTCAGGACAAGCAACAATCTTTTGTTCATCTATAATTTGAAATCCAAATCCAGCCTCAAAGTTGCTTCAGAGATTGATGAATCCTTAACGATAACTGACTGGAACAATCAAGGCCTGTTTGTAATTGCTCAACAAAAAACCAGGCAAAAACTTTACAAAGTTGACATAAAAACTGGCCGACTGTCAAATATCCCCATTGCGCTGGATCTAATTGAAAATCTTTCATTTAGTACAAATTCTGAAAACATTGCAGTTAGTGGACGCATACATGACCAACTAAATGAAGTGTATTTATGGAAAATAAATCAGCCGCTAAAAAAGATCACACAAAGCAATCAGCAAATTTCAGCCTGGAATACACCCGTTAACGAAATTATTTCCTGGAAAAGCGCTGACCAAACAACCATTGAAGGTATTTTAATTAAGCCGAGGAATTACGATCCCTCAAAGAAGTATCCATTGCTCCTGATGCTCCATGGTGGTCCCCGAGGTGCGGACTTTCCTGAACCGATACCCGGTTTATCACTTTCGATATATCCTATTTTTCAATGGGTGGAGAAAGGAGCGATAGTATTAAGGATAAATTTTAGGGGTAGTTCAGGTTATGGAGAAAGATTCCGGTCGTTGAGTATAGGAAAAGTAGGTATAAGTGAAACATTGGATGTACTAAGTGGTATCGAATATCTATCTGGTAAAGGCATAATTGATACGTCAAGGATGGGAGTAATGGGGTGGAGCTGGGGTGGCTATCTTTCTGCCTATTTGTTAACTCATACAACTGTTTTCAAAGCTATCTCGGTCGGTGCCGGTATCACTGACTGGATTCACTATTATACCAATACTGATATAACAAGCTTCACTCGTGAATATTTGCAGGGAGTCCCCTGGAAAAATATGAGTATCTACTTAAAAACTGCCCCCATGTCGGCTATCAGCAATGCATCTGCACCCACGTTGATCCAGCATGGCGAACTCGATAAAAGAGTTCCCATCGGAAATGCTTATGAATTGTATCGGGGTTTGCAGGATTTAGGCGTGCCATCAAAAATGATTGTATACAAAGGATTTGGTCATGTGGTCAATAAGCCAAAAGAACAGTTGGCACTACTCTGGCATAATTGGCAATGGTTCAACAAATATATTTTCGACGAAGACGAAATTTTACCGATAGAATAAACCGTAACGAACCTAAATGTCGCTTAAGGGAATTGAAACTAACCTATCGTGGATGGATCGTCATTAACAGGGAAAAGAATTGGGATTTTATTTATTCATCTATG
>DAINQQ010000372.1:0-1745 GCA_036742645.1 Flavitalea sp.
TAATACCTTCCGATTGTAATGCACCCATAAGTCCATAACCATAACCTGTCCATAAAAAGGTTGTTCCTGCTTTATTCTCTTCACAATTATATCAAGTGCAGCATCAGAAATGGAAGAATATTGCAGAATTGTATCTTCTATATTATTTTCTTTTCTCCTTTTTTGTTAATCAGGGTAACACTTGATTGCACTTCCGAAGTCTCCTGTTCTTTGATCGTATACGAAGCAACTCTTTATCAAATGCAAACCGAACCGAAATAATTCCTTCCCCGAGGAGGAGGAGTTCATCGTCCGCCGGGGTCTCTTAAAAGAGCAACACTGCCAAACATACGCTGTGGACGCAGCAATTCCTGTTTTTACCATTACTGCCTTATGAAGTGTGGTTGTGCCTGCATGCCATAACCTTTCGTTCACACGAAACTAAAGAGATTAAAAGGCTGCCTGCCACGCCATACAAGCCTAACTAATTTCGGGAACAACGTTTTCTTATTGAAGAAACATACTGAAGCGAAAAATTCCATGAATGACCAGCATTATCTAAAACAGATATGATTATCCTCATTTGAAGAATGATCGGTGCAAAAACTGTATAGAACTGTATGGACTCGGCCGAAATAGCATTAGCAAATGTAGAGAAGCATCACTTGAAGTATTGGAGACAAAATGCTTTTCCGGAAAAAACATCCTGGTGTTGATTCCGGGATACCTGATAGTGAAATCTAACTTCACTGGTGATTCGCTAGTGGCAACAACTAAAAAAAAGTTGTGTTGGTCGATTAAAACCGTGAATGAAATTCGAGTAATGTCAAATAAATAGTAACATGACCACACCTCTTCTACTTCATTTTCAGTCAAGGCAGCAAAGCATTGAAGAACGACTTGCTGCGGGCAAAAAAATACGGGAAAAATTTCCGCGTATTCAACAAGGATATTACAAGCAGGCTGTCAACCGCGTTGATCCTGTTTCTATTTTGGAAGAGCAGGCAAAGACACGCTTGCCGGAGCTTGTTCCTATCCGCTATGCCAGGATGCTTACCTCTCCCTTCGCTTTCCTTCGTGGTGGTGCCGCTATTATGGCGGCAGACCTAGCCGCCGGGCAAACGACGGGCATCAATGTACAGGCATGTGGCGACATGCACGTAGCCAACTTCGGAGTATTCGGTTCAGCCGAGCGCAATCTCATTTTCGGCATCAATGATTTTGATGAAACACTGCCCGGTCCCTGGGAATGGGATCTAAAACGGCTGGTGGCAAGCATCGTAGCCAGCGGCAGGTTTTTAGGTGCCGGTGAAAATTTATGCAAAGAAGGTGTGATGGCAGCCGTACGTTCTTATCGCAACCGAATGAAAGAATATGCATACATGGGACACATGGAATTGCACTATGCGACAATTGATGAAAAGCACGTGCTGAAAGCAATGCCTGCACATCAGGCCCAAATAAAAAAAATGATGGACAAGGCCCGCACCCGTACGCAAATCCAGGTACTCGGCAAACTCACTGACATTGTAGACGACAAATACCGGTTTCGCGATGATGCACCGCTCATTGTACATGAAACTCATTCACAGGCAGGCAGACCCATTGAAGAAGCGATAGCTTTATGGCTCGCTTCCTATTTCCCCTCGCTCCTTGACGACCGTAAGACGTTGCTTACTCATTACCGGATTGTAGATGTGGCACGCAAAGTAGTGGGTGTGGGCAGCGTTGGAACAAGGTGCTGGATTGTATTTCTTACAGGGAAC